>CACXXD010000061.1 GCA_902771445.1 uncultured Prevotellaceae bacterium
AGGCACCAAGGAGAAGGACGTTTTGAGATAGTAGAAGCTGAGAATACGAAACTAAGTGTAGGTGACACATTCCGCTGTCACTTGATGATACAGCACGAGCCGCTCTATTTGGATGAGGTGATGCATCAGGGCATGCCTCCTATGGTTTATGTGGCAGGACAGAAAGACGGTGTGGTGATAGAGGTGTGCGACTAAGTTAGTCGAAGGGTAGTTCATTCATCCGCTTTATCCAGGGTTTGCGGTAGCGCTCCTGAATGTATTCCTTTAATTCCGGCTCTTTGGTAGCCATGATAAGTTCATCGGTGATTCTCAAGAATGGGATGGTGATGTTACGCCAGCAAGTTACTGTGTCGAACATCTGCTGGATGCCATACGCAGCCATCTGTTGGTCAATCTTTCTTTTTGCAGCAGCAATGCCATCTTTGCGTTTCTGGATGGTTGCCCGTTCTGACTCTTGCTGTTCGCGGATTTTGTCTATCTGAAGCTGTAGTGAGTCTATTGCTGCCTGCTCATCAGACGTTTTTGCATGGCTCTCTTCTTTGAGAACTTTCAACGAGTCGCTGACCGTTTGCTGTCCTTGTTGTGTATGCGTACGGTTCGTCTGATAGAGACCAGTTGCCAAAGCTACAAGGCAGATGATGAGAAGAATCCATTTGGGCCCCAGCCAGCAACGGTGCAAATCTCTCTTGATGGTCTCAACATCAGTATAACGTCGATTACTTGGCGCACAACATTTACGGATGACCATAAGCGACAACCATCCCAAGCGTAGCTCACGGAGGATGCGCCCCAGCGAATAAATGTCAGACGGCCCGTCAGGTGCCATATAGCCCTCTGTGCCTGCCGGCGCTTTCAAGATGGTATGGCTGTCGGTGTCTGACAGTCCGAAGTCGATGAGCTTCAGGTGCTGCCCATCGTGGGTGAGCATGATGTTCGAGGGCTTCAGGTCGCGGTGCTGTGTCTGTCGGCTTTGCACATAGGCCAAGGCTTCTAAAAGCATGTCTGCCACGTGGCGGCGCTGTTTTCGCGAGTGATTCCCCTGTGCCAGCCATTCCTTCAGCGTCAGGCCCTCTATCCACTCCATTACTATGCAAAGTCCTAATCCCTCAACCTCTTCAAGGGAAAAGACGGAGACTATCATCGGGTGCTGCAACTGGCTGGTTATCTCATACTCCTTCTGCAACAGGACTTGGTAGACGGTATCTTGCCGATACTGTTCCTTGAGCCCTTTCAGCATCCACCACCGTCCATGACGCTTTGCTCGTACCAGCAGATTATATCCTCTGCTGGGCACGGTGGAAAAGTCCGTGAATCGGTCTGTTCTTAGGATGTCATCCGATCTGACAAACCCTGATGTCGGCTCATTGCATGCCATGTTTTGTTTTATACCTTGGAAAAGATACCAATAGCCATATCGGTTAGCGAAATGTAGTCATCGTCATTGTGCAAAACGATGGTTATCTCCGTATTCTGGACATTAATCTTTGCCATAAGATAGAATTCCATTATGAATTATGTGTGCAAAGGTAGCACAAAATCATGAAACCAAAGAAGAATAAGTGAAAAATAAAGGATAACAATGTCATTTATTATGAGGGGTGGAATCCACGAGCAAGAGAGGAGTATATTTTAAGAGGGCTTTGTCAAAAATAGCGAGCGTTAACTATATTTTCTTACACCTGCGAACATTGTATTCGCAGGCGCATTTTATTTTTGCAACAGGAAACAGAATATTGCGTTCTGTTAGTGAAAAGATTTAGAGATTGTAGCTGCAAAGAGCGAGGAAATATTGTTTCCGCAGTTGGTGGTGACGAAGGACTATAAGATTGTGCTGACAGACGGTTTTGACGTGTAGCCACACCCAAATCAACAAAACTACAGACTGAGCGTACTGGCCAGCCACTCCTCGCGCTGCATCTCGTCAATGATTTGCTCGGCCAACTGCTCCACCAGGTCGGCAGGAACCCCAAGGCGAGGGTCTTGGCTATGAGGATTGATGGAAGACAGGAAGTGAGGCACCTCTTTCTTATAGACCTCCTTCATGTGCAGATTGTCGGCATCCTTGCCCGCACACGAGAAGGTGATATTGGCCACACGGTCGCAGAGTTTCAGGAAAGGGGCATAGGGAGTGGCACGGATGCCTGCATAAAACTTTTCGTTGGCCCGTTCTTCTCTTGAGCGCCCTTTCTCGTTGGTCAGCGCATAGACGATTTCGGTGGCCATCAGTGCCTGCTCGGCATCCATGAAGGAGCGGGCGATTTTCATCACATCATTATACGTCAGACGGGCATCTTCGATAGAATCATGATAGTAAGCCCCGAACATGATGGGTACTACATCTCTTTCGTCTGCACACACTAGATGGCCAAACTCCGTAGCCTCGCCTGCCACCATGTCCAGATGATAGCCATAGGGCAAGTTCTTTCCGTAGATTTGATTAACCCCCTGATGCAAATCATGAGCCGACTGGCGTATGCGCCCTATCAACTCGGCATTCCGCTGCAATGCGGCCTGAAACTCCTTCTTTTCCATAACTTGCCGCAAAAGTACACAAAAAAATCGACAATCCTACGAAAAAGAATGAAGTTTTTTTCAAAAAAATTGTTGTTTAGTAATGATAAAAAAATTAGTTGGAACGATTTAAAGTTACAGCTCCCCCCGCCTTGATCCATCGTAGTATTGTCAAGATTATTCATAAAAAAAAGCACCTTCGGAAAGTTGCATTCTGGAAGCAAGGAACCGCAGTGCTCACGTCATGTCTTAGCGGCAGTCTTGAGATTGATATTGAATCAAAGTGGGTTTACAGCCATATCAAACTGAGTTTTAGCATTAGTTACACGATGATTAAAGTAAGAACTCAGTTTGATATGACTGCAAACCCACTTTGATTTAATACTAATCTCAGCACGAAGGCGGCTCAAAGCTGTTCGAAAGGCGAAGTATTACGGAGAGAAATAGTTCATTTTGCGAAGCAAAATTTCGCAACACGCTGTAAATCAACGACATGCACAAACCCTCTCAATACTTGCATATTTGCAAGCCACTTGGTGTTTGGTGATTTTCATGCGATTCTCAGAGGGGGTGTTGTCAAGAAAATTCATAATTCAAGCGGAAGCGAAAAAAGAAGCAGAACGCAGAGAGCACTTTTTCCTTTTCAAAAATTCACATAATTGGAATAAATGTATTATTTTTGCAGCCAGAAGTAGAGACGCCACAATGTGATGTCTCCATGCAAACGCTGAAATAATTTTAGTTACATAGAATGAACAGAAAAACAGTTTTATCGCTCGTTGTATGCATGGCCTTGTCTGCCCATGCACAAGACAAGAACGGAGGCATATCGGAATCGATGCTCCGCGAAATTCAGAAAGAGCAGAAGCTCAACAGTACCGAACGCGCACTGCAGAATGCCATCGCA
This sequence comes from uncultured Prevotellaceae bacterium, assembly GCA_902771445.1. Lineage (GTDB taxonomy): Bacteria > Bacteroidota > Bacteroidia > Bacteroidales > Bacteroidaceae > Prevotella. The sequence goes on from CACXXD010000061.1 coordinate 3,419, forward strand.
GGCAACTCTATCGACGACCTGACACGCAACCATGCCAACTCAGGCGCACTGGACACTTACTTCAGTGTGGAAACGAAGAAACAAAGCATCACCGACCAAAAGCAGTCGGGACGATGCTGGATGTTCAGCGGCATGAACGTGCTGCGCAGCAACTTCCAGCAGCGCACCGACTCGCTCACCGTGGACTTCTCGCAGGCCTATCTCTTCTTCTGGGACCAGCTCGAGAAAGCCAACCTGATGCTGCAAGGTGTCATCGACTGTGCCGACAAGCCTATCGACGACCTGCGCGTGCAGTTCTTCTTCCACTACCCTATCAACGACGGCGGTACGTTCTGTGGTGTTGCCGACCTGGCCGACAAGTATGGACTGGTGCCAAGCGAGGTGATGCCTGAGTCGTATGCGAGCGACAACACGGCACGCGCCCGTGCTCTCATCGCATCGAAGCTGCGCGAATACGGACTGCAACTGCGCGAGATGGTGCAGAAAGGCAAGAAGGGGGCTTCGCTCGAAAAAGCCAAGACACGCATGCTCAGCCAGATCTACCGCATGCTTCAATACACCATCGGCGAACCGCCCACCAAATTCACCTACGCCTTCAAAAATGCCAACGGCAAGGCGGTGGGCGAAGCCAAGGAGTACACACCGAAGTCATTCTTTAAAGAGGTGGTGGGTTCGCCCATCAACGGCACCTTCATCATGGTGATGAACGACCCGCGCCGCGACTACTACAAGACCTACGAGGTGGAGTTTGACCGCCATACCTACGACGGACACAACTGGAAGTACGTCAACCTGCCGATGGACGACATCGAGCAAATGGCCATTGCCGCTCTGAAGGATGGCCAAAAGATGTATTCAAGCTACGACGTAGGCAAGTTTCTGGACCGCAAGCGCGGCTATGCCGACACCAAGAACTTCGACTATGGCTCGCTGTTCGGCACCACCTTCGGCATGTCGAAGGCCGATAGAATCGCCACATTCGACAGCGGTTCGACACATGCCATGACACTGACCGCCGTAGACCTTGACGCAAAGAACAAGGCACGCAAATGGAAGGTGGAGAACTCATGGGGAGCCGCCTGGGGACAGTCGGGCTGTCTGATCATGACCGACCGCTGGTTCCGCGAGTTCATGTTCCGTCTGGTCGTACCCAACAAGTATGTGCCAGAGAAAATCATGAAGGCCTACAACACCGCGCCTGTCATGGTGATGCCCGAAGATCCGCTGTTCCTGCCCGACGAATAAGCCATCAGAGGGGCGCTTTCCTGTCAGAAAGGAAGCGCCCCTCTACGTTTTCTGCCCGATGAAAACAAAAAAAAATGCGAAATTGAAAGAAAAAGTTTGTTTAATCAAACAACATTTATTATATTTGCAATCAAATTACGACACAATTATCAACTTAAACATTTATGGACATGAAAAAATTCTACTTTATCGCAGCCTTAGCAGTGGCAACCCTTACTGCTAATGCACAGGAGAAGCTGATGCTGAGTACCTACAACGGCACAAATCTTGAAAAGTATGACGGGCAGATTTGCAATGTGACAGTCAATCGCTACATGTTCACTGGATGGAACACCATAGCACTTCCTTTCGACATTTCTGCCAACGAGCTGGACGAGACCTTTGGCACGGACTGCAAGCTGGAGAAACTGGTGAGCGTAGAGAATGTCGGCAACGATATTCAGCTCAACTTCCAAGACTGCAAGGCCGAGGGACTGAAAGCCAATACACCTTATATTATATATTATACAGGTGAGGCTTGCAACAAGCGAATCGTGAAGGAGGCTGCCGTCAGCAACAATCAGCCCATAGTGAGCTTTACAACACCACGCGGCGAAAACGTCACTATGGCCGGTGTCCAGACGAAGACCGCCGGTGTAGGCTTCTATGGCATTCTGGCAAGAGACAATGCCGAGGCAAAGTTTGCCAAGGTGGACAGCAACCTGAGCGGCTTCCTCGCCACTCGCTGCTATGTGCAGCTGGCTTCTGAGACGGCTGGCAAGCTCATCACGAAACACGTGGCTGCCGGCGAGACCACCTCGATTACTGCCATCACCAAGGGCAACGAGAAGGTTGACGTCTACAACACCAATGGCGCAAAGGTTGCTTCGAATGTAAGTGCAGCCCAGGTGAACAACCTGCATCCGGGCATCTACATCGTGAAGGGACAGAAAGTGCTGGTCAAATAGAACGCAGCCAAGACCCAATTGTCTTACACGCACAAACGAGAGAACTAAGCTCCTGCATTCGGGGGCAAGTTCTCTCGCTTTCTATTAAAACTGAAACAATTGTTTTGAGGATTGAAGAAAAAGTGTTACTTTTGCACAGATATTAGATTATGAAGGAAGTAACAATTACAGATTCGGCTCTGCGAAAAGCGGCAGAGGAGGGTATGGACGCATTCGTTCAGGTGTTTATCGATGCCATCCGTCAGGCTATCGGCGGTGAGCTGAACAGTGAAAACATGGCTGAACTGAACACCGACCAAATCACCTTGCTGGCATGGGACACCCTGCACGAGGAGGTGATGGACGGCGGCTTCGTGCAGCTCATACACAACGGCTATGGCCCGTTCATCTTCAAGAATCCCTTTGCCAAGGCACTCAACAAGATGTGGGGCATGCGCGAGCTATCGAAAATGATCTACGATGCACACACGCTCTACGTCAAATATGGAGCCGACATCGAGAAAGACTGCACTGACGATGAGTTTATGGCACTCTTTGAGAAATATCCAGAGTTCGACGAATTCGATGACAAATTTGTAGAGAACGAAGAGGAGTGGACGGAACAAGTGGCTACCTACATAGACAACCATCTGAACCAATTCGCCACGATTGCATAAAAAGACATGAACAAAGAACAAGAGCTGCTCAGGAAGAAGAGTCCTGTACAGATAAAAAACAAGAAAGCCGCCTTCGAATACTTCTTTATTGAGGAATTTACGGCAGGAATAGTGCTTACAGGCACCGAAATCAAGTCGATTCGTGCAGGAAAGGCTAGTCTGGTTGACACCTATTGCACCATCATCAACGGTGAGCTATGGGTGAAGGGCATGAGCATCAGCCCCTATTTCTACGGCTCCTACAACAACCACGAAATGAAACGGGAGCGCAAGCTGCTGCTCACCCGACGCGAGATTGCCAAACTGGAAAGCGCAACCAAGCAAACGGGCTATACCATCGTGCCTACACTCGTCTTTATCGATGAAAACGGACGCGCCAAGATGGACATTGCACTCTGCAAAGGCAAGAAAGCCTACGACAAACGTCAGACGCTGAAGGAGAAAGAGGATCGACGCGAGATGGATAGAGTTATGAAAATATATAAATGAAAACTAAACTAAACGAGATTGTACAGGAACGTATTTTGATTCTCGACGGTGCAATGGGTACCGTCATTCAGCAATACGGACTAACAGAAACCGACTTTCAGGGACAACTGCCCGTCAGACGGAGGGCCGACAGCCACTCACCAGTCTTGGTGAAAGGCAACAACGACATGCTTTGCGTGACACGTCCCGATGTCATTACCGACATTCACGAACGCTACCTGAAAGCTGGGGCAGACATCATCACCACCAACACATTCAATGCTCAGCGTATTTCGCAGGCCGACTATCAGACAGAAGAGTACGCTCGATTGTTCAACATTCGGGGTGCGCAGCTGGCTCGTCAGGCCGCCGACAAATACTCAACACCCGAGAAACCGCGTTTTGTAGCGGGCTCTGTTGGGCCAACCAACAAGACGTGCTCCATGTCGCCCGATGTGATAGACCCTGCCAAACGTGAACTCACCTATGACGAGTTGTTCGACGCATACACCGAGCAGATGGAAGGACTTATCGAAGGCGGCGTGGACATCATTCTAATAGAAACCATCTTCGACACGCTCAATGCCAAAGTTGCCATCGATGCCGCACTACAGACCATGAGAAGAATGGGGCGCGAATTGCCCATCATGCTCAGCGTGACCATCAGCGACCTGGCAGGCCGCACGCTAAGCGGACAGACATTGGATGCTTTCTTGGCATCGGTCGACCCATACCCTATCTTCTCCGTCGGACTGAACTGCTCGTTTGGGGCTCGACAGATGAAGCCGTACCTGAAAGAGCTTGCCCGACGCGCTCCTTATTATATAAGCGCCCATCCCAACGCAGGCTTGCCCAATCAAATGGGGCTTTACGACGAGACACCGGAGACAATGGCTCCACAAATAGCCGAATTCATCGACGAAGGGCTGGTCAACATCGTGGGAGGCTGCTGTGGCACTACTCCCGATTTCATCGAGAAATATGCCCCATTGGTAGTAGGCAAGAAAACGCACACTCCATCGAACTGGCCGAAGAGTCTCTGGCTCAGCGGACTCGATTTGCTCGAACTGACTCCCGAAATAACTTTCGTCAACGTCGGCGAACGATGCAACGTTGCGGGTTCGCGAAAGTTCCTCAGACTCATCAAGGAAAAGAACTACGAAGAAGCACTGTCCATCGCACGCAAACAGGTGACCGACGGTGCCTTGGTCATCGACATCAACATGGATGACGGTCTGCTCAATGCCCGGCAGGAGATGGTGACCTTCCTCAATATGATTGCCGCAGAGCCCGACATATCGCGTGTGCCAATCATGATCGACTCAAGCAACTGGGATGTCATCGTCGACGGACTGAAGTGCGTGCAAGGCAAATGTATCGTCAACAGCATCTCGCTGAAAGAGGGCGAAGAAGTATTTGTCGACCATGCACGCGATGTGATGCGCTTCGGTGCTGCCGTCGTTGTCATGTGCTTCGACGAGAAAGGCCAGGCCACGATCTATGAGAGGAGAACGGAAATAGCCGAACGAGCATATCGCATTCTGGCACAGGAGGTTGGCATGAATCCGAAGAACATTATCTTCGACCCCAATATACTTGCTATTGCCACGGGAATGGAGGAGCACGATGCCTACGCACTCGACTTTATCCGTGCCACACAATGGATTCGCTCCCACCTGAAAGGAGCCCACGTCAGCGGTGGCGTAAGCAACCTGTCGTTCTCCTTCAGAGGCAACAATTACATCCGTGAGGCCATGCATGCCGTGTTCCTCTATCATGCCATTCATGCCGGCATGGACTTCGGCATCGTGAATCCTGCCACCAAAGTTCAGTATGCCGACATTCCCCCTCAGCAACTGGAGATAATTGAAGATGTGATCCTCAACCGAAAGGCTGGGGCTGCTGACCGTCTGACCGAACTTGCCAAGGAACTGGAAGAGGAGCGTGCCGCCGCTGACAAGAATACGGAAGGCACATATATCACAAAAACGGCTGATGCCAAGCCGAAAGAGAGCCTTTCCATCGAAGATCGGCTTGCCGAGGCACTTATCAGAGGCAATGGCGACACGCTCAGCACCGATTTAGCCGAAGCCTTGCAAAAGTATCCGCGTGCCGTCGACATCATCGAAGGGCCGCTGATGGCTGGCATGAACATCGTGGGCCAGCGCTTTGGCGAAGGCAAGATGTTTCTGCCGCAGGTGGTGAAGACAGCACGAACCATGAAGCAGGCCGTGTCGATCCTACAGCCCTACATTGAGGCCCAGAAAGAAGAGGGGGCAAGAAAGGCTGGAAAAGTGCTGCTTGCTACGGTCAAGGGCGACGTGCACGACATAGGCAAGAACATCGTTGCCGTCATCATGGCCTGCAACAACTATGAGGTAATCGACATGGGGGTGATGGTTCCTGCCGAACAAATCGTACAGAAAGCCATCGAAGAGCATGTGGACATCATTGGACTGTCGGGGCTCATCACCCCCAGTCTCGAAGAAATGGTCAACGTGGCACAGGAGTTGCAACGCGCCAACCTGCAAATACCCATCATGATAGGCGGAGCCACCACCAGTCAGCTGCATGTGGCACTGAAGATTGCGCCCGCCTACAGCGGCCCTGTGGTATGGATGAAGGATGCCTCACAGAACCCGATTGTAGCGGCCAGACTAATGAGCGATAAGCAGCTGGTGAGCAATGAGTTAAGCTATATTTACGAAGAAATGCGTCAACATTACAACGATGAGCAAAAGGACTTGCTCTCCATCGATGAAGCACGCAAAAACAAATTAAACCTATGGGAACAATAAGAACCGTCATGTTCGACTTGGGCGGCGTGATTATCACCCTCGACCAACCGTCGGCTGTCAGAAGATTCAGAGAAATCGGATTGCAGAATGCTGAAGAAATGCTGGACCCCTATCGGCAGAAGGGTATTTTCGGCGATGTGGAACAAGGCTGCATCTCTGCCGAAACGTTCAGAACTGAATTGAGCAAGATGGTAGGGCGCCAACTGTGCTTCGACGAATGCCGATATGCCTGGCTCGGCTATGCGAAAGAACTGCCGAAGCGCAACTTAGAGGCTATCAAGGAGCTGCGCAGACAAGGATACAGAGTGATTCTGCTTTCCAACACCAACCCCTACATGATGTCATGGGTCATGAGCGATGAGTTCGACGGCGAAGGCCACTCTCTGGCTCACTACATGGATGCTTGCTACCTGAGCTACGAAATGAAGCTCATGAAGCCCGACGACAACATGTTTCGTCAGGTGCTCATGAACGAAAAGACTTTTCCCAACGAGATTCTGTTTGTCGACGACGGTCCCCGCAACGTTGCGGTGGCCAGCCAGATTGGTTTCAGGACATATTGCCCGGAAAACGGTGCCGACTGGACGAAAGAGATCTTTGAGAGACTGAAAGACTAAATATATGGTATTATATTCCTTTCAAGCACCTTGACGCTTGAAGGGAATGATTGTTAAACAATTCTGTTAACGAAATGAAACAAAAGATACTATCTTCATTATCTCTACTCCTCATCCTGTTTTTCACCTGTGTGCCTACCCACGCACAACAGAAGCGAGAGTTCAGGGGGGCATGGATTCAGTGTGTGAACCACCAGTTTGAAGGGATTGGCACCGAAAGGATGAAGCAGACCCTGACCTACCAGTTAGACGAGTTGCAAAAAGATGGTGTCAATGCCATTATCTTCCAGGTTCGTCCTGAGTGCGATGCGCTCTATGCCAGCAGCTTCGAGCCGTGGAGCCGTTTCCTTACCGGCAGACAGGGCACTCCACCATCGCCCTACTGGGACCCCTTGCAATGGATGATTGAGCAGTGCCATCTGCGAGGCATGGAGCTGCACGCATGGATCAACCCATATCGGGCCAAGACCAAGCCTACCAGGGAACTGGCCTACAACCATATTGCGGTGAGGCACCCGGAGCGTTGTTTCGACTACGACGGCCTGAAAATCCTGAATCCCGGCATACCTGAGAACCGCGACTATATCTGCATGATCATCAAGGACATCGTGAGCCGATACGATGTCGACGGACTGCACATCGACGACTACTTCTACCCCTACCCCGTGGCTGGCATGAGCATTCCCGACAGCCGGCAGTTCTACACCTACAACAACGGCTTTGCCAATATAAACGACTGGCGACGAAACAACGTCAGCGCGTTTGTCAAGCAGATGTACGAGACCGTGCATTACATCAAGCCGTGGGTCAAGGTGGGCATCTCGCCATTTGGCATCTACCGCAATCGGCGAAGTTCGCCCATCGGGAGCAACACCAGCGGACTTCAGAACTACGACGACCTGTATGCCGACGTGCTTTTGTGGATCGAGAAGGGGTGGCTCGACTATTGCGTTCCGCAGCTCTACTGGGAAATGGGCCACAAGGCCGCCGACTACGAAACGCTCATCAGATGGTGGAACAACTATGCCGGCAAGCGTCCGCTCTACATCGGCGAGGACGTGGAGCGAACCGTGAAGCATAGCGACCTGCGCTCTCCCTATCGCCATCAGCAGGAAGCCAAATACCAGCTTCACCAGCAGATGCCCAACGTAAAAGGCACGGTGTTGTGGTATGCCAAGGCCGTCGTCGACAACACGGGCAACTACGCAAGCATGCTGCGCTCGCGCTATTGGCGGACGCCGGCTCTCCAGCCAAGCATGCCTTTCATCGACAAGACGAAGCCGGGCAAGCCCAGGAAGCTGAAGACCGTCTGGACATCCGACGGCTACATCCTCTTCTGGACGGCACCAAAAGGCGAGAGATGGGACAACAAGGCTACGCAATATGTGGTCTACCGCTTCGGCAGAAACGAAAAGATCAATTACGACGATGCCTCGAAGATTATGGCCATCACCAACAAGTTGTACTACAAGCTGCCCTACAACCAGGGCAACGAGAAATACACCTATGCCGTCACGGCTCTCAACCGCCTGCACAACGAGAGCAAGGCCGCCAAGAAGAAAATAAAACTTTAATCGTAAAATTTAAAAAACAAAAAAATAAAAGAATAGAAAAGCAGTGATAGCGTTTTTTATTTTTTTATTTTTTTATTTTTTTATTTTTTTTCATTCTTCGAATGGCCTTGTTGCGTATCTGCCTGACGCGCTCTCGTCGCAGGTTCATGTCTTCGGCTATCTCAGCCATCGTCAGACGCTCCTGCCCTATTCCAAAGTAGGCCGTCACCACCTTCAGTTCCCGTTCGTTGAGCGAGTCAAGCGAATACTCCATGCCATCGGCAACGTCCGAACTATTGTCGTCGCGCACGTCCTTCATATTCTCCACATGCAGCTCGGCACTCTCCAACTTCAAGGCCTTCTCTATCTGCTGGCGGACGAAGACCACGGCATAATTGACAAAACGCACACCGCGCTCGCCGTCATACTTCCTGGCAGCCTTCATCAAGCCAATATTTCCCTCACTGATCAGGTCGTCAATCGGCAGACCCTTGTTCTGATATTGTCGGGCAATGGCAACCACAAACCTCAGATTCGCCTCAATCAGTTTGTTCAAGGCACGCTCGTCGCCGGCATGAATGCGGGCTGCCAGTCGTCGCTCTTCGTCTTCCGACAGAAGCGACTTCACTCCAATCTCGTCAAGATAGATATTCAATGTATTGTCAATCATATTGCAAAAATACATATTTTTTTCGAAAACCAATTACTATCTGACATAGAAATTATGTTTTTTGCCGAAAGAAAGAGCATTTAAGTCAAATTATATTTTGCTTTTTGCTCACATCGTCGTACCTTTGCAGGCGTTTTCAAAAATAATTTTTCTTATGCACAGATTTTTATTTTTTTATTTTTTTATTTTTTTATTTTCTCTCAGCGCTCATGGCTTCACGACGGCTGGCAACGGCAAGACCTATAGTTTCGCTCAGCTCGCAGAGACCGAAGGCACTGGAGTCCGAATCGTAGACGGATGCTACATCGTGGAGCAGAACGACACCATTGCCGCAGGCGACACGTTCCAGCTCGACGAGAACACGACGGTCAAGTTTGCCGACAGGGTCACCTTCGTCATTCAGGGTGAGGCCCGTCTCAATGTCAATGGCCAGCCCACCACGCTCACCCGGCTCGACGAGTCGGCCACACCCTACTCCATCAAGATCGACAACGAGCATGGAGCTGAGGTCGGCAACGTCGTCTTCGAGTACCTGGGACTCGAGACCGTCAGCCGTGGGGCTACTCATGTGGCCAACACCACGTTCCGCAATCACAACGGCTCCTCTGCCGCCGCACTCTATTTCATCGCCAGCGGACAGCCGAGCACCGTCAGCCACTGCACCTTCGAGAAATGCCAGAAAGCGGCCATCGGCAGCTCTGCCAATGCCAGTCAGCCGCTCACCATACAGCATTGCACCCTGCTCCGCAACTCCACCCGCAATGGCAACATACCGCAGATCAACATCACGGCATCTCGACTCCTCATCGACGATTGTCTCATCGAGGGCGACACCGCCAGCCTCACCGCCAACAACATGGTGGGCGGCATCGGCATCTCCAACTTTGCCGGCTTCACCGACACGCAGACCACCATCACCAACTGCACCATCAGCCACAACCGCTACGGCATCGGCACCGTGGGTCCCATCGACATACGCATCGACGGCAACACCATCCGCGACAACAACCACGAGGCCAACCCCATGAACGGCGGCAGCGGCATCAGCCTCTACGACCCCTACCAGAAGACGACTGCCGTCATCGCCAACAACATCATTGAGGGCAACCACTGGGGCGTCACCATCATCGGATGCAAGGACGTCAACCTCGGACAACCCTCCAACCAAGCCGCACTCTCTCCCGGCGGCAACAGGTTCAGCCGCAACGGCTGTCTCGGACAGCTCTACGACCTCTACAACAACTCCAGGCTCACCGTCTACGCACAAAACAACACATGGGGGGTCGACCAGCAGACGGAAGAGATGATCGAGACCGTCATCTTCCATCAAGCCGACGACGAGAAGCTCGGCCCCGTCATCTTCATGCCTGCCAACAACGATGCCGCCGCCATCCCTACTCTCACACAACCAACCCACCCCACTGCCCACGTCTACGACCTGAAAGGCAGAAAGACACAGTCCGTGTCAGCCCACGGCATCTACATCCGAGATGGCAAGAAGTTCTTCCGGTAAACCATCCGTGGTCCTCATCCTGTTGTGCATCGCAGTCCTTCACTGCCATGCACAACAGATTTCGCGCCTCAAGAGAGGCGACCTCCTGTTCCATGTAGCCCAGTCCCACAATGCCATCACCCGTGTAACCCCCGGCATGATCGACCACGTTGCCGTCTATCTCGGCCACAGCCAGGTCATCCAGGCCGTCAGCCGTGGTGTCGTCGTCACCCCCCTCGACTCCCTCCGCCGTCAGCCAGGCCATTATCTCGTCGGGCGCGTCCGCAAACTCGACCGCAAAGCCTCACTCACCAACGCACGCACCTTCCTGGGCCGCCACTACGACTACCTCTACCTCCCCGACAATGCCGACATCTACTGTTCCGAATTAGTGCAGAAGAGCTTTGTCGACAATCACGGCCAGCCCATCTTCACCACCATTCCCATGTCGTTCCACGACCACACTGGTCAGATCACCGACTTTTGGATAAAGTTCTATGCCAAGTACAACATGTCCGTCCCCGAAGGCCAGCCCGGCACCAATCCCGGTGAAATGTCCCGACACCCAAGCGTAAAGATCTTAGGCCAGCTCAAAAAATAGCCCCTTCATCACCCCCTCCATTTTCGTCTGCGACCAACAACACCTCTGCATCAAAAACACTATAGCTAAGAACCTCATAAACAAAGTATGTGCAAAATGAAAAGCATCATTCATCGGAACAGTTCATTCTTTTATAATGTGTTAGAGGATTATAAAAGGACTACTTCGTATAATAGCTCTCGGATAAAACAGGATCTGACCAAAGAAGTATCGACAAAAAGTGACTACTGCGGCAGAGAAATCTTTGAACTTCTTCAGAACGCAGAGGATGAAAAGTCTGATTTTGTAGAAATCATCGTGGATTCTACAAATAAGGTGCTTTCCGTATCTAATGGAGGCAAGGAATGCACTCCATTTACAGAAGAAGGATTCTGCTCAATCATGATGGCAGAAATGTCGCCCAAACTGGCTTCGAAGCAGACCTATATCGGATGCAAAGGACTGGGCTTCCGTTCTATTTTAAACTGGGCAGAACGAATTAGTATATTCAGCAGCGGAGTATGTTGCACGTTTTCAACGGAAATAGCGCAGAAATACTGGCGAGAAGAAATATCTACCCGGCTTTCGCCTGAGAATAAGGAGCAACATGAGCGTTTTGCGAGAGAGAGTCTTGGTTTGGATTGTCCTGTCTCTATTCTTGCAATACCAGAGGTAAGTGACGACGCAGAAAGTGGAAAAGATTATACTACGAAAATTGAGGTGGCATTCAAAAAAGAGTGTGAGAAATCAATTATTGAGCAAATTGACAGTCTGTCGGGCAAGGTACTGCTTTTTTTGAACAATATACAGACTATCAGGCTGAATGTGAACGGCACTGAAACGATGATCAGAAAAGAAAAAGTAAATGCCAACGTAATCCGGGTATTTGACAAATTCTACCCTGGCGGTGTGGAGTTTTCAATATTCAAGGAGACTGGAATATATGACTCCAAACTGAACAAGGCATACGAAGTATGTATAGCATACGACAAACAAAAACGTGTGAGCGGCAACTATCTTTACACCTTCTTCCCAACAAAAGTAAAGATTGGATTGCCTTGCGTAATCCATGCAACTTTTGACCTCAACTCATCCAGGAATTCGCTCAATGAGACAGGAGCAAACAATTGGATGCAGGGAAAAATTGCTTCATGCCTGACAAAGTTTGCCTGCTTGCTTGCCCAAGAATCAGCTATACCGTCATGGGACTATCTGAGCATGATCAATCTGAACGCTTCTGACCAACAGGATTTTCCCATATTGTGCGAAGAGATACAACAGCTGAAAGACGGTCTTCCACTATTTCCGACTATTGAAGAAGGATATTGCAAACTGGCAGACACCCTACATTACAGCGAGACGTTTGCAACGTTCCAGAAAGACAATTCTGTGATATTCGGGAATCATCTCATTGAAGGCTATACCGATTATGGAATTGCCAATGACAGAGGCAATTTAATTTTCCTCAACAAGATAAACGAATACTCTGCCTCGCTACAGTCCACCTCCAATCCTCTGGATAGGATCGCTACTCGTGCCAATCTCATTTATGCCGTTTCTACCGTAACAAACTATTTTGGCCCCTTACGCCTGTTGGTGGACAACAAGGGCGAACTTATTGAAAAAGACGGGAAAATCAATGTAGGCGAGAATATTGAATACCTTCCCAGCGACATGCAAGTTTCGTATGTAAACGACGAGCTGATTTCATTGCTGATAGAAAAATTCCACATAGAAGTCAGCAACCCAAGGCGAGAACTGACACGACAGCTGAAGAAATGTCAGATTGACGTGAGTGACATGGACTTAAATGCTGCGAAAAAGCGAATTATTTCATTTACAAAACACGAGATGGGCATAGATGGGTTTACGCAACTCATATTTGCCCTATACTGGAAAATCGAAACGACGGAGAACACTGGACTGGAAAGCATGTTTACGGATAGTGATTTCAGATTGCTTGCAAAAGACAAGAGCAGACACTATCCAGCGGAGTTAGTCATATCGTCAGATAAAATATACACCGATAGTCAGGTGTTGTTATACGATATTGATGAATGGGTCGAACTATTCAGACGATACGAAAGTGTTTTCCTTGCTGGTGATCATCAACAAGTCGGCATAAATTTTGAATCGGTCAGAGATTTTTTCTATGACACAATACGCATATCACAAACCGTACCTTTGGAATTCATTCCCCTGGATTACAAAGCAAACGGCTATCTGGAGGATTACTCCAATACGTTGTGGAAATCTATCAACGGCTATTCGTACTACTATAGTGAAACGATAGAAGAGAAGAACAGTAGTTCGTATAATCGCTATCATGTCATTGCAAAGTCTTTTATCGACAATCTTGAGAACTCTGGAAAAAGTCTGAGCGAAATCATCAGATATATCATGTCCGACCACCGTGCAATGAGTGAACTCAGAGGACATACTCTGTATTTCCAGCAACGCACGGCCAAAAGTGAAGAAGTAAAAGTAAGCTATCCACTCTATCTTCTAAGATCATACGAACAGTTCAAGCCATTGTCGATGTATATCGTATCAGAAGGCATCATTCTCAACGGAGATTATTCAATGGAACAGGAACTGCTCGAACTGGCCAAAGACAACGACGGTCAACAAATGCTTTTGCTTCTTGGAGCGCATCCGGATATTTCGGACCTGAGTCTGAGCGAATTGTATTGCACACTGAAGACCTTGCCGGAGAGAAGTCTGAAAAGAGGCGTGCAGAAACTCTACAAATCGCTAAGAGAAGCTATCAATGCGAAGCGTTCTGATCAGGATTTCGTTGACTTGGCAGAAGATTTTCGGAAAAACGGAACCGCATATTGCAGGAAAGACGGAGGAAAACTTGAAGTCAGACCTGTTGAAGAGATATACTATTGGGACAACGAGCAATTGCCCCATAACATATTAAGCACTAAATATAAACTGGAACTGCCCAACCGTGTGGGTGAAGATTCGGTGAAGGCCATCTTTGGGGTGAAGCTGGCAAAGGACATTCAAATCTTAATCGAAGATTTCGAAGAAAACACGATTCTTGAGAATGCGGTTGCCGACAGGATAAAAAGCCGCATACGCTACTTTGTAGCCTATAGATTGCAGAATAGCAGAGAAATCAATGATGCAAGAGGTAAAAAAACAATAGCCGACTCTATACGCAATATCCACGTCAAAGTGTACTCATCGTGCAGGTTAAGCATCGACAACACAATAGTTGAACTTAATGAAGGAGATATGGTTTCCACCCGAGAAAACGGTGAACTTGTGTTCCATGTCCTTACCTCTATCCGGGAAATTGAATCAGCAATCAAGACCCCGACTTTCTGTGAAAACATAACCGAAGCGGTTTGTATTTGTCTCAAGGTCACAAGCAGCGAGATGGCAAATTGTTTCAGAAGCATATTGAAGAATTCTACCGAGGAGAATGAATTCATCAGTAAGAAGGATGTGTCTCGCGATATTTGGGAAGACGTCGACAGGGCTTTAGGACTATCAAATGAAGAAAAGGCATTCTGGGATACAATTATGGGGAAGACCCACGTACCGCTGGACATGAACATGCTTACACGCTCGTATGCTGAAAAAGCAGCCTATCTGAAAAACGTATTCAACAACATCGTGATACCTGATAGTATTACGGATTTTTCAGACTTGACGGTAGAAGACAAATATCATCTGCTTAAAAGCCTTGCAAAACATGGGCTTGATTCTGCTGAATTGCTTGGAAGCAAAGGACTGTCAGACTTCTATCAGTGGTGGTTCAATCAACAAATCATGAAGTATAAGGATTCATTTAACCATCATGTCTATAAATATGTCTCAGACAATGCCGACACTATTGGTTTTGAGTCGATTCCAACTTGGTATTATGACAGATGCATGATGTTTACTTCGGGTGAATGGCTAAATGACATCACAAATGAAATACGCTACGACATTCTGGAGGAATCTCAATTGAATGATATCTTCCGAACAAAGTTCGCAGACATATTCCCTGAGTTCAATTACTTGTCAAGTGACGACCACTGGCATCCAGAGATGCTAAAACCATATTTCGCCATCTTAGAAAAGAATGGTCTGACAACGTCGAACATTGATCAACGTGATTTGTCATACATGTTCTTTGAAGGATATGTAGACTGGTTTCAAGAAATCATCAAGAAATATGCAACTGTTTCAGAACTTGACACAAGAGCTAACAGCGAAGCCGATGACAACGATATTGAGTTCTCTTTCGGCATAGGCCATAATAAGACAAACGAAAAAAATAGCAACAATGCCAACAAGCAAAAGCATGGCGGCAGATACTCATCTGACAAGGAGAAGCAAAATGCAGGCATGTTAGCAGAACAAAAAGTCTACAATTATCTGTGCAAGGATAGCCGATTCGCCGACGTTTCCGGTTGTTCAAGAAATCTTGACCCAATCAACGGAAACGACAGACTGCATTACGACATACTTTATTCAATAATAGAGAATGGCACAAAAGGCCACTGCCGATACTTGGAAGTTAAGTCGATGTCTGGGTCTTCGATAATCATGAGCGGAGAAGAGTACCAATTTGCCGCGAAGAACGCAGCATATTACGACTTCGCAATAGTGAAAGGCAATGCTATTACAATCATACGCTCCCCATTTCTTCCAAACAAGCAAGGAGAAATATTGCAAGTAATTCCAGACACCTATATGATTACATTCGATATTCAGAGACTTTTGTAACGGTGAAAAATA
>CACXXD010000062.1 GCA_902771445.1 uncultured Prevotellaceae bacterium
ACTATTTCTGCCTGCAAAGACTTCCCCTTTCGGACAGTTCTGCGCGGCAATCTGCGTCATTCTTGTTGTGATTAGTATTGAATCAAAGTGGGTTTGCAGGCATATCAAACTGAGTTATGACTTGGAACAGAATGTAACGGATGCTAAAACTCAGTTTGATATGGCTGTAACCCCACTTTGATTCAATATCAATCTCAAAACGATGGCTCCGGCATGGTCTGATGGCCAGTGCATCCTCGTTCTAGAATGCAACTTTCAGAAGGGCCTTTTTTTTATGAATTATTTTGACAAAAATGCAGTCTATGAATTTTGAAAAATTCATAGTTCGGAAAGAAATGAGAAGAAATTACACCAGAAATTATTCAGAAATTTCAGTATGTCTGTTTTCTCTGATAAATTATATTTCTGGGAATAAAGGCAGACTTCCCCTCAACAGACCACGTTGGTAACCAACATTATGTCTTTGACATCAGGGGCAACAAATATCGACTTGTGGTGGTAGTAAGGTTTACAATCGGACATATTTTCATCCGATTTGTGGGTACGCATAGTGAATACGATAAGATAGATGTTTCAACGATATAATATAAAGGAGGTACGAATATGGCAAAGATTACAAAAGAACAATACGAGTTCGTACTGGCACGGATTGAGGAACTGTTGCCAATAGTAGATGACAACACGCCTGCCAACGACCGCAACGCAGTGGAGTTGACGGTGATGTCGGATGTCGTCATAGACTATGAGAAGGAGCATTATCCCATAGGTAAACCGACTGTAGCCCAGTTGATACAACTGTCGTTGGACGAGAAGAACATGAGTCAGAAGCAGTTGGCTACAGAGATAGGGGTCAGTGCATCACGCATAAGCGACTATGTTTCCGGCAGGGCGGAACCCACACTGAAAATAGCCCGTTTGCTCTGTGCTACCTTGGTAATATCGCCAGTTGCAATGTTGGGATATTAGTGGGTGTTTATGAAAGAAGTAACCTGCATCGTGGCCCAGAATTTTCAATTTTCAATCTTCCCCCTTCCCTGTTCTTTCACATATTCTCTTGGCGACACCCCATAGAACTTCTTGAAGAGCATGGAGAACGACGTGATGTTCGAGAAACCGCACGCGTATGTCACCTCGCTCACGTTCATGCTTTTCTTTGCCAGCAGCATTGCCGCATTCTTCAGTCGTATGTTCCGGATAAAGTCATGCGGAGTCTGTCCTGTCAGCTCTTTCATCTTGCGGTACAGGTGAACACGGCTGATGCCCACGTTGCTCGCTATCATGTCCACGCTCAGCGCAGGGTCGCTCAGGTGCTGGTTGACCACCGTTGTCACGCGCTCCATCAGTTTCTCGTCGGGCGACTTCATCTTGATGTTCTCTATTTTTTCCTCCATTAGGTCGTTGCGTTCATACTTCAGTCTCAGTCTTCGGTGCGAGCCGATGATGTTGCTGATTGTCTGCCGTAGCAGGTCCATGTTGAACGGCTTCACCACGTATGCGTCGGCACCCGTCTCCAGTCCCTCCAGCTTGTCCTCGTCGCGGCTTCTCGCTGTCAGCAACACCACTGGTATGTGGTTCGTGCTCGGGTTGGCCTTTATCTTCGAGCAGAGCGTGATGCCGTCCATCTCGGCCATCATCACGTCCGTCAGCACCAGGTCGGGCAGGAGGCGCAGCGTTGCCGACAGAGCCTCCTTGCCGTTGACCGTTTTCACCACCTCGTAGTCCTCTCCCAGCTCACTGGCCAGATAGTCGCTTATCTCGCTGTCATCCTCAGCCAGCACGATCGTGGTCTTCTTCCTCATGGCCGACGGGGCGGTCGTCTCGGCGGCTGAGCCTTCGTCGCTCACTGTCAGCCAGAGCCCGCTCGTCGTCTTTGTCGGCTCTTCCGTCAGCATCTCCTCCGCGGTCAGATGACTGTTGCCCAGCGGGATGCTCACCGTGAACTCGCACCCCTGTGCCAGGTTGTGTGCGCCTATGCTGCCGTGGTGCAGCTCGACCAGCGAGCGTGCCAGGTCGAGTCCGATGCCTGTACCCACAAAACGGTCGTTGGCCGTTGTCACTGCCTGGTAGAACCTGTCAAAGATGTGGCTCAGCTTCTCTTCGGGTATCTTCTCGCCGTTGTCGCTGATGCTGATCACGGCCTGCCCCTCATGCTGGGCCAGCCTGATGTCGATGGCGCCTCCCGTGGGAGTGAACTTGAAGGCGTTCGACAGGATGTTCACCACCACCTTGTCAAAGTTCTTTCGGTCTATCCATACGGGCAGACGTTCCATGTCGTGCTCAAAGCTCAGTGCTATCTGCCTTGCCTGAGCCTGGTGCTCAAAGAGCGAGTAGAGGTCTCTGACGAAGTCAACCAGGTCGGTCTCCGTCATGTGCATCTGCATCAGTCCCTTGTCTATCTTCCTCAGGTCCATCATCTGGTTGATGAGGTGCAGGATGCGCTCGGCATTGCGCTTGATGATCTCGTAGGTCTGCTTGCGCTGTGAGTCGTTCTCGTTCTTGATCAGCGACAGCAGCGGAGTGATGATGAGCGTCATGGGGGTGCGTATCTCGTGGCTGATGTTCATGAAGAACTTCAGCTTGGCGTCGCTCATCTGCTCGGCGTGTATGTGCTCCTGCATCCTCAGCCGGTCCTGTTCCTTGCGCCTGCGCTGTCGCAGGTATCCCCACACGATGGCCGCCAGCAGTGCCAGCCAGAGCATCCGCGCCCACCATGTGGCATACCAGGGACTGTCCACCACCACCGTGAACTCGCGCTCCTGGGTCAGATGGTTGTACCGCTCGGCCTTCACGCGGAAGTGGTAGGTGCCGGGGCGCAGATGGCTGAAGGTCAGCTCGTTCGTGCCTATGGGCAGACGGGCCATCGGTTCGTCGTTGATGCTGTACAGATAGGTGGTGTGCTCCGGGCTGTCGTAGGTCAGGGTCGAGAATCTCACGGAGAACGTGTTGTCGTGGGGGCTCAGTCGGAACCTTGTGGCAGCGATCACGGTGGTGTCGCACACCTGCTTGCCAATCTCCGGCGGCATGCTCTTCACCGATATGCCGCCCACCACGAAGTCCACCAGTCTGACCGTGGCATCCCATCTCGCCGCTTTGATGTCTTCGGGGTGGAACCACGTGATGCCGCCCACGCCGCCGAAGAGCAGCAGCGTGCTGCCGTCGCGGTTGATGGCCCAGGAGGCACCCTCGCTGAACTCGTTCGACTGTAGTCCGTTGTCCACGAAGTAGCTCTCCGTCTGTCCCGTCCGCGGGTCGTGGCAGCACAGACCGTGGTTCGTGCCTATCCACAGTCTGCCGTGGCTGTCCTGCTCAATGGCGGCAATGCCGTTGTCGGCCAGTCCGTGTTCCGTCGTCAGCAGCTGCAGGTCTTTCTTCAGCATGTCGTAGCACCAGAGGCCGTTGTTCGTGCCAATCCAGATGCGCCCCGCATACTCCCGTGCAATGCGCACGGGCTGTCCGTATTTCAGACAGTTGCGGCCAAAGCTGCTCGTCCAGCTCTCCCTCTCCAGGTCCAGACAGCACAGGCCCTGTGTCGTGGCCGCATAGATGCGCTTGCCGTCGGGCGAGAGCGTGATGGTCGATATGTAGTTGTTGGCTATGCTGTTCGTCGTGCTGTCCTCCGGTGCCTTGGGGTGCATGACGTAGGCGGCTATATGGTTGGTGGTCAGTTGCAGCGACAGCAGCCCCTCTCCCATCGTGCCTATCCAGAGCCGCTTGTCCGCAGTCTCAACGATGCTGAACCCGCTGCTGTGGGTGTACTGCGGAAATCGGTGATATGCCTGCAGTCCCGTGTCTATATAGCCGAACCCCTCTCTGTAGCTTCCCACCCAGATGCGCCCCTCGTGGTCTTCGGCAATGCTCATGACCGACGTGGGGCAGCCTGCCTTGAAGTGCCTGAGCATGCGCTGGTGCTCGTCCAGGCAGTACAGCCCGTCCTTGTCCGTACCCACCCAGCAGCGTCCCTTGCTGTCTATCATGGTGCTGATGACGCAGGCATGCCCGATGACGTTGCGCTCGCCCAGCCGTCGGCCCATGTAGCGGAAGCTCGTCGTCTGCTTGTTCTGCATGTAGATGCCCTTCTGCAGCAGGCCCAGCCAGATGTTGCCGCTGCCGTCTTCCAGGATGGAGTACACCTTGCTCATCCTCAGGTCCACGTCGTAGCTGTAGTATGGGTTGTCGTCCATCTCGCCCGTCGTCGTGTCGCAGATGCCCACGCCCTGACCGTCGAAGCCCACCATCAGCCTGCCGTCGTCGCACACGTAGAGGGCCGACACGTGTCGCCCTGCCGTGGCCTTCAGCTGCTCAAAGTCGCTCTGCCATTCTCCCCCTGTGCGGCCCGTCTGCTGCCAGCGCCTCACGTAGACACCGCCATTCGACGTGCCTACGTACAGCGTGCCGCTCTTGTCCACGCGCAGGCAGCGCAGACTGCTCACCTGGCCTTCTGCCCCGAAGTGCCGCTTCAGGCTTTTCCCGTCATACTCCACCAGGCCCGCATCGCTCGTGGCCATCCACACGTGGCCCTGCTTGTCTTCCACCATGTCGTACACCGTGTGTACGTCGGCCAGCACACCGCCCAGCTGTTCGGCGTGCTCCCTGTCCGCAATCCGCAGCACACCGTGGCCCGACGTACCCGCCAGCAGCTCGCCCGACCTGCACCGCAGCAGGCAGTTTGTATAGCAGGCTACGATATAGCCCGCAAGGTCCTTCACCTTCACGTCGGCAAACTCATAGCCGTCGTAGGTCTGCAGGGCGCAGTCCATACCCAGGTAGAACAGCCCCGTTTCGTCTTGCGCCATGCAGTTCACGTAGTTGCTCGCCAGCCTGTTGCCCGCCTGTTCTTTCTTTATGATCTTGAACTGATAACCGTCGTAGATGTTGATGCCGTTGCGGGTGAGCACCCACACGAAGCCGTCACGGTCCTGAAACACCTGGGTTGTGAAACTGCTCGACAGCTGATGGTCGGCATCGAACACCCGTCCTGTTTGTCCTGTGCTGTGTTGCACCCAGAGGAGCAATACAAGCAGGCACCAGATTTTCTTTACATTGCTTATCATTTCTCTGTCTTTATTATTCGATTTTGTTGCAAAGATAGCGTTTTTGTGTGAAAATACCATCGTCATGTAACAAATGCTGAAGTTTGTGTTATATCAGAATTTGTCCGCTATCTCTCTTATGTCTATATTTGCAGTGCAAAAAACATTCATTCAACTTTCTCAAGTGGCTATGTATTTACGATTTACTGTTTACGGTTTATTTACAATTTTATTATTGTATGATTGCCTGGATGGTTCTGGGCTGTCAGGAAAATAGTTAAATAGTCAAATCGTAAATAAATAGTAAATCGTAAATAGTCAAATAGTAAATTAACATGCAATATATTTAAAATCTCAAAACCTAAAAAGATGAAACAGACGAGTATTTTTCCGAGTCCGACTGTTCTTCTGGCGCGACTGCCGCGATGGCATCGATGGCAGGCCCTCTTCCTTGCTGCGGTGTGGGCCCTCGCCGCATCGGCTCAAAGCAAGATCAACGTCACAGGAACGGTCTTAGACTCAAACGGCGAGGCGCTCATCGGTGCCTCCGTCGTCGTGAAGGGCAACACATCGCAAGGCACTGTCACCGACTTCGATGGCCACTTCACCCTCACTGTCCCGTCAGAGAGCGCTGTGCTCGTGTTCTCCTACGTCGGAATGACTTCCAAGGAGGTTCTGCTGGGCAAGCAGCGCACACTGCGCATCACTCTCAAGGACAACACCGAACTGGGCGAGGTGGTCGTGGTCGGCTACGGACAGCAGAAGAAGGCTTCCGTCGTCGGGGCCATCACACAGACCACGGGCGAGGTGCTCGAGCGAGCTGCGGGCATCAACGACATCGGATCGGCTCTCACCGGCAATCTGCCCGGTGTCACCACGATGGCTTCGAGCGGCGTACCGGGCGAAGAGGAACCGCAAATCGTCATCCGCAGTGCTTCCTCATGGAACAACTCCGCGCCGCTCGTGCTTGTCGATGGCATCGAGCGACCCATGTCCAGCGTCGACATGCAGTCCGTGGCCACCATTTCTGTGCTCAAGGATGCTTCGGCCACTGCCGTCTATGGTGTCAAGGGGGCCAACGGTGTCATTCTGATCACCACCAAGCGCGGACAGGAGGGCAAGGCGCAAATCTCTGTCTCGGCCAATGCCATCATGAAGATTCCGTCGAAGCTGCCCGACAAGTACGACTCCTACGACGCGCTCGTGGCACGCAACGTGGCTGTTGAGCACGAACTCAACATCGCACCCGATGCCTTCGCCTACATGAAGCCCATGAGCTTCATCGAGAACTATCGCAACCAGGCCACGCTCGAGCAGCAAGAGCGCTATCCTAACGTCGACTGGCAGAACACACTCTTCAAGAACTACACCATGTCCTACAATGCCAACGTCAATGTGGCGGGCGGCACGAGCTTCGTCAAGTACTATGCTGGAGTCGACTTCGTCAGGGAGGGCGACCTCTTCCGCGACTTCGCCAATGGGCGCGACTACAAGACGGGCTATGGCTACAACCGCGTCAGCGTGCGCTCCAACCTCGACTTCAGCATCACCAGGACAACCGTCTTCAAGGTCAACATCGCGGGCTCCAACGGCAGGCAGACAACGCCTTGGGCGCTCAACGCATGGAACGACTGGCAGATGTCGCAGATGTGGGCCGGTGTCTACAACATCTCCCCCGATGCCTTCCTGCCCAAATACAGCGACGGATCCTGGGGATTCTTCCCTAACTCTACCAACGTGAGCAACTCCGCACAGACCGTCGCACTCGGCGGCACGCAGCAAGTCACCACCACGCGCATCAACACCGACTTCGTCCTTGAACAGAAGCTCGACTTCATCACCAAGGGGCTCTCTCTGCGTGGCATGATCTCCTGGGACAACACCTTCCGCGAGAACCAGCGCGGTGTCAACGACCTCAACAACAACCCGCAGCTCAAGTGGATCAATCCCGAAACGGGCGAAGTCACCTACCGACAGCCCTACGAACCCTACGACCGCTTCGACTACACTATGGGCAACAAGTGGCAGATTGCAGGAGGCGAGGTCGACAACCGCGAAACGCAGCGCAACATGAACTATCAGGCACAGGTCAACTGGGCTCGCTCTTTCGGCAAGCACGACGTTTCCGCAATGGGGGTCTTCGCACGCCAGCAGTACGCTCGCGGCTCCATGATCCCCAACTACCGCGAAGACTGGGTCTTCCGCACCACCTACGGCTTCGCCAACCGCTACTTCTTCGAGTACAACGGCGCCTACAACGGCTCCGAGCGCTTCTCACGCGACAACCGCTTCGCCTTCTTCAACTCCGGCGCCGTCGGATGGATGGTCACCGAAGAGCCCTTCATGCGCTATCTCGTCGACCACAAAATCATCGAGATGCTCAAGCTACGCGCCAGCTACGGCGAGATTGGCGATGACAACGTCGGCAACCGATTCCTCTACATGACGCAGTGGGCCTACGGCGGAGTGACCAAGCTCGGGCCCACCCACAACGACGACGGTGCCAACTCGCCCTACACGTGGTATCGCGAAGCCACCGTTGGCAACCCCGAAGTGCACTGGGAGAAGGTCAGAAAGCTCAACCTCGGTGTCGACTATGCATTCCTCGACGGCATGTTCGCAGGCTCATTCGAGTACTTCCGCGACCACCGCACCGACATCCTCGTCAGCGGGGCCGAGCGGGCCGTGCCGTCCTACTTCGGACAGCAGGCAGCCACGGCCAACCTCGGAGAGGTCAACACCAACGGCTTCGAGCTCGAACTGCGCTTCAACAAGGTGTTCCCCAACAAGATGCGACTCTGGGCTAACATGAGCCTCACCCATGCCGTCAACAAAATCAAGGTCAAGGACGACTCGCCCCTCCTGCCCTCCTACCGCAAGCAGGCCGGCTATGCCATCGGACAGACACATGCCTATCTCGACAGGGGCATCGCACAGACCTACGACGACCTCTATGCCACACCGCGACATGACACCAACGACGACCAGAAACTGCCCGGCGACTACTACATCGTCGACTTCAACGGCGACGGACAGGTCGACTCGGCCAACGACTTCGTGCCTTACGGCTACAGCCCTACGCCTGAGAACACCTACAACACCACCGTCGGATTCGAGTGGAAGGGATTCTCATGCTTCGTTCAGTTCTACGGCGTCACAAACGTCACACGCGACGTCACCATGATCTCCTTTGCCGACCCCATGCTTGCCAATGTCTACAATCAGGGCTCTTGGTGGAGCAACGACCACTACGGGGCCGATGTCTTGACACCACGATTCAAGTCGCAGCCGTCCTATTACTATGGCACGCAGTATCTCTGCGACGGAAGCTACATCCGACTGAAGAATGTCGAAGTGGCCTACACCTTCACCCAGCCCTGGGTCAGGAAAATCGGATTCAAGGACCTCAAAGTCTTCGTCAGCGGCAACAACCTCTGGCTATGGACTCGTCTGCCCGACGACCGTGAGAGCAACTTCGCCAGCTCCGGAGGGGCCATGGGGGCCTATCCCACCATGAAGCGCATCAACTTCGGACTGAAGTTCAACCTGTAATAAAACATGAAGAAGTAAAAAGATTACGATATGAAAGCGAATAAACTTATTTACCTTTTGGCTTTTCTGCCCCTGCTGTCTGCTTGCACCGACTATCTGGACAAGGAGCCCGACTCCGACGTGGGGGCCGACGAGGCCTTCAAGAACTTCACCAACTTCCAGGGATTCGTCGAGGAGGTCTACAACTGCATCCCCAACAAGGAGTCCAACTACTGGTGTTGCACCTTCAACTGGGGCGAGGACGAGCTCATGAATACCGGAGGAGGCGACGCGCACCTCACGGCCCACTTCGACCTCGGCGACTATCGCGACTGGTACAACAACGAGCAGAGCTTTCTCCACCGCTCTGCCGGCACTTCCGACGATATGCTCAATCCTGTGTCCACCAACAAGTTTGCCCACTCCCTCGAGCACGCATGGTACTGCATCCGCAAAATGAACATCGGACTGGAGAACATCGACAAGATGACCGAGGCCACACAGGAGGAGAAGAACATCATACGCGGACAGCTCCTCTTCTTCCGTGCCTGGTGGCACGAGGAGCTCATGGAATACTTCGGCGGTCTGCCCTACATCGACCGCCCGCTGCCTGCCGGCGAGGTGCTCGCGTTGCCCCGACAGTCCTTCCGTGAGTGTGCCGAACTGTGTGCCAAGGACTTCCGCGAAGCCGCCGGCTTGCTGCCGGACAACTGGGACAACACTGCCGTGGGGCGCAAGACTCTGGGCAAGAACGACCTGCGCATCACCCGTGCCGTAGCACTGGGCTACTTGGGCAAGGTGCTCCTCTGGGCAGCATCGCCCCTCAACGAGCTGGGAGCACAGACCGGAGCAGCGCGAAATGGCAACACCTATAAATATGATACGCAGCTGGCCACGCAGGCCGCCGACGCGCTGGCCGAGTGCATTGCCAGCATCGAGAGTGGTGCCACCCCCTACGCACTGGCCGAGTTCCAGTACGAGAACATCTATGACCATGTGGCTGCATCTGGATCCGCAACCAACTTCTCCGACATCTTCCGCACCACAGGACAGAACTGGAAAATGCCGGGCTCCTGCGAAGCCATGCTGCGCGGACCGGTGTGGGAGGTGAACGGCTCCAACTGGAACTTCTCAAAGCTCTGGGGGCCAAAGGTCAACAACCTCGTGGAGCACGATGCCATCATCCACATGCCCACCGCCAACTACATCAACTATGCCTATGGCATGGCCAACGGACTGCCACTCAGCGATCCCGACTCAGGCTTCGATCCCACGCATCCCTTCAAAGACCGCGATCCCAGGTTCTATCACGACATCATCTTCGACGGCTTCAAGTACCTCAACACCACACCGTCGGCCAGCGACAAAGCCTACCAGTACATGGAGATGTTCACCGGCGGTAACATGCGGCCGTCGGGCGACCCACAGCGCAGCGCGGATGGCAGCCGCACGGGCTACTTCTGCCAGAAGCTCGTGCCGCACCAGTGCAACAAGTATGACGGCATGTACAACTGGGGTGGATCGCTCGAGTGCTATCTGCCCTACATGCGCGTGGCCGACATCTATCTGATGTATGCAGAGGCAGGTGCTGCCGTCGGCGGGGCAGCCTACAAGAGCCCCAACTGCCGTCACACGGCTGTCGATGCCATCAATGTGCTCCGCAACCGGGTGGCGGCAGGCCCGGTGGCGGCCAAGCTACAGAACGACAAGAACACCTTCATGGATGAGGTGCGACGCGAGCGGGCATGTGAACTGGCCTTCGAGGGCTTCCGTTGGAACGACCTGCAGCGATGGCTCCTGCTCACGGAGTATCCCTACAACGTCAAGACGTCTCAGGAGTTCCGCCGTGTGGGCAGCTACGACTTCGCCAAGAACGATCCCCGCGATGCCGAGGTTACCGGGTGGCGCGAAGAGGTCGTCGTGGAGCGCAACTTCTCTGCCAAGCACTATCTGTTGCCGTTCAAGGAGGCTGATGTCTACCTATACAAGGAGTTCAACCAGAACCCTGGATGGTAAGCTATGGGAAAAGTGAATAGTGAAAAGTGAAAAATTTGCTACCGCAATAAAAAATTAAATTATGGAACGTATGATATTATACATGTCCGCTCTCTTGGCAGTAACGACAGTGTGCCCCTCTGCTGCTCAGATAGAGACAGACGCAGACTCGCTCGTCAACGTGGCTTTCCGCAAGGTGGCCAAGGACGACGTGATGGGGGGCGTGACTTCGGTGAACTACCGGGAGCTGACCGACAAAAACTATAACACCTACAGCCTGGACAACATGCAGGGCTATGCGGCTGGATACAACGGGGCAGGGCTATGGGGAATGACCGACCAGCTCGTGCTGGTCGACGGAGTGCCTCGTGCTGCCGACAATGTCAAGCCCGACGAGATTGAGCAGATCACCTTCCTGAAGGGAGCACAGGCCGTCGTGCTCTATGGCAGTCGGGCCGCACGCGGAGCGGTGCTGATCACCACCAAGCGCGGACGCGTGAGCGATGGTCTGCGCGTGAGCGTGAGGGCCAACACCGGGTGGAACGTGGCGAAAAGTCTGCCTGAATATCTGGGATCGGCTGAATATATGACACTCTACAACGAGGCACGGGCTAACGACGGCCTTGCTGCGCTCTACACCCAGGAGCAGATATACAACTATGGCAGCGGACGGAACCCCTGGCGATATGCCGATGTCGACTTCTTCGGCAGCGACTATGTGAAGAAGGCCTTCAACCGCACCGACGCAACCGTGGAGATTGAGGGCGGCAACGAGCGGGCTCGCTTCTACTCGAACGTGAGCTACTACCGACAGGGCGACTACCTGAACTTTGGCGAGGCAAAGAACAACAGCGTGGACCGATTCAGCGTTAGAGGCAACGTGGACATCAGGCTGAACGACTTCATCTCTGCCTACGTGAATGCCAACGCAAGCTACTACAACTCGCGCTCGGCCAACTCGACGCAGGCGGAGGGCGACTACTGGCAGGTGGCGGCCAGTTGGCGACCGAACCGTGTGAGTCCGCTCATCCCGCTGTCCTTTCTGGATGTCAATGCGGTGCAGCCTAACCGGCTCATAGGTACGTCGAGCAACATTGTGGACGGACGGTACTTCCTGGGCGGCAGACAGACGGACCTGACGAACATTTTTGCCGACTACCATGCAGGTGGTCACAGCACGTGGACGAGCCGGCAGTTTCAGTTTGATGCGGGACTGGACTTCGACCTCGGCGGACTGCTGCGCGGGCTGAGCTTGCACGCACTGGTGGGTGTCGACTATGCCACGAGCTACCGGACCTCTTTCGATAACAGCTATGCTACGTTCGAGCCGACGTGGAGCAACTACGGAGGCAAGGATGTGATCGTGGCACTGGACAACCACGAGACGGTAGACAAGAAGTCGGGACAGCAGAACATCAGCGGGTCGGCTGACAACCAGACGATAGCCTTCAGCGCCCATCTGGACTATAAGCGCACGCTGGGAAAGGAGCACAACCTGAGTGCGATGCTGTTGGCCAACGGATTCCAGCAGACGTTGTCGGGGCAGTATCACAAGACGAGCAATGCGAACCTGGGCTTGCGCGTGGGCTATGACTTTGCAAAGAGGTACTTTGCCGAGCTGGCTATGGCGACACCGTGGTCGGCACGACTGCCCCGGGGCAAGCGGATGGGCTTCTCGCCGTCGCTGACCGTGGGCTGGAGACTGAGCAAGGAGGCTTTCATGGAGCACGGGGCTGTGGACAACCTCACGCTGAGTGTCAGCGTGAGCGACCTGAAGACCGACCTGGGCATCGATAACTACTACATGTACCTACAGACATACCAGAACGGTGGATGGTGGGACTGGAACGGAGGCACCGGACACTCGTCGGTGCAGTCGGTGAGAGGCGGCAACGATGAGCTGACCTTTCTGCGACGGAAGGAACTTTCGGCCACGGTTCATGCCGAACTGCTGGATCGCGGACTGAGCGTGGACGCGTCGTTCTTCGCAAGCAAGATGCAGGGCGGCATCATCGCTGCCACCAACCAGGTGCCAAACTACTTCTCGTCGTGGCACATTGGCAGTGAGACTGGCTTTGTGCCTTATCTGAACTACAATGACGACACGCGGACGGGCTTCGACGTGGCTGTCAAGTACAAGTCCCAACTGGGACGGCTGGGGCTGCAGGCAGGGGTGAACATGACCTACTACGCGACGAAGGCTGCAAAGCGCGACGACACAAACTATGCGGACACCTATCAGTACCGACAGGGACAGCCGCTGGATGCCATCTGGGGCTATGAGTGCCTGGGCTTCTTCAAGGATCAGGCCGACATTGACGCGTCGCCCCAGCAGATTCTGGGCGGCACGATACGGCCCGGTGACCTGAAGTATAAGGATCAGAACGGCGACAACGTGATTGATGACAAAGACCAGGTCGGCTTGTGCAAGGGCGGATGGTATGGCAGTCCGATGACACTGGGCATCAACGTGACACTGAAGTATTGCAACTTCTCCCTCTTCCTGCTGGGTGTGGGCGGATTCGGCGGCCACGGTGTGAAGAACAACAGCTACTGGTGGATCAGCGGTGAGAACAAGTACTCGTCGGTGGTTCGCGACCGATGGACTCCTGCAACGGCGGCAACGGCCACCTATCCGCGACTGACAACACAGGCTGGCACGAACAACCTGCAGACGAGCGACTTCTGGATCTACTCCACTTCGCGGTTCGACCTGGCCAAGGTGCAGCTGACCTACGACTTCCCGAAGTCCGTCATCGGACACCGGGTGGTCAAGGGATTGGCGGTCTACGTCAGCGGCAGCAATCTGCTGACACTGGCAAAGGAGCGCAAGCTGTTGGAACTCAACGTGGGTAGTGCTCCGCAAGCTCGTTTCTACAATCTGGGCGTGAAAGTGGGCTTCTGAAGATTGAAAATTGAAGATTGAAAATTGAAAATTGTGCATTGAAATTATAAAAAAAGTAGTAACATGAAATATCAGTCAATAACGGAAAAAATCAAGGCATCGATCCTCTGGATGTGCGGCATCGCAAGTACCCTGTGCTGGGGTGCGGGCGGGCTGATGCTCGCCTCGTGCGCCGACCTCTTCGAGCCTGCACTGGAGAACAACCTGGAGCTGAACCAGATGTATAGCGACCCGACCTTCGCACGCGGCCTGCTCGACAATGCCTACCTGCTGCTGTCCTACGACCAGAATCCTTCGACCGACGTGGCCACCGACGATGCCGTGACCAACAATAGCAGCGACGAGTATAAGCGCATGGCAACAGGAGCGTGGTCGGCCACGATGAACCCCGTGAGCCAGTGGGTGCGCTACCATGCCATACAGTACTGCAACCTGATGCTCGAAAACTGCGACAAGGTGGAGTGGAGCTACACGAGCAGCGTGCTGAACAAAATGTATGAGGACAACTACCGGGGCAATGCCTATGCTCTCCGAGCCTTGCATCTCTACTATCTCTTGCGGGCTCACTGCGGAAAGGTCGACGGCATGCTGCTGGGCGTGCCTGTCCACTTGCAGTCGGAAGACCCGTCGAGCAACTTCAACCTCCCCCGCAACACCTTCAAGGAGTGTGTCGACCAGATCATGGCCGACCTGGACGAGGCGCTGAAGTATCTGCCTGAACAGTATGGCGACGTGGCTACGGGCGACGTGCCTGACAAGTACAAGAGTGCTGGCGGCACCGATGCTGAGTACAACCGTGCCTTTGGCAGCATGCACCGCGGCAAGATCGACGGGCGCATCATTGCTGCACTGAAGGCGCAGGTGGCGCTCTTCGCCGCCTCGCCTGCCTACGCGTCTGCCGGGGCCATGACCTACGACGAGGCTGCACGGCTGGCAGCGGCCTGCCTGAAGCACTGCGGCGGTGTGGCTGGCATGGCGCAGGACGGATGGAAGTGGTATGTCTCGTCGGCCATCGATAACATGGGGGCCACCGACCCCAACCCTGCGGAGCTGGTGTGGAGGGGCAACGTGGAGGAGAACCACACGCTGGAGGCCAACAATTATCCTCCGTCGCTCTATGGCAACGGGCGCGTGAACCCCACGCAGAACCTGGTCGATGCTTTCCCGATGGCCAATGGCTATCCCATCACGGCCCCGGCTTCGGGCTACGATGCCGGCCATCCATACGAGGGGCGCGACCCCAGGCTGAAGACCTACATCCTCGTCAATGGCGAGCAGCAGGGGGCGAGTGGCGCGGCCATCAATACCGCTGCCGATGCCACTACGCTGGACGGACTGAACCGCGAGAACGGACGATCCACGCTGACGGGCTACTACCTGCGCAAGCTGATGCGCAGCGACATCAACTTGGATCCATCGGTCAACGACAACAAGAAGCATCTGCCTGCACGCATACGCTACACGGAGATTTTCCTCGACTATGCTGAGGCGGCCAACGAGGCACAGGGGCCTAAGGCGCACGTGGGAGGGGCAGACTACTCTGCCTACGACGTGCTGAAGACGCTCCGACAGCGTGCTGGGGTGGGGGGCGACGACGATCCTTATCTGGAGGAGTGCGCGGCATCGAAGGAGCTGATGCGCGAGCTGATCCGCAACGAGCGTCGTCTGGAGCTGTGTTTCGAGAACCATCGGTTCTGGGATCTGCGCCGATGGAACACCAGCCTCACCGAGGCGGCCAGTGGGGTCAGCATCAGGACCGATGCCACAGGTGCTACGAGCTACGCTCGCTTCGAGGTTGAGCCTCGCGTCTATCAGGACTACATGCACTACGGACCCATTCCCTATAGTGAGGTGCGGAAGTACAGCAACCTGCGACAGAATGAGGGGTGGAAGTGAAGATTGAAAATTGAAGATTGAAAATTGAGAATTGAAAATTGAAAATTTGAGATTATGAAGACTAAGAATATTTTGACAAAGCTGACTGGTCTGTCATTCGTCGTTTACTGTTTCGCGTTCGGCAGTGCGCTCAGCTCCTGCAAGAACAGCGACAGGACTTTCGACGACTATGAGGGCGGCACTTCCGTCTACTTTGCCTATCAGTCGCCTGTGCGCACCATCGTGCTGGGCGACGATGACTACGACCTCACGCTCGACCACGCGCACAAGTGCCAGATTCAGGCCACTTTTGGCGGCTCCTACAACGGCGCCGACGGCACTGTGCAGATTGCCGTCGACCCCACGCTGGTGCAGAACCTGACCTTTGCTGACGGCACGCCCGTGAAGGCCATGCCACAGGAGTACTATTCGCTGTCCACCAGCACGCTCGCCTTCGGCGGCACCTTCAAGGGGATAACCGAGGTGCAGCTGAACGATGCCTTCTTCAACGACCCGGAGGCTGTGAAGAACACTTACGTCATCCCAGTGGTCATGACGGGGCAGACGGGCTTTGGCAGGATTCTCACCGGCACACTGAAAGAGGGGGTGGGCGCTGCACCCCGCACCGATGCCACGGCATGGGAGGTGAAGCCCATGGACTACGTGCTCTACTGCGTGAAGTATCAGAACAAGTACGCGGGCTACTGGCTCACAAACGGCAACACGAGCACTGACAACATAGAGAAGGCGGGCAGTGTGCTTATCAGCACGAGATCGATGAACAGCTGCACATATACCGTGAGTTATCAGGGACAGGAGACCCGATACAGGCGCGACGACAGCGGCAGCATCGTCGTGGAGAACGGACAGCAGCAGACTGAGACCGTCGGCAGGACTTATACGGCCACGATGCTGCTGACCTTCGACGGCAGCGAGCACTGCACCATCAGCTCGCTCACCGAGGGTGTCGGCGTGTCGGGCAGCGGAGCATGGGGCGACAACTCTGAAAAGAATGCTTGGGGCAACAAGGATCGCGACGGCATGGAGCTCAACTACTCGCTCGACTTCGGCAAGGACGAACTGGGCAACGAGCGTAAGTTCGCTACTCACGAGAAGATGGTGTGGTGGCGCAGCGGGGTGAAGTTCGAGGAGTTCACACCGACATACGGGAAAATTGAAGATTGAAAATTGAGAATTGAGAATTGTGCGTTGAACATTATGAATACTAAGAATATCAAGACAAAGCTGACGGGCATGGTGTCTGTCGTTTGTCAATTGGCTTTTTGCATTGCGGCTTTCACTTCCTGTGCCGACGACTTCGACCGCAGTTTCGAGACGGCGCGACCGGGCAATGCTGCCGACTATGCCTACCTGAACGGCTATAAGCCGCTCAAGGACTATGTGGCCACACCAGGATTCAAACTGGGTGTGGGGGTCGAGGTGCAGGACTATCTGAGACAGGAACTGGTCTATGCGCTGACCAACTCGAACTTTACTGAGGTGGTGCCTGGCAATGCCATGAAGATGGCATCGTGTGTGGCCGACGACGGCTCGATGGACTTCGGCGAGGTGTCGCAGTTTGTCAGCATGGCCTCCGACGCAGGGCTTTCGCTCTACGGACACACGCTGGCATGGCACTCACAGCAGCCTGTCAAATACCTGAACAGTCTGCTCAAGGACAAGGAAATCGACATCGACCCCGACGCGCTGGAGGAGAAGGAGGTCTACGCGCAGGACTGGACCACTGCTGGCACTTACGGCATGTGGGGACAGTTCCCCGAGGCCGTCACTACTGGCCCCACGGTGGGCAGCGACGGACTGACGCTCACCACGACTGGCACCATACCCAACTTCTGGGAGCTGCAATACATGGTGGCCGACGGCATCAGCCTGAAGGCCGGCAAGGACTACCTACTGCGCGTAGAGCTGAAAGGCTCGCCCGCAAGTGAGAACCTCCACTACGTCATCGGACCGTGGGGAGCTGACATCAAGGCGGGCTTGCTCGACTTCTCTGCCAGCTGGGAGACGCACGACATCACCTTCACTGCCGCCTCCGATGCCGACGGCGTACATGTGCTCTTCCAGTCGGGCGACTACGAGGGTTCTTATTCCGTACGCAAGGTGCAGCTCTTCTCGCTGGAAAAGCCTGCTATGGAGATGGAACAGGAAGTCTATCGGCAGGACTGGAACACTGCCTCCTCCTACGACATGTGGGGACAGTTCCCCGAGGCCGTCACTTCGGGACCGACGGTGGGCAGCGAGGGACTGACACTGACGTCGACTGGCACCATACCCAACTTCTGGGAACTGCAATACATGGTGGCCGATGGCATCAATGTGAAGGAGGGCAGCAACTATGTCATGCACATCAGCATCAAGGGCAGTCCGAGCAGCGAGAGCCTGCACTATGTGGTCGGAGCATGGGGCAACGACCTGAAGACGGGTGTCATCGACTTCAACGGCGAATGGGACACAAAAGACATCTTCTTCAGCGCTCCTGCCGACCTCAGTGGCGTGCATGTCTTGTTGCAGTCGGGCGACTATGAGGGCTCTTATACCGTGGAGAGTGTCGTGATCGGCGAACTGGTGAAGATGAACTCCATTCCCATGAGCGATGACGAGAAGAAGGACACGCTGACATGGGCCATGAGCCGCTGGATTGAGGGCATGATGAATGCCTGCGAGGGAAAGGTGAAGGCTTGGGACGTGGTCAACGAGCCTATATCGGGCGGCAATGCCGACAGCGAAGGGGTCTATGCCTTGCAGCACCAGTCGGATAATGACGGCGACTTCTTCTGGCAGAACTACTTAGGCGACATCGACTATGTGCGCACTGCCGTGCGACTGGCGCGACAGTTCGGACCGGAAGACGTGAAGCTGTTCATCAACGACTACAATCTGGAGAGCGACTGGGATCAGAACCAGAAGCTGAAGAGCCTCATTGCATGGATCAAGCGGTGGGAGGCCGACGGAGTGACGCGCATCGACGGTATAGGGTCGCAGATGCACATCTCTTACTATCTGGATTCGCAGGTGCAGGAGGGCAAGCGGAAGGCACTTGAGAACTCGTTCCGACTGATGGCGGCTACGGGCAAGCTGGTGCGCATCTCCGAGCTTGACATGGGGCTGGTCGATGCCAGTGGCAACGAGGTGAAGACGAGCGACGTGACCGAGGAGCAGCACAAAGCGATGGCTCAGTACTACACGTGGATTATCCAGAAGTACCGTGAAATCGTGCCGCAGGCCCAGCAGTGGGGCATCTGCCAGTGGTGTGCCACCGACAGCCCCGCCAACAGCGGATGGCGTCCTGGTCAGCCAGTGGGGCTCTGGTCGCTCGACTACTATCGCAAGCATGCCTATGCAGGCTTTGCCGATGGCCTGAAGTAGCCAGCCTTCCACAAGGAAGAAGACCATTTCACTACTCGTTTGGGAGTAAGAAATGGTCTTCTTTTTTATCAAGCGGAAATTATGAATTTTCTTGACAACGACCCCTCTGAGAATCGCATGAAATTCACCAAACTGCAAGTCGCCTGCAAATATGCGAGTATT
>CACXXD010000063.1 GCA_902771445.1 uncultured Prevotellaceae bacterium
GTCTTTCTGGCAAACACGGCATAGAAGACGAGGTTGCTCGTCCCCATCGTGGCATTTGTCGTGAAGACAGGCTGGTCGTCGGTTGTGCCAACGATGGCCTCAGTCGTCCATCCCATGAACGTCTTGCCGTTGATGTCGTTAGGAACATCTGGGAAAACGATGGTCTCACCTTCTCGGTAGGAATAGACGGTCTCCACTCCATTCACGCTCCATGTGACTTGATAGGAAGGTATGGCCTTCACGGTGATTGAATACGTGGCGCTTGCTGTCACCTCGCCTTCCGTATAGTTCACCGTAATGGTCTGACTGCCTACCGTGGTCATGTCGTAGCCAGAGAACTGGGCAGCGGCAGTCACATCCTTCGTCGACTCGTCTTCGTAGGTTGCGGTCACCGTCATACCCTCATGGCTGAACTCCATGCCTTCAGTGAACTCCGTCGGGTATGAACCTGAAAGAGCTATCGAAGACAATGGGGAGGTAGCGACTTCCTTCTTGAAAAGGACAAGTGCTCCACCGCTTTTAGGATTATAACAACCATAGCCTCCATTTAAGTAACGTAGATAAGCATTCTTGTCTAAACTACGATTGGCCTTGTTTATGAAATCATAGGTTCCAGAAACAGTCCATCGGGCTTTGTCATTAACCTCACTTGCTAACGTTGCTTGGCTATCTTTGCCTGTACTTGCAGCATACTTTTGAGTACTTGCATTGTACAAGGTAAAATAGTTGCCGTCGGCCTTGATAGTCCATACTAAGTTTGCATCTGGGTTTGAGAACTCAGTCTTTGTTTTTAATTCCATGAAAAAAGTGTCATCTAACTTTTCGTTAGCTACAGTCGCTTTCATCAAGTGCCCATTATAGCTAATCAAATACTCACCTTCCGTCAGATTGCCGGAATACTTTTTGAATACTTCATCTGCCATAGCAGAAGAAGCGCCCTTTACTACTAAGCATAGCAGTAGAAGGTAAGAAAATACTTTTCTTGTCATATTTTATTCTTTTTTTTGTTGTTATTTTTTGATTATCAAAGGCCTCTGAAAAATCGTGCGCAAAAGTAATGTTTTCTTGACTTATACACAAATTAATTTGACAAAAATCTCCCTCCTTTGTAGAAAAAATATTGATAGTCTGTAATCATTCTTCTAAATAATATAACAGATTGTTCAAAAAAGAACGTGATTCCATAAAAAAAGCCATCTTATAGCGAATTGCTACAAAATGGCTTGATGGGATATTGTAAAGGAAAATGTTTATGAGAGGAATCCAAGCAGGGCGCCGGCAGCAACAGCCGAACCAATCACACCAGCAACATTGGGACCCATAGCGTGCATCAACAAGAAGTTGTGACGGTCGTATTCCAGTCCAAGGTTGTTTGAGATTCGTGCGGCCATAGGAACAGCACTTACACCTGCATTTCCAATAAGCGGATTGATCTTCTTGTCTTTCGGCAAGAACAGGTTCATTACTTTTACGAAGCATACTCCGCTTGCGGTGGCAATAGCAAAGGCAAAGGCACCGATAGCAAAGATGAATACCGTGTTGAGCGTAAGGAATTCAGAGGCCTGCGTAGAGCATCCTACGGTCAGACCGAGCAGCATGACCACAATATCGTTGAGGGCTGCGCCAGCGGTCTTGGCCAGTCGGGTGGTCTTGCCGCTCTCCTTCAGCAGATTGCCGAAGAACAGCATGCCCAGCAGAGGCAGACCAGAGGGAACGATGAAGGTAGTGAGCAGAAGTCCAATGATGGGGAACAGGATTCGTTCCGTCTGGCTTACTTCGCGTCCGGGCTTCATCTTGATGGTGCGCTCTTTCTCAGTAGTAAGCAGTCGCATCAACGGGGGCTGGATGAGTGGGACCAGTGCCATGTAGCTATAGGCACACACTGCGATAGCACCCATCAGGTTGGGCGAGAGCTTCGACGACAGGAAGATGGCTGTTGGACCGTCGGCACCACCGATGATGGCGATGCCAGCTGCCTGATCGGGCTCAAAGCCAAAAAGCAATGCCAGCATATATGCTCCAAAGATGCCGAACTGAGCGGCAGCTCCAATCAGCATGAGCTTGGGGTTGGCCAGCAATGCCGAGAAGTCGGTCATGGCACCAATGCCCAGGAAGATGAGCGGTGGATACCATCCTTGGCGCACACCTTGGTAGAAGATGTTCAGCACAGAGTTGTCCTCATAGAGTCCAATTTCAAGTCCTGCGTCGGCACGGAAAGGAATGTTACCAAGAATGATTCCCAAGCCAATGGGTACAAGCAACAGTGGCTCAAAATCTTTCTTGATAGCCAGATAGATGAAGAATGCTCCGACCACAATCATGATGAGGTTGCCTATCTCTGCATTGGCAAAGCCTGTGTAGGTCAGGAACTCATTGAAGTTTTCTACGATAAATTGCCACATAATGATTTTCTTTCAATATTCAACCTAATCATCCGATTGTGAGCAAGATGGTGCCTTCCATCACCGTGTCACCCTTGTTGACCATTATCGATGTCACTTGTCCGGCGCTCTCAGCCTCGATGTTGTTTTGCATCTTCATGGCCTCCAGAACGACCACAACATCACCGACGTTGATCTGCTGACCGACAGTCACTTTTATGTCAGTGATTGTACCAGGCAGAGGAGCCTTGATTGGCGTGCCACTTCCGGCTGGGGCCGATGGTGCTGCGGCGGGCTTGGCGGCTGCTGGAGCAGGTGCAGCTGCGGCAGGCTTCGGTGCTTCCACCTTGGGATTGTTCATCGTAGGATGCTTGGCAGCGTTGATGGGTTTTTGGAGTTCCACTTCAAAGGGAATGCCGTTGACATTAACCTTTGCGATATTACCTTCTACTTCGGCGATTTCAACTTCGTAGTCTACGCCTTGAACTTTATATTGATACTTATTCATTGTTGTTTAATGTAATTCTGGAGTTGTTGGTATGTGTGGGGCTTTGGGGTCTAAGGGACGGAATGGGTCGTGCAGATGGGTCATCTGACTGTACTCATCGTCCCAGTCGGTGTCTTTTGGTCTGATGGTGATGACACCACTTTCCACGTCGTGTACATCATCTTCATATTGGCGAAGGGCCATACCGATGACAGCCATATAGATTTCCATGTCTTTACCTTTCATCTTCAGACCCGACTGGAGGATGTTTCCTGTGGTATGTGCCACTTCGATAGTCTTCTCCACGGTCTTGGTGATGGGCTTGATGGGTTGTGTGTTCGCCACTTTCTTTGCCGTCTCCAAGTGTCGCATCAGCATGCCGAAGAGAGTGAAGAAAATCCAGAGGAGTGCCAGACAGAAGAATACGATACCCATAGCCATGATAGCCATTGCGAAGCCATGAGGATCCTCGCGCTTGAATTTTGCCACTTTGCTTTCGTTTGCCTCGATGGTGTTTTCAATGCCGGGCGTTACGTTCTCCTGAGCCATGACGATCCATTTGCCGTTAACCTTGGCATACGACTGGTTGGCAGCCAATGCCGGAACGGTCACCGAGTCAATCAGTTCAACGGCATTGCCATTATAGAGTGCAATCCATACTGGTTCTGACATGGGAACGTTCAGTGTCAGATGCAATTTGCCCTCAGCCGGATTAGAGTTGGCAAACAGGACCAGATGACTACGTGCAGCCATTTTCGTTCGGCTTTCTCCATCGGGAATCAAGCTCATGCGTTTGATACGTTCAGACACGCTCATCTTTTTGTCGAGTACAGAACGGTCAGTGGTAAAATACATGCCACGCACGTTGTACGTTGAAAATGAAGTATTGGCAAGCTCAATCCATGCGTTTTGCCTGCCATACTCATCTTGGATGCTTGCCGTATTGTTGGTGAGCACTTCACTGATGCAGATGTTCTTGGCACCCTGTCCAAAAACAGCACCTGAGATGCTTATCAACGTTGCAACAAGCCAAAGTCCAACTTTGTTCATTTTTGTTTTATAATTATTGTTATAGTTTAGAAATTGTTTTTTATTGATTCGATTATTTATCAACCGCAAAAGAACAGGACAATGAGCTGTGCCGTCAGGATGCGGAGGAACATTGACAGAGGATAGACGGTAGAATAGCCTACGGCAGGTGCCTCCTTTGAACAGATGCTGTTCGAGTAGGCAAGTGCAGGGGGATCGGTGTATGAACCTGAAATCATACCGGCAATCGTGAAATAATTGAACTTGAACTTCAACCGCGCAATGGGACCTATAATTAAAATAGGTATAACCGTTATCAAGAAGCCCGTGAGCACATACAACATTCCGTCGCCTTCCATCACCGTCTCAAAGAAGTTGGCACCGGCTTTGATGCCTACCGAGGCAAGGAACAATACCAGACCTATTTCGCGTAACATCATGTTGGCCGACGTGGTGGTATAGGTCACAAGTTTAATCTTATAGCCATAGCGGCCAATGAGGATGGCAATGATGAGCGGTCCGCCGGCAATACCCAGCTTCATGAGCGGCATGCCAGGAATGAATGGCAGCGAACCGAAAATGATGCCAAGGAAAATGCCCACGAAGATAGTGGCGATATTGGGCGCATCAAGACGTTTGATAGAGTTACCCATCTTGTTGGCCACGCGCTCTACAGCATCCTCAGGGCCTACCACCATGATACGGTCTCCCACCTGAAGCGGAAGACTTGGAGAGGCGAAGATGTCCATGCCATGACGCGTCACACGAGTAACGTTGACACCATAGACACTCGAGAAGTGCATGTCACCGAACGACTTTCCGTTGATCTTCGGATTCGTCACCAGAATGCGTTTCGACACAAGCGGCTGGTCTTGCTGCGCCCAGTCGACCTCGATGACTGGACCGATGAAAGCCACAATAGCCTCATAATCAGCCTCGGCACAAACGATATACATCTGATCGCCCATGTGGAACACGGTGTCGCGGTTGGGGATTGACACATGCCCTTCGTGCAAAATGCGCGAAACCACAAAGTCACGGTTGAGGAAGTTGTGTACCTGCAACAGCGTCTTGCCTTCCAGATACTTGTTAGATACCTCCAAGTGCATGTGATGAGGCTTCTGTGTGGCTTTTGCCCCCTCTTGTTCGGTGAGGGCTTTCTCCTCTTCCTCGAACTTCACTTTGCACACGATACGAATCAGAATGATGGCTCCGATGATGCCCAGCACACCAAGCGGATAGGCGCAAGCATAAGCCGAGGCAATCTGCGGTGCGCCAGAGCCAAACACAGAGCTAAGAGCCTCGTTGGCAGCACCAAGACCGGGCGTGTTGGTCACGGCTCCATAGAGCGTACCCACCATCATGGGGAGTGTAGTCTTGTCGTTTGTATCGAAGAATATGAAATAACAGCCGAACATCACGGAAATATTCAACAGAATCATTACTGTTGCCAGTCCGTTGAGCTTGATGCCTGCCGTTCCGAAGCTCTCGAAAAAGCCGGGACCTACCTGCAAGCCGATCATGAAGACAAACAAGATGAGTCCGAAGTCCTGGATGAAGGTCAAGATGGGTGTCGGAGCGGTGAAGCCAAAGTGTCCGGCCACAATACCTGCGAACAGGACGAAAGTAACACCAAGAGAAATGCCTGCAATCTTTATCTTTCCAAGATAGACGCCTGTGGCAATCACGAGTGCATAGAGCAAAGCAATATGCGCCACCGATTCGGTGTTCGTGAACAAATTAATTAACCATTGTAATGAATCCATGTTAGTGTAAATAATAATCCAGAGCCTTCTTGTGGTAAGAAGACTCTGGAAGGTTTTAGGTTATTTTCTTAGTGCAGCGATAGAATCTCTGAGTGCTGCTATTTTCTCTTCAGCATCAGCCTGTTTCTTGCGCTCCATAGCAACCACGTTCTCAGGTGCGTTGGCCACAAAACGCTCGTTGCTAAGCTTCTTCATCACCGAGGCAAGGAATCCCTCAAGATGCTCAATCTGAGCCTCCATCTTTTTGATTTCATCCTCAACGTTGATCATCGAGCCAAGAGGCACGGCAAACTCATCGGTGCCAACCATGAAGGTCGATGCCGTAGGATCCTTGCTTTCCACGACGGCAATGCTGCTCAGGTTTGCCATCTTGATCAGCAAATCGTTGTAACCCTCATAATGATTGACGGTTACGGCCTGCAGTTCAAGTTTCTCCTTGGGGGCAATGTTCTTTGAAGAACGAACCGTGCGCACACCCGATACCACTCGTTTCACCTGTTCAATGTCGTCGATGAGCTTGGCATCTTCAGCTGTAGGAGCCGCCAGTTCCAGCTTGTCGCGCATGATGCTTTCGCCAGCGTTGCGCTCATAGAGAGCCTGCCAGAGTTCCTCCGTGATGAAAGGCATGAAAGGATGAAGCATCTTCAGCAGTGTCTCGAAGAACCGCAGCGTGGCATCGTAGGTCTCGCGGTCAATAGGTTGCGGCTGACCGTTGACATAGGCGGGCTTCACCATTTCCAAATACCACGAAGAGAACTCGTCCCAGAACAGTTTGTAGACGGTCATGAGGGCATCGTTGATGCGATATTTCGAGAAGTGGTCCTGCATTTCGGCATTGGCTTGGCGCAGCTTGGCATCCATCCATGCCATGGCCTGAGCGTTCTGACGCGATGAATCGCGTCCCACGTTGACGGCTTCGCTCACCTGCCAGCCCTTGACCAAGCGGAAGGCATTCCAAATCTTGTTGTTGAAGTTGCGTCCCTGCTCGCAAAGTGCCTCGTCGAAGAGGATGTCATTGCCAGCAGGTGCAGAGAGCATCATGCCCATGCGCACGCCATCGGCACCGAATTTCTCAATCAGTTCGATAGGATCAGGACTGTTGCCCAGCGATTTCGACATCTTGCGACCGAGCTTGTCGCGCACGATGCCCGTGAAATAGACGTTCTTGAAGGGGAACTTGCCCATGTATTCCTCGCCCGCCATGATCATGCGCGCCACCCAGAAGAAGATGATGTCCGGGCCTGTCACGAGGTCGCTGGTGGGATAATAGTATTTAATCTCGTCGTTACCGGGATTGATGATGCCGTCGAAAAGGCTGATAGGCCACAGCCAAGAAGAGAACCACGTGTCGAGCGCGTCTTCGTCCTGTCGGAGCTCACCCACTTGCATGTCGCTTCTGCCGCTCTTCTTGCAAGCCAGTGGCAGTGCCTCGTCGATGGTATGGGCCACGACGAACTCTTCCATGCCGAAAGACCATGTGGTACCGTCTTGTCTCAAGTCGCTTGTCTTCAGATCGCGGTTGAAACTCTTCTCGCGAGCCAGTTTCAATGCCTCTTTGGCATCATTGGCCTCGACCGTAGCTTCCACATGATAGTAGAAAGCCGGAATGCGATGACCCCACCACAGCTGGCGGCTGATGCACCAGTCCTGTATGTTTTCCAGCCAATTCTTATAGGTGTTCTTGTATTTCTCAGGATAGAACTTCATTTCTCCGTCCATCACGGGCTTCAGGGCGATGTCGGCAAAGTGCTTCATCTTGAGGAACCACTGCAGCGAGAGACGCGGCTCGATGGCCGTGTCGGGGTTGCGCTCCGAGTAGCCCACCTTATTAGTGTAGTCCTCAATGCGCTCCATCAGGTTGGCTTTCTGCAGGTCGATGGCAATCTGCTTGCGGCAGTCCATGCGATCCATGCCCACATAGAGCGGACTCTCGTCTGATATAGTGGCATCGGCATTGAAGATGTCGATGGTCTCAAGGTTGTGGGTCTTGCCCAGCATGTAGTCATTGGTGTCGTGAGCCGGTGTCACCTTCAGACAGCCAGTACCAAAC
The DNA here is from genome assembly GCA_902771445.1 of uncultured Prevotellaceae bacterium. Classification (GTDB taxonomy): domain Bacteria; phylum Bacteroidota; class Bacteroidia; order Bacteroidales; family Bacteroidaceae; genus Prevotella. The sequence continues at coordinate 7,714 of CACXXD010000063.1, forward strand.
TCGATATCCACATAGCGGTCTTCAATCACAGGTATGACACGACCAACCAGCGGCACAATCACCTTGTGGCCCTTCAGCCATTGGTTCTTCGGGTCTTTGGGATTGATGCACATGGCCGTATCGCCCATGATCGTCTCAGGACGAGTGGTAGCCACTACGGCATAATATCCTTTTTCATCTTTATGTATGACATTGCCTTCGGCCTTCAACTGCTCTTCGTTGGTGAGGTCAGCGAGCCCGTCAACGTAATATTTCAGATGGAAGAGATGACTCTGCTCTTCTCTGTAGATGACTTCCTCAGTAGAAAGGGCTGTCAGTGCCTTAGGATCCCAGTTCACCATTCGCAGGTCACGATAGATGTAGCCTTTCTGATAGAGGTCTACAAACACCCTGATGACACTCTCGGAGCGTTTTTCGTCCATCGTGAATGCCGTGCGGTCCCAGTCGCACGAAGCACCCAGACGGCGCAACTGCTTCAGGATGATGCCTCCATGCTCATGCGTCCAGTCCCAGGCATGCTCCAAGAACTTCTCGCGTGTCAGGTCGTGTTTCTTGATGCCTTGCTCTGCCAGTTTCTTCACCACCTTTGCCTCTGTGGCAATCGAAGCATGGTCGGTGCCAGGCACCCAGCATGCATTTTTGCCTTCCATACGTGCACGACGAACCAGAATATCCTGAATCGTATTGTTGAGCATGTGTCCCATGTGCAACACACCTGTCACGTTGGGGGGCGGAATAACGATGGTGTAGGGTTCCCGACCATCGGGTTTGCTCGAGAACAGCTTGTTGTCGAGCCAATACTGATACCATTTACCTTCGACCTCTTTTGGGTCGTATTTACTTGCAATTTCCATACCTAAATTAATATGCTTTCTTTTGGGGTGCAAAGTTACAAAGAAAAAAACGAAAATCATAAAGTATAGCCCCCCCTTAATTGTTAATCGTAGTTAAAAGCGTTTTAGCAAATTGTTGCCAAAGCAAACCTGCAAAACAGGGTTTTGCTTGTAAGCGGAAAGCCTTTCGCTTGTAACCGAATGGCCTTTTGCTTATAAGCGCAAGCCCTTTCGCTTGTAAGCAAAAGCTGCAAGAACAGTCATTTCGTACCGCAATTTCTAATGCTTTTGCACCGCGAAACCTATGCTTTTGTACCGCGATTCATATCAATTCTGAAATGTTGCCTGTCATGAAGTGCCAATAGCATAGACCGTATGAATCCATGCTGCAATAGTTTTTAAAACAAAGTCAAAGCGTGCTTTTTTACCAAAAATGAAAGAATCTCGATTTATTTTCGTAACTTTGCCAGCCAATAACAAAAGAAATCACAGACAATCTATAACTATATGAGCAGGTGTTTTTTAGTTCTGTTGGCATGTATGCCTATAGCATCGGCAGTGGCTCAGACTGCCCAGCACGATACAATCGACATCAACACAGCCGTTAACGTGGGCTACTCGGCAAGCAAGATAGGCACGCTGGCGGGTGCCGTGGACAAGGTGACGCAAGAGCGTATGAACAAAGGTATGGTCATTTCTTCACTCGATGCCCTCAGCGGACAGGCGGCTGGTGTGCAGGTGTCCTCGGGCGGCAATCAGGAGGCTATGGTCTCGGCGGTGCGCGTGCGCGGAACCACCTCGCTGACCGGCGGCAACGACCCACTGGTGATAATCGATGGTGTGGCCTCAGACCTGGCTACGCTGGCCACTGTCTTCCCGGCTGAGATTGAGAGTTTCACCATTCTGAAGGATGCTTCAGAGACAGCCCAGTATGGCAGCCGTGGTGCCGCGGGTGTGATAGAGGTTGCCACGAAGAAAGGCCGCAACCAGCCGTTCCATATTTCATACGATGGCTCCGTCAGCATCGAGTCGGTCTACAAGCGGTTGCAGATGCTCAATGCGGCTGAGTTCCGTCAGACGGTCACATCGCTCGGCATGCCATTTAGCGACCTGGGGGCCGACACCGACTTCAACAGGATCATAGAGCGCACGGGCTTCGTGCAGAACCACCACATCGCCTTCGGCGGAGGTTCGGAGACGGCCAACTATCGCGCATCGGTGGGCATCATGGATCATCGCACCATCATCCGCACCAGAAACTACCGCAACTATATAGCCAAGCTCGACATCTCGCAGAAAGCCTTCGACAATCTGCTGTCCGTAGACCTCGGCATGTTCGGCTCCCTGCAAAAGAACAATGTTCTGCCCTTTGCTCAGAAGCTGATCTTTTCTGCGGCCACCTTCAACCCCACCTACCCCGACGGGGCCAATCCCGACGGCACCTATCCCGACGTGACCGAAGCACAATGGCTCACCAACCCCAATGCCATGCTTGAGATGAAACAGGATGAGGACAATGCCCACTTCAACGTCCACCTGAACGCAACGTTCCTGATTGCCAAGAACCTGAAGTTACGTGCCTTCGGGTCTTATTCCTATAACTCGGTAAACAATGCCCACTATTATCCCACCTTTGTGTGGAGCAGCGGCGAAGCCAAACGCGGCAACGACAAGAGCACAGAGATATTGGGCAACCTTTCTGTCAACTATTCGCTGAACACGAAGCACTCCTCGCTGAACGTAATGGCACTGGCCGAGGCGCAGAATCGCACGAGCAAGGGATTCTTCACCACCGTCACCAACTTCTCGACCGATGCCTTTGGCTACGACAAGCTGACGGCTGGTGCCTCACGTCCCTGGGGTGGCACCGACTCAGACTACTCCGACTCGCACATGGAGTCGTTCTTGCTTCGATTGCAGTACACGTTGTTCGACAGGTACACACTGACGGCCAATGCCCGCGCCGACGCATCGTCGAAGGTGGGCGTCAACCATCGCTGGGGCTTCTTCCCCTCCGTGAGTGCCGCATGGGTCATCAGCAAGGAGAAATGGATGCGCCCTCTGCGCTTTGTCAGCACGGCCAAGCTGCGTGTTGGTGTCGGTCGCTCGGGCAATCTGGGGGGCATAGGCTCCTATAACTCCATGCAGCTCATCCAGCCCAACGGTGTAGTGCCTTTCAACGGCGGCATTGGCACCACGCTGGGTGTCATACGCAATGCCAACCCCGACCTGAAATGGGAGGTGAAGAACACCTTCAATGTGGGCTTAGATGCCGCACTTTGGAACAATCGCATGCTCTTTGCCATCGACTTCTACCGCTCGAAGACCACCGACATGCTCTATGTCTACGACGTGCCTGTGCCGCCCTTCACCTATTCCAAGTTGCTGGCCAACCTCGGCTCCATGCAGAACAGCGGTCTGGAGATCGGCTTCGGCATCACTCCGCTGCGCACACGTGACATGGAACTGTCGGTCAGCATGAACTGGACTTTTCCGCGCAACAAGTTGCTCTCGCTCGATGGCGACTACAATGGTCAGCATCTGACCGCTCCGAAGCAGAAAGGCATCTCAGCACTCTGGGGACCTGGCTTCCACGGCGGCAGCGATGTGGTCAAGCAGATTGTGGGCGAGACACTGGGCGTGTTCCATCTGCCCCACTGCAAAGGCTTGGTTGAGACAGGTGACGGAGGCTATTATTACGACGTGACCGAGGAGAGCTACATCTGCGGACAGGCCACACCCAAGGCCCGCATGGGTTCGAACATTGCCTTCCGCTACAAGCAATGGGATCTTACCATGCAGGTCAACGGGGCGTTTGGCCACAAGATATTCAACGGAACGGCTCTTTCCTATTCGAATCTCCTGTCACTACCCAACTACAACGTGATGAAGGGAGCACCGGAGAAGCACATCCACGAACAGGTCATCAGCGACTACTGGCTGGAGAACGGCGATTATGTCAACATCGACTACATCACGTTGGGATGGAACATCCCCGTGCACACCAAGTACATACGCAGCTGGCGCCTTTCAGCCTCAGTCAACAATTTGGCCACCATCACTGGCTATAGTGGACTGACCCCCATGATCAACTCGAGTGTCGTCAACAGCACGCTGGGCATCGACGACAAGAACACCCTGCCCGTCTATCGTTCCTATACAATAGGTATGAGCATTACGTTTTAATAAGTGGAACAATTAAATTTTCAGATGAAGCCATGATATTTCGATATAACGTCATTAAGGTGTTACCCCTCCAATCTTTAATCTTCAATCTTCAATTTTCAATTTTCATCCTTCTCTCTTTGCTTTTTGCATCGTGCTCCTTAGACGAGCACCCACGCGATCAGATTCCTGAGGAAGATGCCTACACCACACCCGAAGAAATCTATAAGAACACAGTGCTCACCTTATATAATTATATAGGCGGTCAGGAGGAAGGCGAAGGTCTGCAAGGCACCTGTCGGGGCGTCTACGACCTGCAGACCTTTGGCTCCGATGAAGCCATGTTGCCCACACGCGGAGGCGACTGGTACGACGGTAATCTATGGCAGGACATGTATCGACACTCTTGGGGACCGGGACTTGAGCTGGCCGGCAGGGCATGGGTCTATCTCTACAAAGTGATTGCTCTCTGCAACAACTCGCTCGAACAGCTGGAAGCCCACAAAAACGTGCTGTCATCGGTGCAGATGAGAGAATACAGGGCCGAAGTGCGTGGTCTGCGAGCCATCTACTACTGGTATCTGCTCGATCTATTCGGAAGGGTACCCGTCATCTATTCCTACAACATGCCCATCGAAATGGTGCAGCAGGCTGAGCGCAGCAAAGTCTTTGAATACGTCTACAATGAACTCATGACGGTACGCGACGATCTGCCTTATGGTCACAGTGCCAACAGGGGTGAGTTCTATGGGCGCATCACCAGGTCGGTGGTCAATTTCGTGTTGGCCAAGCTGGCGCTCAATGCCGAGGTCTATGCCGACGATGACTGGACCGACGGTGTCCGTATGAACGGTAGCGAGCTTTACTTCAACATATTAGGCCAGCAGCTGAATGCGTGGCAGACGGCAGTCTTCTTCTGCGATGAAATTGAAGAGGAAAACTTCAATCTCGAACAAGACTATTCCAACAACTTCATTGTCTACAACGAAAGCTCTACCGAAAACATCTGGGTCATACCTATGGACAAAGACCTCTACACAGCGCAGCAACAGAATCTCATACGCTCCTACCATTACCGCCATGCCGCAGCCTATGGATTCACGGGCGAAAACGGTTCTTGTGCCACACTCCACACGCTGCGTGTCTTCGGCTATGATACCGAGGACGAAGACTCGCGCTTTTTCTTGAACTACTGGGACGGAGAGGTCTTAGACCTCGACTATCGTCAGGTGCTCGACCGTGAAGGCAAAGTGCTCGTCTATTATCCGTGGAAGGTGGAAATGGATCTCAGCGGAAGTCCATACGTCGAGACGGCAGGAGCACGCATGAAGAAATATCAGGTAGACCGTAATGCCATCCTGGACGGTAAGCTCATGGACAACGACATCGTGCTTTTCCGTTATGCCGACGTGCTGCTCATGCGTGCCGAAGCTTATCTGCGAAACGGAGAACCCGAAAAAGGACAGGCCGACTTCGATGAAGTTCGTCAAAGGGCCTACATGAATCCTCGGCCCTTGACCATCGACAACATCTACGACGAGCGGCTGCTTGAGCTTTGCTGGGAGGGCTGGCGCCGACAGGACATGATTCGTTTCGGAAAGTATGAGAGCCTGTTCGAAGGCGACGAATTCGACGACAAGGTTGACGAAAGCGACGGCCACACCACCGTCTACCCTATCCCATCCTCTGTCTTGGCACTCAACAAATATCTGCAACAGAACAAGGGCTATTAAGCCGATTCGGTTAACAGCATGACTAAGTATTATCACTTTTACACAGCGAATAACGAAAGATGATACAAACACGCATTGACATAACAGTTTTAAGGATTTAGATAATTATGAAGAAATTGTATTTATTACTGCTTACAGCCTGTTTGTCAGTCTCGACTTTGGCACAGGATACCTTTGAGTTAGGCAAGCCTAACAACGACAACTACCGATACCTGGACAACTATCAGGCGCTCAAAGAGTACATTGACTACTCGAAGTACCCCAACTTCAGACTTGGTGTCGGCACAACTGTCAACACCTATCTCAGCAACACCATGTACAAGAAGCTGATAAACAAGAACTTCACTGAGACGGTTGCTGGCAATGCCATGAAGATGGCAAGTTGTGTGGACGGCAATGGAAACATGAATTTCACCACCGTGAGGAACTATGTGAACGCTGCCACCAATGCCGGACTGAACGTCTATGGCCACACCCTCGCATGGCACTCGCAGCAGCCCAAAGGCTGGTTGCTGAAGCTCCTGGCCGACAAGCCGGTTGAAGGCGGTGAGGAAATATGGGCTGTGATGGCCAAGAAAGACTTCCGTACTGACCAGAGCACTGGATGGAAAGCGGGTGAAACCGAATTTGGCTATACCATCAGCTTCGATGCCACGAATGGACTTATAGTAAAGACCACGAAGTCGTATTCATGGCAAGTGCAGTTCGTTCCGATGTCCGACATCCTGCTTACCATCGGAAAGAAATACAAGATGACCATGACCGTGAAGGGTTCGAAGGCTGGCAAACTGGACGGTCGTCTGGGAGACTGGAGCGGTGGCGCTAACTTTAGCGTAAACTTCACCACAGAGTGGAAGGACGTAGAGGTGGACATCACACCTACCATGACAAGCAGTTTCATATTGCTGCACGTTCCAAATTTTGTAGGTGAAGTGTATATCAAGAGCATCACCTTTGAAGGCAACACACCTCAGACCGTCCCTCTGAGCCAAGAGGAGCGCCACGACACCCTTGTCTGGGCTATGGACAAGTGGGTCAAGGGCATGATGGAGGCGTGCAACGGTAAAGTAAAGGCATGGGATCTGGTCAACGAGGCTATCTCTGGTGGTGGTAATGATGGGCAAGGCAACTATCAGCTACAGCACTCTGAGGGCTATAACAGTGGCACATGGGACGTGGGAGGCAGTGCGTTCTACTGGCAGGACTACATGGGCGACTTGGAATACGTGCGTCAGGCCTGTCGGCTGGCTCGCAAATACGGCCCTGAGGACATCGTGCTTTTCATCAACGACTACAACCTTGAGTCCGACTGGGATGACAATAAGAAGCTGAAGTCGCTCATCAACTGGATCAAGAAGTGGGAGGCTGACGGCACAACCCACATCGACGGCATCGGCACACAGATGCACATCAGCTGCTTTGAAAACGCAACCCACCAGAATAGCATCAAGAGCCACATCACCAAGATGTTCCAGCTCATGGCCAACTCAGGCAAGCTCGTCCGTGTCAGCGAGCTGGACATGGGCTATGTACGTGGTTCTAACAGATGGGGCTCGTCAGTCAAGACCGATCAGCTGACTGAAGCCGAGCACAAGAAGATGGCCGACTTCTACGAGTGGATCATCAAGGAGTTCTTCCGTCTCATCCCGCCCGAACAGCAATGGGGCATCTGTCAGTGGTGCACCACCGATTCGCCTGAAAACAGCGGTTGGCGCGGTGGCGAGCCTGTGGGTATATGGGACCTCAACTACTACCGCAAGCATGCCTATGCCGGGTTTGTCCGTGGACTGAATGGCGGTGAGCCGACTGGCCTTGAACACATTGTTGTCGACCCGTCTGTTGACATCGCAACGGGCATCTACACCATCAGCGGCATGCGGGTACAAGTGTCATCGCTTGACGAACTTCCTGCCGGCATCTACTTTGTCGGTGGCAAGAAGGTCGTGATAAGATAATCGTTTGCATCGATTGGGGTAGCGACAATGGAATTGAGGGCCTCTTGCATACGTTCATTCAGTTCCTTGCTGTCAAAGAGTACATTCCAGATGGCATCTTCGGAGAGTACGCCCCGCTTCAGATCCTTGGGCAGACGGCCCGATTCGTCGTCGTCGAAGTCTTGCTTCCATTCGTCGCTACCGTAATAGATGCTTAGTGCCTTCAGTGACTGCTGTGCCTCCGCATATTGTTCCAAGGCTGCGGAGAGTTGCATCACTGCCTGTGAAGCACGGTCAAGGTGCTGCTCCATGAGCTTGATTCGTTCTGTCTGTTCCATTCTTTTATTAATTGGTTGGCAAAGACGGCTTGCTTATGCTTTCGTGCATACTATCAGCACATGCTCGCCATTGGCAAGGGTTGTGGCAAACAAGTAGTGCTGGCCGCCGTCGGTCAGCCTGAGTCGCTTGCGCAGTTCTGCCACAGAAAGCGGGAAGTTGCGTGCGGCTATATTGGCTTGACGGAGAGGCGAAATCTTCTCTTTCAAGTCTCGCTTGTTCATCGATGATACTGTGAGAATCTGAAACTTTCTTCCAGGGAAGTCTTCTATGCTGCTGTCGGATATGAACAAGTGACTGTTGTGGGCTATCTGACGGATGCCGAACCGTTCTGACAGTTCTGAAAAGCACCCTGCCTTCATGATGGAGGCATTGGGCTCGAAGAGATAAAGGGGAGAAGAAAGAGCGAAGAGAGAATACTGGTCAGGAAATAAGGACGGAGAAGAAAACGACAATGGATGTGAGACCTCGAAAATGTCGTCATCGTTGGCGCAGACCAGTCGCAGACCTTCGCCTTGGCGCGAAAGCAACACCAGCAGTTCCTTGCATTCGCCCCCCACCGACACGATGTGAACCTGTCTGACCCACTGCCGTCCCAAGTCATCGACTGTCTTTTGCCAGTCGAGCATGGGCGAAAGTTTCAGCAACACCCAGTCGGCTTTAGTCAGCAACTCGTCGCGCAAGACCAGTACGTCGGGCGTACAGTCGGCTATGCCGTAGGTGCGTGTGCCGTTTTTGTCGCGTCGTGCTGGGTCCAGAAAGAACAAGGTGGTTGGCGCCATTTGGTGTAGGAACTCAGTTCCGTCTGCACATACCACTTGGGCATTGATACCCATCAAGGCAAAGTTGTGCTGAGCCAGTCTGCACAGCTCCTCCTGTTGTTCCACGTAGACAGCCTGACGGAAGATGGGAGCCATGAAAGCGAAATCGACACCGAAGCCTCCTGTGAGGTCGACCATCTGCCGCGCTGCATGGCAAAGCGAAGCCGCCAGTTGCGCCTTATAGCGGGCAGTGGCTTCGCTTGAGCATTGTTCCATCGAAAGATGAGACGGATAGACCAAGCCGTCGAGGGCAGCCCAGGAGGGCAACTTGCGTCGAGCAATCTGCAGACCGGCAATCTGTTGTAGAGCCGTGCTCATGTCAACATCGCTGTCCTTTGAGCCGCGCAATGCCAGTTGCCTCACGTCGTCGTCGGCATGCATACGCACATATTTCCATGTCGCTTCGTTCATTAACATCATTTTTTACAACCATTTTTCATGCCTTTGCGCAAGTAGATACTTGCCAATGCATAAAAATACCTTGCAAAGGTAGTGCTTTTTTGCAATTTATAGATAGATGATGGACCATAAAGTGCATTTTCTTGCGAAGAAGAGACGTTTTCCGAAACAAGAATAGCGCAAAATCAGAAAAATGGTGTTACCTTTGCATTATAATTGTAGTAGTCATAAGAAAACAATGAATTTCCAAACTCATACTTGCGCCAACGGATTGCGCATCATTCTGTTGCCTTCTCCTTCGTCGGTCATTTTCTGTGGATTTGCTGTCAAGGCCGGCTCACGCAACGAATTGCCCGGCGAAGAAGGACTGGCCCACTTCTGCGAACATCTTTCATTCAAAGGAACGCATCGTCGCACGGCTGTGCAAATCATCAATGCGCTCGAAGGGGTTGGGGGCGAACTGAATGCTTTTACCAACAAAGAAGACACGGTCTATTATGCCGCCACGACGAGCGAGCACTTCCGACAGGCGGTCGATGTGCTGGCCGACATCGTCTTCTGCAGCGAGTATCCGCAGCATGAGGTCGAAAAAGAGTCGGAGGTGGTGTGCGACGAGATCGAGAGCTACGAGGACTCGCCTGCCGAGCTGATTTTCGATGAGTTTGAGAATCTGTTGTTTGCAGGACATCCGCTGGGACACAACATTCTGGGTACCAGCGAACGCGTCAGACAATACACATCTGCCGATGCCCATCGCTTCACCAGCAGATACTATCAGCCAGACAACTGTATCTTTTTTGCCAGCGGTAAACTTGAATTGTCCAAGGTGGTCAGGCTGGTAGAGAGGGCTATCACCGCATCAGAGAAAGCATCGTCGTCGGTCGTCGCGCCGTCTGTTCAGCTCGATCAACTTCCTGCATCGCCTGTTGTCAGCCACCGCAACACCCACCAATCGCATGTCATGATGGGGGCGCGGGCCTTCCATGCCGACGATCCTCGTCGATGGGCGCTCTATCTGCTAAACAACATGCTGGGCGGTCCCAGCATGAATTCGCGGCTGAACCTCTCTCTACGCGAGCGCAACGCACTGGTCTACACTGTGGAGAGCAGCATGGTGGCCTATAGCGATGCGGGGGCATGGTCGGTCTATTTTGCCTCCGACTCGCACGACGTGCAACGTTGTTGCCGACTGGTGCGCCGCGAACTGCAACGGCTGATGCAGTCGCCCCTTTCTGAACTACAGCTGAACCGTGCTAAACAACAACTGCGTGGGCAACTCACCATAGCGGCAGACAACCGTGAACAGTTCACGCTCGATAATGCCAGAAATTTTCTGCACAGACACACCGAAAAGAGCCTGACCGATTTGTTGGCACACATCGATGCTCTTACTGCTCACGAACTACAAAACGTAGCATGCACCGTCTTCGATGACAAACGCATGCTTACGCTCATCTACGACTGATCTATTTTTTAAAAGTATCTTTCGAGAGATCCTTGAAAAAATCATATTCCAGAATAATACTCAACTGTCGCAGCAGACTCGTATTGATGTCTGCACGAGCAAAAATGTTGTACACGTTAGTACGCTCACACGATATTTGGCGAGCTACCCAAATCACAGAACGATGCTTCTGTTCCATGACTTCCTTGATTTTTTGACCAATATGCATAAGTCTAAAAAAATTGTAGTTTATTGTGATGTTTGTTATGTCGAGTAAGTGGAGGGACTTTCACCCTCCCTTCTCACGGAACCGTGCTTGACAGTCTCCCGTCACACGGCTCTTCGTACTTAACTCTTTTGTTTAAATTGTCATCGGTCGGTTTACTTTCGTTCGTCTCCGTGCCACTCACCTTGCCAACCTTACGGGAGGCTTTCAATTGTCGTTCACTACCAAGATGTTTCCACCAGAGCAGCACAAAGTGGTTTGCAATCAATGCCTCTGATTCCACTGAAAGAGCCACTTCCAAGTGTCATTTCATCATCGTGACACACATTTCGCTACAAAAATACGAAATAAAGGACAATTCACTTCCTTTATGATTCAAAAAATAAGCCTTATCCCTTAATTTTAACATCAATTAAGGTTCAGACTCTTCTTTTAGACTGCTTTCCCCCATTTCTTCCCTCATACTGCTAAGTAACGGTGAAGAAATAACTTGGGATGATAAATCGTCCCAAGTTATTTCTTAGTCATTACTAAGTATCGAAGAGAGTTGGTTGCATAATATTGCCTGCGTATGGGTTGCGCCCGAAGTGTTTGTAAGCCAGTTCCGTCGCCATCCGTCCCCGCGATGTCCTCTTGACGAAGCCTTCCATGATGAGAAACGGTTCGTAGACTTCCTCAACCGTGCCGGAATCCTCGCCGATGGCAGTGGCAATCGTCGATATGCCCACAGGCCCGCCGCGAAACTTGTCGATGATGGTCAGCAAGATCTTGTTGTCAATCTCGTCAAGCCCATACTTGTCTATGTTCAGTGCCGTCAGTGCTATGTTTGTGATGTTCGTGTCTATAGCGCCGGTCCCCCTCACCTGGGCAAAGTCGCGTACGCGGCGCAGCAGCGCATTGGCAATACGGGGCGTTCCTCTCGACCGTCCCGCAATCTCCAGCGCGGCATCTTCAGTGATGGGAACACCCAGAATACAGGCCGACCGCTCAACGATCCGGCTCAGCGTGGCCGGGTCATAATACTCCAGGTGCATGTTGATGCCGAAGCGAGCGCGTAGCGGTGCCGTCAGCAGACCGCTGCGCGTCGTCGCACCCACCAGCGTAAACGGGTTCAGGTCTATCTGTATCGAGCGGGCCGACGGGCCTTTGTCTATCATGATGTCTATGCGGTAGTCCTCCATCGCCGAGTACAGATACTCTTCCACCACCGGCGACAGGCGGTGTATCTCGTCTATGAACAGCACGTCGCGTGGTTCTAGCGAGGTCAGTATGCCGGCCAGGTCGCCCGGCTTGTCCAGCACGGGGCCGCTCGTAATCTTGAAGCCCACGCCCAGCTCGTTCGCAATGATGTTTGACAGGGTCGTCTTGCCCAGTCCCGGAGGGCCGTGCAGCAGCGTGTGGTCAAGTGGCTCGCCTCGGTACTTCGCAGCTTCCACAAACACCTGCAGGTTCTCCACCACCTTCTTCTGACCGCTGAAGTCATCGAAGTTCAGCGGTCGCAGCGCGTTCTCAAAATCCTTCTCTGCCTTGCTGCTCGCATATTGCTCTTCTCTTATGTCAAAATTTTCGTTCATACATATACAGATGTCAATCCGAAGTGCAAAGATAGCGTTTTTTCTAAACTTATCTTCCACAAATAGCAAAAAAAAACAAATTTTCATTCCCTTCATGCTGTTGTATCGCATAAAACTACTATCTTTGCAACAGTTTAAACATCATTCCAACCTACAAATTATAATGCTATGTCAGTAGAAATCAAAAAAGTGTCCTCCAGACGCGATCTCGACAAGTTCATACAACTGCATTACGATCTCTACAGAGGCAACCAATACGATGCACCCAATCTTTACTCCGACGAGCTGAAGATGCTTAGCAAAGACAAGAACTCTGCCTTCGAGTTCTGCGAAGCCGAATATTACTTGGCATATAGAGACGGAAAGGTGGTGGGACGCGTCGCCGCCATCATCAACTATCGATACAACAAACAGTGGAACAGGCCTTGCGTGCGTTTCGGATGGCTCGACATGATCAACGACGACGAGGTACTACGCGCACTGCTCACTGCTGTCGAAGAATATGGCCGCCAGAAGGGCATGAAGGAAATCATCGGCCCCCTCGGCTTCACCGACATGGACCAGGAAGGCATGCTCACCAAGGGCTTCGACCAGCTCGGCACAATGGCCACGCTCTACAACTTCCCGTACTACCCCAAGCTCATGGAACTCATGGAGGGCTACGAGAAGGACAACGACTACGTCGAGTACAAGCTCTATGTACCCAAGGAAGGCATACCCGAGAAGTTCTCCAAGATTGCACAGATGGTCGAGAAACGCTACAACCTCCACTGTCCCGACCTCAAGCGCAGTCAGGTCTTCGGACCTGAGCAGTACGGACAGAAGGTGCTCGATGTGGTCAACAAGACCTTCGGCCATCTCTATGGCTATTCCGTCATGTCCCAGAAGCAGATAGACGAGTACGTTCACACCTACTTCAAATATTTTTCCATGGACATGATCTGCGTCATCGAGGACTGGAACACGCCCAACCACGATGTGATAGGTGTCGGCATCACCATACCCTCACTCACCAAGGCTCTCCAGAAGTGTCGCAACGGTCGATTGCTCCCCTTTGGCTGGTGGCACATCCTCAAGGCACTTTGGCTGAAGAAGACCGATGTCGTTGACTGTCTGCTCATCGGCATCCTCCCCGAATATCGCAAGAAGGGTGCCAATGCGTTGCTCTTCTACAAGCTCATACCCGTCTATCAGAAATACGGATTCCTATGGGGCGAGACCCACGTGGAAATGGAGACAAACGACAAGGTGCAAAGTCAGTGGGTCTACCTAGAGCACGAACAGCACAAGCGCCGCCGTTGCTATAAAAAAGCATTGTGATAGAACAACGGTTGCGCATGTTTATAAGAGACACAGAGTATTATCTTTGTGTCTCTTTTCTTATTCATCAAACTTTACTTTTTTTAGTATTACGTTTGAACCATTTCAACCTTACCAAGCAAAATTTGAACAAGCAAAAAATATGTATTTTCTTGACAACACCCCCTCTGAGAATCGCGTGGAATTCAGTAAACTGAAAGTCGCTTGCAAATATGCGAGTATTGAGAGGGGGTGTGCATCTTTTTGATTTACAATGTGTTGCGAAATTTCATTTCGCAAAAAGAACAATTTCTCGTTCTTGGTGTTTCGCCTTTCGAACAACTCTGAGCGGCATTCAACCGCCTTTGTGCTGAGATTAGTATTGAATCATGGTGGGTTTGCAGGCATATCAAACTGAGTTATGACTTAGAACAGAACGCAACTAATGCTAAAACTCAGTTTGATATGGCTGTAAACCCACTTTGATTCAATTTGTGAGTGCTTTTTTCTATGAATTTTTTTTACAAAATAATGATTAAGAAATAGGGTATCATATATTAGAAAAGGTGTCAACTCCTAAAGCTGATGGCAGACTGGTTTGTATGGCTGGCAAGCACCTTGGGCAGGCTTCGACGAGCGAAGCGGCAAAGCCGAGCGCAATGCCGACGAACTGAGACGTGCCGACCATGAAGTCCACGACATTGCCGATAGCAGATACGATGGGCGAATACAGAAGTTCCAGCAAGGGATGTCGAGATAGGATGTTGTCAGTTAAAGATTATCCGTTTGGCGACGCATAAACATTACATAATCCGTTCACGCTCGGTAACACCAAAGCAAGCCTTATTATTGCTCTCGCTTAATCACGGATTTGGTACGATTGACAATGTAAACAGCCATTGATATAATTAAAGTTGATGCTTTTTAATTCTGATTTAGTTACAGTCCACTACTTTCATAAAAATTGTAATAAAAAACTTAAAATGCTGCGTCAAGATGTTCAATTATTTGAAAATTGACTATTTTTGTAACAGTTTTCAATTTGTATTAATCTAAACCCTTCGACATTTCTCAGGTTCCTTCGGGACACATGGAACAGTGTGGCTACGGTCAGATTGATGCTCTTGCCGGTCTGAAGAAGATTCTGAACACCTCAGGCATTGAGGCCATCTATGCAGATGGTCATCGTGAGGCCACGCCTGCCACGATGTTCGATGTGGATGCCCCTGTCTACAACATGGTGGGACAGCGCGTCAGTCGCACACAGAAAGGACTCGTCATATACAAAGGACGTAAGTATCTCAACAGATAGCATAACACCAACAAAAAAGAAAAAGGAGCATTCGGCAATCGGATGCTCCTTTTTTCTATTTTATTTGCGGAAGTTCCATTTGGAGTTGTCTGTACCGAAGTCGTAGGGAGCCAGCGTGGGTGTGCTGTCGCCTGCGGAGTAGAGACAGAGGCGCGTGTTGATGTTGGTCTGTCCGGGGATGCGCTTGGGCAGCAGACGGAAGGTGCCGTCGGTCAGTTGCTCAATGCGCCAGAGCTGTGCATCATCGCCTGTGAACTGCGGTACGGTGGTCACCTCGCAGTTGCCGGTAGCTGCCAGGGCGCGGTTGGTGCCTTCGATGACAATCTTGAAGTAGGGACCTCCCAGATAGCCGCCAGCTTCGGGAACGGGTGTCACCGTCCAGCGCTGCCACGGACGGAACATATAGTCACCGCATCGGGCAGAGATGTCGCCCTTTGGCCACGAGCCAATGACCTCCGGCAAAGTTTGGTTCGGTATCGGCTTCACAGCTTTCGTCGTGTCAATCTGCCAGAAGCGTTCGCGGTCCTGCTTCATGCGCACGAAGTCGACGGCCAGTTCGAGGCTATAGCCCCGTCGTTCGCTTTCTATTTCGAATGTACCTCCACGGAAACGCTCGCCAGCTATGGGCCAGCCGTTGCGCCAGAGCAGCGGACGAATGCCGAGCACCGACCGACCGACCCAGTCGAAGTCGGCCTCGTAGTGGCACGTCATGATCTCTACACCCTCGTCGATGATGGTGCGGCCAAAGTGGCCGGGGCCGCAGACGCGGTCGCCAGCAGCAATGACCATGCGTCCACCGCCTTGTAGCATGTCGCGTCCCACGTTGTCGAGGTAGGGGCCAGTGACACTCTTTGAGCGACCCACCACAATGTTATAGGTTGAGTTCACTCCGTCGCAGCAGGTGCCGTGCGTACCCAGCAGATAGTACCATCCATCACGGTAGATGAGGTCGGTGGCCTCGCAGTCGATGGCAATGTCCTGTTCCTTGTTCCCTTTCATGCGCTGACCAGTCTTCGGGTCGAGCTCTATCAGACGTATGGTTCCGAAGTAGGTGCCGTAGCTGACCCACAGACGGCCAGTTGTGGGATCGAGCAGCAGCCCCGGATCGATGGCATCCTGGTCTTCCATGCCATCGCTTGATGCAACCTCAACAGGGCTTGTGAATCGGAAGTCAGGACTCTTGGGATCCAGTGTCTTGTTCCACATGGTCAGGATGCGTCCATTATGACCACCCCCCAGACCACCGCCTGTGGCACCATATATGATAAGGTAGCGATCGCCTATCTTCAGCACGTCGGGCGCAGCACCGCCCCCGGGCCGTTCGGCCCCGCCGTGCCACAACCAGCCGTCGTCGCTGATGAGACCGCCGCCGCCTGTGCCGAAGGTGTAGTACTTACCGTCGCATTCGGCTATGGTCGACGGGTCGTGAATGTAAGGCTGTCCAACCTGTGCCGAAGCCTGCGTGAACGAAAAAAGACAGATGCTCAGTAATAATATGTTGCGTTTCATAATCTTCAATTTTCAATCTTCAATTTTCAATCTTCTCACCGGTTGGTTATTCTCGTCGAGGAAGCGGACGCACATGTCGCTCAGTCCAGGGCCGTTGATGACGGCGCAGCGCAGCACGTTGCGGCCTTTCTTCAGCGTGATGCGTGCCGACATGCCATCGTCGACCACCATGCGTCGGTCACCGCTGAGCATCAGCACCTCCTCGCCGTTGAGCCACCATTTTGAGGCTCCGTTGCTGCCCGCAGCCAGTCGCACATTGTTCAGCTCTTCAGGGCAGTCAATTACAGTTACGGCCCAGAACAGCGAGCCGTAGGTCTGCTGTCCCCATCGCTCGGCAAAGCGGAAGAGTTTCACATTGTAGTGGTCGCTATCCAGCGCGTGCCAGACCAGTGTTTGCTTGCCCACCTTTACTTTCTGACCGTCCTTTGGCACTACGGTCTGTTGGTCTTTGAAGTAAGGTTGGGCGAAAACAGAGTCCAGCCATGTGTCGGTGAAGATGACATTCGAACGGATGTTCTGTTTGATGGGTTCCAAGAGCATCCATCGGCGTATGAACCCTTCGTTGTCGGGAGCCGACGCTGTTGTGTTAGATGGGGTCTGCGAGAAGTACTTGGCGCGGTTCTTGAACTGTAGCCAGTCTACGCTTACTTCCTTGTCCTCGCAGGTGACGACAAGGTTGGTGATGCCCTTTGGCATGTATTCCAGTGGTGCCGTCAGCGTGAGCCACTGTCCACTCTGATCACGACGGAAAGCGCCTTGCTCGTTCTTTACGGTCATCTTGACACGGGCTATGATTCGTCCCTTGGCCGTCTTTTCGCGGATGAAGAACTCTGTGTTGTTGTTGGCACAGGCACAGACCACTAAATAGCCGTCGGTCAGCGGACTGAAGTCTACGCCATTGTAGCACAGCCAACTGCCTTTCTGCGACAGAGTGGCGCAGTTGCCTCGGAAAGCAATGGTCGTGTCAATGGGAGCATAGCCTACCCCATTGTTTGCCGTGCTGTAGCAGTCTATCTCAATACGCTCTGTGGCCTTGTTGATACCTGCGCCACGCATGGTCTCATTGATTTCCTGAATTGTTCCGTCGGCATTGAAGGTCACTCTCTCAATACAGGCAGAACGGCGTTTGTCATCGTTGGGCGAGAAGAAGTTGGTATGGTAGAACAGATACCACTGGCCCTTGTATTCAACAAACGAGTGGTGGTTGGTCCAACAGCTGTTGGCATGTTCGGCCATGAAGATTCCCTTGAAATCCCAAGGGCCGAGGGGCGACTTCGACATGGCATAGGCCAACGTCTCTGGGGGGTTGTTGTCGGCAGTCTTCTTTCTGCGTACCCAAGGGAAGGTGAGGTAGTACCAACTGCCACGCTTGAAGGCAAACGGGCCTTCCTTGAACCCTTCGGGCAGTCCCTCCATGACTATCGACTCGCCTTCCAGCTCCTTCATGTTGCCCTTCAATCTGGCACCTCGAATGCCCATGCCGCTCCAGTAGATGTAACTCTGGCCATTGTCGTCGACCAACACGCACGGGTCGATGCCCATGACACCCTTGATGGGTTCCGGCTCACAAGTGAAAGGGCCTTCGGGGCGGTCGGCGGTAGCCACGCCTACGGCAAAGCCACGTCCTTCGCGGGGCGCATTAGGAAAATAGAAATAGTATTTACCGTCTTTAAATACACAGTCGGGCGCCCACATCGAGTAGCCGTCCTTCTTGCCCCACGGCACTTGTGTCTGCGAGACAATCATGCCGTGGTCGGTCCAGTCGGTTAGATTCTCCGACGAGAAGACGTGGTAGTCCTCCATGCAGAACCAGTCCTTGCGGGGAAAAGCATCGGGGGGTGTGATGTCGTGGGATGGGTAAAGATAGATTTTGCCGTCGAAGGCACGGGCGGTCGGATCGGCAGTAAACTGATCGCGAATGATTGGATTCTGGGCTGCACAGTATAGGGGCAGGGCCAGCAGAAGCGTGATGAATGGATGTCTCATGGTTGTTCAGCATGACAAATTTGTATGGGCAAAGTTAAAGAATTTATTCCACGGCACAAGCCGAATCGACTGCTATTTGGGCATTTGTGACAAAAGGCAAAGCATCTGCAACATTCAGAGAAACCCAATCTGAGCCAAAATACTATCTTTGCGGCATATACCTATTTTATATATAAAATGAAAAAAATTTTGTTATTGTTGACTTGGATCGCCACTGCGTTCCCAAGTGTTCAGGCACAACAACTGCCTTACCAGAATCCTGAGTTATCTGCACACGAACGAGCTGTCGATCTCTGCTCGCGACTGACACTGGAAGAGAAGTCACAACTGATGCTCGACGAGAGTCCTGCCATTCCCCGACTGGGCATCAAGAAGTTCTTCTGGTGGAGCGAGGCCTTGCACGGAGCTGCCAACATGGGCGGCGTGACGGTCTTCCCCGAGCCAGTGGCGATGGCTGCGTCGTGGAATCCCGACTTGTTGTACAAAGTGTTCGATGTGGCCAGCACCGAGTTTCGTGCTCAGTACAATAAGCGCATGCTGAACGGAGGCGAGGATGAGAAGTTCCACAGTCTCAGTGTGTGGACACCCAACGTGAACATCTTCCGCGATCCTCGCTGGGGGCGCGGACAGGAGACCTACGGCGAAGACCCATACCTGACCAGCGTGATGGGTACGCAGGTGGTGCGTGGCTTGCAAGGGCCTGAGGATGCCAAGTACCGCAAGCTGTGGGCCTGCGCCAAGCACTTTGCCGTTCACAGCGGTCCCGAATACACACGACATACGGCCAACCTGACCGATGTGTCGCCCCGCGACCTGTGGGAGACCTACATGCCGGCCTTCAAGACTCTGGTTCAGGATGCCAAGGTGCGCGAGGTGATGTGTGCCTATCAGCGGCTCGACGACGACCCTTGCTGTGGCTCGCAGCGGCTGTTGCAACAGATTCTGCGCGATGAGTGGGGCTTCCAGTATCTCGTGGTGAGCGACTGTGGGGCCGTGAGCGATTTCTACACTTCCCACAAGTCGTCGAGCGATGCCGTGCATGGTTCAGCAAAGGCTGTGCTGGCAGGTACCGACGTAGAGTGTGGCTACGGCTATGCCTACAAGAGCATTCCAGAGGCTGTTCGTCGTGGGCTGCTCACGGAGGCCGAGGTCGACAAACACGTGGTGCGCCTGCTCGAAGGTCGTTTCGATCTGGGTGAGATGGACGACCCGTCGCTAGTGGAATGGTCTAAGATTCCTGTTTCGAAAATGGACTGCAAGGAGCATCGCCAGCTGGCTCTCGACATGGCTCGTCAGACCATCGTACTGTTGCAGAACCGCAACAACGTGCTACCCTTGACCAAGGGCAAGGAGAAGATTGCCGTCATCGGCCCTAATGCCGACAATGCTCCGATGATGTGGGGCAACTACAACGGCATGCCCACTCACACCGTGACTATTCTCGATGGCATCAAAGGCTATCAGAAAAAGCCGCTGTATTTCCCCGGTTGCGACCTGACCTATGACAAGGTGATGGACTGTCTGATGGGATCACAGTGCAGTTTCGAAGGGAAACGCGGACTGAAGGGAACTTTCTGGAACAATCGGCTGATGGAGGGCAAGCCCGTGACAACAGAATATTATACTACGCCGATGTCGGTTACCACGGCTGGCATGCATAACTTTGCACCGGGCGTTCAGTTGGAGGACTTCTCGGCCAAGTATGAAACAACGTTTGCCCCGAAAGAGCCCGGGGAATATGTGGTAAACGTGGACGGTTGCGGTCACTTCGAACTCTATATTGACGGCGTGCAGCAGTACAAGCATCACATCTGGCGCACGACACCCAACCGAACGGTCATCAAGGCTGAGAGTGGCAAAAGCTATCGCATCGAAGTGCGCTTCTCACATGTACATACGTATAATGCCGACCTGAAAATCAACATTGCCAAGGAGCTGCCGATTGACTACGATGGCATGATTGCCCAGCTGAAGGGAATCGACAAGGTGATCTTTGTGGGCGGCATCTCAGCTGCTCTCGAAGGCGAGGAGATGCCGGTGCAGGTGGAGGGCTTCCGTGGCGGCGACCGCACCAGCATCGAGTTGCCCCGTGTGCAGCGCGACTTCCTGCATGCCTTGAAGCAGGCTGGCAAGACCGTCATCTTCGTCTGCTGCTCCGGCTCGGCCATAGCCTTGCAGCCAGAGACAGAGTCCTGCGATGCCATCGTGCAGGTGTGGTATCCGGGTCAGGAGGGTGGAACGGCTGTGGCCGACGTGCTCTATGGACAATATAATCCGTCGGGAAAACTGCCCGTCACTTTCTATATGTCCACCGAACAGCTGCCTGACTACGAGGACTACTCCATGCGTGGGCGCACCTATCGTTACTTCGACGACCCACTTTATGCATTTGGCTATGGCCTGAGCTACACCCAGTTCCAGATTGGCGAGGCGGAGCTGACGAAGAACGACGGCAAGCAGGTGTCGCTCGTGGTGCCAGTATCCAACACGGGCAAGTGCGACGGCATAGAGACGGTGCAGGTCTACATTCGTGACTTGAGCGACCCCGACGGTCCGCTGCGTTCGCTCCGTGGCTTCCAGCGCGTCAGTGTCAAAGCCGGGCAGACTGTTCGCGCCGAACTGACCCTTGATGTCAACAAGGCTTTCGAATTCTTCGACCCTGCAACAAACACAATGCGTGGGCCAAGGAAGGAAAGCCAGTATGAGCTGTTCTATGGCAACAGTTCGCGCATGCAAGACTTGAAAAAAATAAAACTGTCCATAGACGCAAAGTAACATCGTGAATGATGTTGTCCCCCCCTGTCGCACTACCTAGTAGTGCTAATATTTAGGCGCACCCGGATTTTTCCGTGGCTGACCTCCACAGACCATGCATGACTGCATAAGCAAAGGTATTGATTTGTGTATCTGCCCAAAGTATTGTACCTTTGCACCATATTTTATAAAGGTATGACAGAGAAAGAGAGAAACTTGCTATATGGTGTCGTGTCGTTGATACTGCCAGAAAACATCCTCGACC
The DNA here is from genome assembly GCA_902771445.1 of uncultured Prevotellaceae bacterium. Lineage (GTDB taxonomy): Bacteria > Bacteroidota > Bacteroidia > Bacteroidales > Bacteroidaceae > Prevotella. The sequence continues at coordinate 29,304 of CACXXD010000063.1, forward strand.
AGTTTGACATTGTCAGACTAGAAGATGAGGACATTGACCGTCATGACGGCACCTACCAGCCGTTCAAGCATAACGTGCACATCTATCTTGACGAGCAAGACAACAGGGCTGCTGAGCAACGTGCGACATTGAAGCCCAATGGTTTCACTGAGTACACATCGGTGAAGGACTACCCGGTGCGCAACCGTCTGCTGACGCTCCACATCCGTCGCCGCAGGTATCTGGATGCCGAGGACCGGAGCGTTATCCTCAGCGAGTTCCCCCTGAAGGCCGACGGCACCAGCATCTCTCCGGAGTTTGCTTATTTTTTAAAAAGGAGGAGTTAGACAACCGTCCTGTGACCTCCCGTTCCGTCGGTCGCAGCCACGGTATCGACGGCGACTATTTGGGTCAGGTGTACAAGGATCATCTCAGCGGCTATGAGCACTGGGACCAGAAGGCTCATGCCAAGGAGTGGATTCTGACAGCCAAGAATATGGGCAGGCATCTGTCGATAGACGAGTCGATGTACTGCGGCAGGCTCTATACCTTCGTATCCAACAAGGATGCCCATGGCGGACAGGGTACGGTCATTGCCATCATCGCTGGCGTAAAGGCCGCTACGGTGCTCAGGTGGCTGCTTGAGATTCCCGAGGAGGAACGCAGGGGCGTGCTCGACGTGAGTATGGACTTCTCAGACAGCATGAAGCTGATAGCTCAGACGGCATTCCCCAATGCCAGGATCTCGCTCGACCGCTTCCATGTGTTCCAGGATTTGAACAGGTACTTCATGAAGGCCTTTTCCGGCGTGCGCGACAAGGTGCTTGTAGCTATCAAACACGAGAAGGCAGCCTATGACAGGAAAGTGGAGCGGTGCGCCAAGAACAGGAAAGCCTACAGGGTCAGGCATCCGAAACGCTACAAGGGCAGGAAACGGGGGCGCAAGGCCAAGTGGCGCAAGAAAGACTTCAAACCCAGTACGATGAAGAACGGCGAGTCGAAGATGGACTTCCTCAGACGCTCCTTCTACACCCTCAGAACCTGTCCCGACAAATGGAGCGACGAGCAGTGGGAGCGGATGGACATCCTCTTCGATGAGTTTCCTGAACTGAAGGAAGCGTTTGACCTCAAGGAGGAATTCCGTAAACTGTACTGGAGCAAGAGGGACAAGGAAGAGTACAAGGACAGCCTGCCTGCTATGGAGGAGAGAAACGCTCTCAAGGAAACTGTCAGGGAGAATCTGCACGTATGGTTTGACCATGTGAAGAAAAGCAAGTCGCCTGGCATGAAGACATTCATGAGGACTATCAAGGAAAGAGAGGAGGATTTGCTCAACTATTACGAGACCTTTGTCACCAACGCATCGGCTGAGTCGCTGAGCTCTGGCATCAAGGGCTTCCGGGCAGAACTGCATGGCATCTCTAACCTGCCGCTCTTCTTCTACAGAGTCCGTAAGATATATGGATGACTGGTTTTGTCTTTGCTTATGCAGTCGTGCGGGTCTGTGGAGGTCAGCCACGGAAAAATCCGGGTGCGCCGCGCTGCCACTTCTTGTCGGATAAGCGGCACTTAATTATCAATTTCAGGCTATGCGGCATGCATTTGGTCTCATTTTTAGTTAATATTTCTTAATTATTGATTATCTATATATGAAAAACATACGTTTCTTCGTAACTTTGCAAAATTATAGCGTAGATGATTATCAACTAACACAAATGTATATGAAAAGGATGACAACTTTTGCAGCCATCGGCCTTTTAGTACTGGCCAGCTGCTCGAAATCGACAGATTTGTACCAGCCTCCTGTGGAGCCTGAGATTACGCAAGAAGACATCAATGCCAATGTACAGAAAGTCTTCGGCGTTACGTTCGACCCCAATCACGATTGGAACAGTACCATCAGTGGT
>CACXXD010000064.1 GCA_902771445.1 uncultured Prevotellaceae bacterium
GTCTGCGTGTTCATGATGCTGTTGCTCAGTGCCAGGTCTACTGCCGATGATGACGGTGTGAAGTGCGCCGTGATGTAAACGGTGTCGGCAATCTCCCCTGGCTCGCTGTCGCTGGCGAAGACGATACCGATATTCTCATAGTCGAGCACACCGAGGTCGGTCTGGCGCAGCTGCAGTGCCTTGGTCAGCGTCTGGTTGCCGGGCACCTTGATCAGCCGTCCTTGTTCCAAAGCCGGAATCACCTTGCCGTCCATCATCAGCTGGGCACCCTTCGGATTGGTCTCGTCGAGGAAGCCGAGGCGATAGGCCACGTCGGCACCGATCTCCGAGGCGTTGGAGAGTTTCAGCACATAGTTGGCAGCCGATCCGCTGGGGATGTCGCTCACCACGGGCACATCCACATCGATTTCCGGCACCTCGATCTGCATAGTGGCCTCCATCAGCACGTGCTGGCCTGGCTCGTAGTACTTCGTGCGGACCTCGCCCTCGTAGGGAGCACTGGTCTGACCACCACGGGTGCGGAAGATGGGACTGAACTTGCCGTATTCATAGACATCGACCGAGATGGCATCGTAGTCGCCGTTCTCTGAGAGTGTGTAGGAGAACGAGGTTGTCTTAGTCTCTTCGGTCTCGGTCCCCTCAGTATCTGCACTGGTGGAAGATATCTCTGTTTCCTCGTCGAATCCGAGACCTTGGAAGTCGAATCCAAAGCTGTTGTTCAGTGACACACCGAAGGATACAGTGCTCGACCATGAAGTCACCTCACCCTTTTCCCTTTCGATGGAGAAATTGACGTCGGAACCAGAGTCGAAAGAGTAGTTCTGGGTGTCTTCCTTGCGGTTCTCGTAGGCCAGCACCTTCTCTTTCTCGTTTAGTTCGAGGTATTTCGTCCAGTTGTCCAACTGGTTGTTCACCCATCTCACAGAGTCGCAGTAGAAAGGCTCTGTCATATTTGCGGGCGGTAAGAAGGTATAGGTTCCGTTCTTTCCGTAGTTCTCATCATCCTTTGAGAGCGTGGTCAGATAGACGGGTACCTTTCCGTTGTTCACATAGTTGGCAATGAATGCGCTGCTCTCCACAGTGGTGAGGAAGTTGTTGCGCATGGTCTCCAGGTTGGGGAAGAGCGTTTCCTCGATATAGGTGAGCGAGTAGTTGAAGATGGTGCCGTAGCGCAGACCGGTGGTCATGATATTGCTCAGGCCAAGCTTCACGTCATTGCTGCTGCCGTCGCGCTGGAAGTTCAGCATACGGGCCTTGCCGAAGATGATATTGGTGGCATTGCCAATAAAGACGTCGCCCATGCCCTTCGTGGCTACGGTGGTCGTCACCGTTGTGGTCGTGGTTTGCGAGAACGAGCTTTCGCCCTCCGACTCTCTGGTGATGCCTAAGGCCAGGTCATCGTCGGAATCAACTGTCTTGACAGTACCTACAGCGGGCGTACCGGTAATGATACCTTCATTGTAGCCGAACTTCGTGGTGTGTGTGTGCTGGAAGCCGTCAGTGAACGAGGTGCCTACCGTGGATGTGGTGGACGTCGTTTTTCCTGAACTCCATTCAGCCGACGAGTCCGATCCGGGAGGTGCGCGCAGGATCATAAGCAGCTTGTCGGGACCAGCGGTGACGAAGTTGTTGCCCGTGGGCATGTCGCCCAGGATGATGCCCTCCATGCCGCTTCCATTCCATTGGTAGGAACGTCCGTCGATGTCGTAGGTCATGCTGATGGTACGGGTGTATGGCTCGGAGATGTTGGGCAGACCGGCAGTCCAAGTGTAGGTGCCGCAGCCCTCGTCGTCAAGCACCATCTGGTTGCTCTTCAGGTCAGCCACCTGACCTGGTGTTACGTCTTCGCCATCGACGGTGCCACCCTCTACATACACGCTCTGCGAGTTCGACAGGGCATTGTTAATGGTCACGACAATGCCAGACATCGGCACTCGCGAGACAACTGGCGTCTCCTCGTCGGCATTGGTGTACTCCTCATAGCCACTCAGTTGGAAGGTGTAGGGATCGTCCTTCACAAACACGGGGCCACCGTATTTGTAAGTGACGTTGCCGCTGCCGTCAACTGAGTAGATGTTGTTGATCTCTATGTCGCCGATAGCATCGGTAATCTTGTATTTCTTGATACCGAAGTGACCGTCGGTGCTACCCTCTTGGGTGACGGAGAACGACGGCGCGCTGTGATAGACCTGCTTCAGTATGACATTGTATTCATACTTCAGCAGTTCATCTGACTCAGTGCGCACGGAGTCGGTCAGGACGCGCGAAGGTTTCGTAAGGTCTATCGTGGTAGACGGGCCAACGTCCTGTCCGCTCTTCTTCACCTTGATGCTCTGCACATTGTACTGCAGCGGGGGCAGCATGGCCGAGAACTCACCCGTCTTTGGGTCGGTACGGATGTAGAAGTTTTTGCAGTAGTTGGCGGTGGCACCACGGAAAGAGGTGCTGTTGATGGCCGACGTAGCCGACGCAATGGGTACCTCCTCAGTGTTGGTGTCAAGGCTTGAGGTCGTCTCAGTGACGTTCTTCACCACGTTCATACGATAAAGCTCGTTCAGGGGTGAGAGCACCAGCTCGACCACGCCGATGTTGTTCTTGCTGAGGCCGAAGCCTACGGGCTTCTCGCCCTCGATGCTGCCGCCCACCACGCGACCGGTGAAGTTGACCAGCGTCTCGTCGATGAACTCCAGGCCCGTTATCTTCTGGTCGAAGGTGTGCGGCTTCCCCGTCTCGTTGGGGTCGGCAGGATAGCGGCCTGCGTCAACAAAGACGTGGCCATTCTGCACGATTTCGATATAGTGGTCACCGATAGGCACGCTCACGGTAAACTCACCATCGGCATTGGTCTTAATGAGTTCGCCGTTCTTGGCTGCTGGCACACCATCGATGTTGATGTTGCAGCCCTCCACGGGATAGTCGGTGCCGGCATAGCGCACGTAGCCGCTGACGGGGAAGGAGGAGATGTCTTCGAAGTCAACGCCGTTATGAACCAGCGACGAGGCACTGACATAGCGCGACAAGTAGGCCGGCGAGAACTGGTGGATGCCCATCGTGGGGATGACCGTGTAGTTGGTGCCCTCGCCGCTGAAGGGTACGCCACGGATAACGTAGTTGCCCTGTCCGTCGGTCACGCTCATCAGGCTCAGCTGTTCCTCGGTAGGCACGTGGCCGCTGCTCACTGCCGGCACGTGGGCCGTGGCGTGGTGGCCGTTGCTGGCATTGTTGCTCTTCGAGAAGTCGTAGACGATGTTCTGCACGCCCATATTCTCGTCCATCGGGTAGTAGATGGACAGGTCGCTCTCAGTGCCGCCCATGGGGTGGTTGAAGTTCTTGCGGATGTCGTTCTGCGTGAGGGCGCGCTTGAAGAAGCGGAACTCGTCGAGATAGCCGCCGAAGTTGTTGGCATCGTCGAGCGTCACGCTGTTGCCCAGAGCCAGCCCCGTCTCAGTGGTGGCGGCTGCCACGGCCTGCCCCGTGATGGAGCCGGAGGCGATGTGGTCGGCATCGGTGGTGACGTAGAACGTGGTGGTCTGCGCCGACTTGCTGTAGACACAGCTCACGTGGCTCCACTGGTTGGCAGGGATGGTCACACCGGTGAAGCGGTTCTCGCCGTTGATATAGGCACCCAGCTGATAGGCCTGCCGCGTGGCATCATACTTCAGCACGATGGCGAAGAGGCTGGAGATGTCGTAGAGCACGTAGGCCGTTCCGTCGCCGTTCATCTGTGCGTTGCTGGGGTTCACGTAGGCCTGTATGGAGAAGTCGCCGCCAATGAGTTTCTTCAACTCATTCGTGGTGGTGGTGCAGAGCATACCCGTGCCAGGGCCGCTGAACTGCAGCGAGCGCAGGTGGTTGACCACTTCGCCGTCGTCGTTGTTCTGTCGCAGCGTCACCTTCACGTCGCTCACGGCGGTGCCTGTTCCGTAGGTGATGCGGCCGCTGATGACACCCGAAGACAGGGCGAAGCCTGTGTCGTAGGCCGTCACGCCGGGACGGTTGCCATTCTCACAGTTGTTGTAGCAGGTCACACGGTATTCGTAGAACACGCCCGGCAGCGGCGTCTTGTCCTCCCAGGTCATGAAGGTCTTGTCGCTGTCCAGTGTGGTCAGTTTCTGCCAGCTGTCCTCACTGGCATCCTGCGTCATCACGCGACGCTCGATGACGTAGGTCTCTGCGGCTCCCTGATTCTTCAGTCGCTTCACGTTCCAGGTCAGCAGTACAGAGCCTTGGTTGTCGCCCTTCGAGCACACGAAGTTCTCGTAGGTCGTACCGGCACCGATGGCCTTGTCGGCCTGGGTGGCGCTGTTCAGCTCCTTGTCGTCAATCTGGCCTACAACGCGATAGGTGTACATCGTGCAGGCATCGAGGTCCTCCTCGGAACAGGTGTCATAATCTTGACGGCCCTGTCCTGCGAGAGCATCGTTGTCGCGATGTTCCCACGTGAATGAGGTCTGCCCTTCGGCGGGTGTGATGGTATGCACCTTCTCCTCGCTGACGCTACCGTTGGAATTCTTCTTGACGAGGTAGATATCGAACTTGTTGTTCATGTTAACCGAGGCGGGGAACGCCACCGACGTCCACGTCAGAGTCACCTTGGTTTCGCTGCTCACAGCCTGCAGGTTGTTCACCGGCACGGTGCGTGTGGTGTTCACCGTCGCTGTGCTCTTGGCATCATCATATTTGGAGTCTAACCCACGAGGTCTGGGTATGTAATAGACGCTGTAGGTTATTTCCTTCTCGTTCTCAAACTGGGTGTCGGTATAAGTAGTCATGCCGGGATCGAGCGTAGCAATCTTGTCGTCATCGCGATAGACGACCCACTTATAATCGGAGTAGTTGCTGGGAATGCTTCCCACACTCCAGTTCAGCACAACGTTCTTTCCTGTCTGGCTGAACACTGCCTGCAGGTTGCTGGCCTGCATCACCGGGAAGATGTCGACGGTACCGTCGTAATCATAGACCGACGTGCCGTTGGCAAAATCGGCTTCAAGTTTGTATTTCACGGTGTGGCTGCCCACGGTGGTTGCCGTGGGGTTCGTGGTCCACGCGCCACCGTCTACGCTGTACATCATCGTGCCGTAGTTGCCTTCCGGCTCATGATCGAGCAGGTTCAGGGCCGAACCCGTGTAAATGAGGTTGTTGCTAAAGGTGGGGTGCGTGTTCATCGACAGGGTCTGTTCTGTGAAGGCCATGTTGATGTAGATATCTTTACCACCAGCACTCTCGTTCATGTCCGCAGGACCCGTTAAGGGATCACCGTCATAACGGCTACTATACCATCTTATAGATTTGCTTTGCGATTGGCTGCTTGACGTGCTGAAACCAGTAATCACACGTTTCATACCTCCAGAAGCGCTTAGGTTGGCACGGTCGCGTGTGTAATATAAATAGATGTAGGGGCCGCCGGCAGAGTGGTTCAGGTCGCCGTCGAACCCAGAGTTCTTGTCAGCCTGAACATAATGTCTGTCCTCATAGTCGAATGATGCCAGATTTTGGGTAGAGACCAAAAGGTCGGTGATGTACCCCGTCTCAGGATTGGCTGTCGCACTCGTTTTATAGAGCATGTAGACATCCCAGCCACCGGCACTCTCATTCAGGTCTTTATTCAGCAATGTCCACCCTTGTGCCGTGTAATTAACCACGGAGGAGCTGCCATTGCTTGAGACGCCAAACACCATCACGTCGGTGACGTAACCATCGGCCTTCACCCCCGTCACCGCCGTCACGAGCAGTGCCAGGAGGCATAGCCATCTAACGAAGCCCCAACCGGGGGAGTCGTTGCGACCCTGCGGCCATAGCCACAGCCGCCGTCGCGAAGAAGTAGAAAGATTTGTTTCCATAACTAAAGTTTATTTATTGTTAATTAATGATTCAAGTCCCGCAAGTTGATGCCACAAAGCCCCGTAGGGGTTGTATGTGAGGCGTTTTCATACTTGCGAAAGCAGAGTAAATGATAATATGCGCTATACTTGTTCCCGTTGGTATTTCATTCGGTATTCCATGGGTGTCATGCCGAGGTGCTCCTTCACATACTTGCCGAAGAAGGAGGGGTTGGCGAAGTGAAGGTCATCGGCAATCTGCTGCATGGTCATGTCGGTGAAGCGCAGGCGATACTCGATAGCCTTCTCGGTATAGAGGCTGATGATGTCGCTGGGCTTGCAGTTGAGAGTCTCGCGTAGCAGGCGTGAGAGATACTTGGGCGTGACGTTGAGCTGGCGTGCAAACTCCTCAACGCGGCGGATGCGCCCGTCGCTCTGCTCCACTATCTGCAAATAAAGATGGGCAAGCTGTTCGCCGTGAAGCGTGTTTTGAGTGTCACCTATTCCTTTTTGTTTGGTGTCGTGCTCGTTGCGTCGCGCAATGCAAAGGATTTCAAGCAGCATGGTGCCTACGAGGGAGCGCACCAAATCGTGGTGAAGCATAGGCGATGTGTCGCGCATGCGTATACATAACAGTTGGAAATATCGGTCGAGCAAATCAATATCGGCCTCGGTGAGTGTAAACTTGGGGTGATGCTTGAGGAATACCAGATCGGTGAGGCTCTTCTTGCCCAGCATGTCAACGTTCCATGTCTCGTTTCGAGAGAACCATATCTGGCGGCAGTTGAAGTCGGCAGAGGCCATGAAGTTATCTGCCACGCTATGTCGTAGGATAATGAACATGTCATTCTTGCGAATTTGGTAGGTCTTTCCATCGTAGTCGAACTGTGCCATGCCCTCGGTGCAGATGACGATAAGGGCGTGCCTGTCCAGTGTGAGCGATCCTTTCGGCAGATGGCCGAAGTTTTCCATGACCACCAGTTCATCGCTGTCGCCGATGCGCAGCGTGTCCTTTCCGTGACGTGGTATAAGTGACAAAACATCCATTTTTTCTCCGTTATTTCGCTTTTTGGGTGCAAAGGTAGCGAACTTTTAGAAGAAAACAATGTTCGATTTTTCACATAATATAGCATGTGTGTAAAAAACGCCAGCGGACTCGCGGATATAAAAATATAAGCAGGAGTTAGCGCCTCATCCCGACAAAGCAGAAGCAATGATGGCAGACCGCAGGATCTGCCATCATTGCTTTATATGTATGTTCCTCTATGTATGAGCCAGACGAGCTGACAGTTTCTCCAGCATGTCGCTGGTCATGGTAGGCAGGTCATACTCATGATGCCAGTCCCACTCACGGCGGGCACAAGAGTCGTCCATCATGTCGGGCCACGACTCGGCAATGGCCTGCTTCAGCGGGTCTATGTCGTAGACCATCTTGAAGTCGGGCTTCAGCTTGCAGATGGCGTGATAAATCATGTCGGGATCGAAACTCATGGCTGCCACGTTGAAGCCGTTGCGATGAACCAGCCGGTCGGGGTTGGCCTCCATCAGTTCGATGGCGGCCCGCAAGGCATCGGGCATATACATCATATCCATGCGGGTGCCGGCCTTGATGGGACAGGTGAACTGCTCGCCCCGCACGGCATAGTAATAGATGTCGACGGCATAGTCGGTGGTGCCACCGCCAGGCGGGGTGATGTAGCTGATGATGCCTGGGAAGCGCACCGAACGCGTGTCAACACCATACTTGTAGTGGAACCAATCGGAAAGCAGCTCAGTGGTCACCTTCGACACGCCATAGATGGTGCGGGGGCGTTGCACGGTGTCCTGCGGAGTCATGTCGTGCGGAGTCTCCAATCCGAATGAGCCGATACTGCTGGGCGTGAAAACGGCGCAGTGCTGTTCACGGGCCACCTCGAGTACGTTCCACAGTCCGTCGATGCCCACATGCCAGGCCAGGCGCGGCTTATGTTCGGCCACGACAGAGAGCAGAGCCGCAAGGTTATAGACGGTGTCGATGCGATACTTGCTGACAACTTCGGCAATGGCCGTGCCATCGGTGACATCGGCCTCGGCCATTGGGCCGCTCTCTGCCAGCATGCCTTTGGGTTCGCAACCCTTGATGTAGCCAGCCACAACGTGCTCAGCACCGTAACGTTGTCGAAGAGTCATGGTCAGCTCGGAACCAATCTGTCCGGTAGAACCAATCACGAGAATATTTTTCATAACGATTTAACGTTTTTAGTCATGTATGTTTTCGATAATCCGAAAAGGATGTTGCAAAATAACAAAAAAAAATTGACACTCAATGTGTTTTTTGAATAAAAATTGCAAATTAATGATTAAAAAAATAGCTTGGGACGTGTTGTGGCCTGAACAGATGAAATTGCCCAACAAGTTTTCGCCATCATTTTGTCAAGAAAATTCATAGAAAAAAGCACCTACAAAAAGTTGCATTCTAGAAACGGGAATAAGAGATACTCACGGCTTGTCTGAGCCACTGTTTTGTGATTGATATTAAATCAAAGTGGGTTTACAACCATATCAAACTAAGATATGACTTAGATCAGAATGTGATGAATGATAGAACTCAGTTTGATATGAATGCAAACCCACCATGATTCAATACTAATCACAGCACGAATGCCGTCGCTTCTCACTCAGAGCCGTCCGAAAGGCATGTTTTTAAGAGAAGAAAACAGTTCGTTTTGCGAAGCAAAATCTACAACTACCTGATAATCAATAACATGCACAACCCCTTCCAATACTCGCATATTTGCAGGTCACTTTAAGTTTGGTGAATTCCGTGCGATTCTCAGAGGGGTCATTGTAAATATTATTCATAATTTGCTTGTCCTGACAGAAAGGCCGCGGAGCATGCCGAATGGCTCTGCGAACTCTGCAAATATCTTCGACATACCTCTATGCGCACTCCCAATCTCTGCGTTCTGTTTTTTCTCTTTGGCACAGGTCTTTTTGTCGTGACTTGGATACGAAAAGAGACACGTGCTGCACGGTGTAATGAAAAACAAAACTAACCATTTCCCCTCCTGAGTCAGGAGGGGTTAGGGGAGGTCTGAACAGACGACAAATCGTCACAAGTTATTTTTTTATCATTACTTAAAAAGTAACATAAACTGTTCTTTTCTTGCCAAATGCAGAACAGAATACTTTTTTTTAAAAATGTTTGTTTTGATTTTCAAAAAAATGTTATAACTTTGCAGACTGAAATTTTAAACGACACAAAAAAGGTCGAATCGTAACCCCAACCAAACAAAAAGAAACAAATTGTCACGCGCACTAACAAAAACGAGTGATCAGGACAGCAAGAATGCAAATATGCTCGCTTAAAAGCGAACCCATACCGACAAAAACTATATGCAAGAAAATAATCACAGAAACTTCAACAAGCACATTAATTTTATATACCGTATTAGTTTTAAAAAAGAGAGTATGAAACAAAGATTAACAATGCTTTTGGCATGCCTCTTCCTTTGGGTGGGAGGGGTATTAGCCCAAACTAAAGTAAGCGGTACCGTTGTGTCACAAGAGGACGGACAGCCAGTCATCGGCGCATCCGTCCTGGTGGCAGGCACCAACGTTGGCACCGTGACCAACTCGCAAGGCCAGTTCTCACTGACCATTCCTCAAGGCAAGAAGACACTGCGCATCACCTACGTGGGCATGGAGCCTCTGGAGGTGAGCGCACGTCCCAACATGAAAATCATGCTGACCAGCGACCAAGCCGCACTCGACGAGGTAATCGTCGTGGCATACGGCACGGCCAAGAAAGGCACCTACACGGGTTCGGCAGGAACGCTGAAGTCGGAACGACTGGAGAAGTTGCAGGTGAGCGACGTGACCCACGCACTGAGCGGACAGGTGGCTGGCGTGCAGGTGCTGAGCAACAACGGTCAGCCAGGCACCTCGGCCAAGATCCGCATACGCGGCGTGGGCTCGATCAACGGTAGCAACGAGCCGCTGTATGTCGTCGACGGTGTGCCTTTCGACGGCGACCTTAGCTCTATCCCCTCTGCCGACATTGCCGACGTGACAATCCTGAAGGACGCAGCCTCGACCTCACTCTATGGCGCACGCGGTGCCAACGGTATCGTGATGATCACCACCAAGAAGGGTGCGCTGGGCAAGCCGGTCATCAACCTGAGCGCCAAGTGGGGACAGAACGCAAAGGGTACGCCCAACTATCAGGTGATCAAGAATCCCGCTCAGTATCTGGAGCTGGAGTATGGCGCCATCTACAACTATGCCGCCAACCAGCTGGGCTACGATGCCGTGGCTGCACAGAAGTATGCCAACAAGACCATCGTGACCAATACCGGCGGCGGCAACGGCTACCAGATCTACACCGTGCCGGAAGGACAGTTCATGTTCGGCAGCGACGGCAAGCTGAACCCCAATGCCACACTGGGCTACGTGGGCGGCAACCACTACTTCACCCCCGACGACTGGGAGGATGCCATCATCAAGAAGGCACTGCGCCAGGAGTATGAGGCCTCGCTGTCGGGTGCCACCGACAACAACAACTACTACGTGAGCTACAACTACCTGGACGACGGCGGCATCGTGAGCGGTTCGCAGTTCAAGCGCTCATCTTTCCGCGTGCGCGACGAGTACAAGGTGACCAACTGGCTGAAACTGGGTGCCAACGTCAGCTATGCTCACTCAAAGAACTACTACCCCAGCGAACAGACCAGCGACAACTCGTCATCGTCGGGCAATGCCTTCCGCATGGCCTACGGCATTGCACCTATCTATCCTATCTACGTGCGCGACGCACAGGGCAACATCATGACCAAAGGCGACCGCTACGTCTACGACTACGGAACATCGGATGATGCCGGACGCGACCGCTCGTACATGAGCATCTCGAACCCTGCTGGACAGATGCAGTACGACAAGGACATCTACACCATGGACATTCTGAACTCCACCTGGTTTGCCGAGCTGAAGCCCGTCAAGGGACTCACGCTGACGGCTCGCCTGGGCTACAACGTCGACAACACCAACGAGGACGTGCTACAGAATGCCTACATGGGCCAGTTTGCCGACATGGAAGGCGGTGCCTATCAGTATCACACACGCGCAACAGGCTTCACCAAGCAGTTCCTGGCCAACTATACCATCGACTTTGCCAATGCCCACAACCTCGATGTCACCCTGGGCTACGAGGGCTACCAGTGGAAGTTCCGCGAACTCTACGGCGGTGCCACCAAACTGTACAACCCCGAGAGCTTCTGGCTGGACAACGCAGTGAACCAGAAGAACAATGCCGGCTACCAGATTGACTATGCCACCCGCGGTATCTTCGGACGCATCAACTACAACTATGCCGACAAGTACATCGCTGCCGTGAGCTATCGCCGCGATGCCTCGTCGTGCTTCGCACCCGACCACCGCTGGGGCGGCTTCTGGAGCGGTTCGCTGGCATGGGTCATCAGCAAGGAGCGCTTCATGGAGGGAGCCAAGTCGTGGCTGAGCAACCTGAAACTGAAGGCCAGCTACGGCCAGCAGGGTAACGACAATCTGGGACGCAACACGGGTTCGGGCCGCTACTACTATTATGCCTATACCGACCAGTACAACATGACGGGCGATGCCAGCGGCTTCTCCGACGGTGCGCTGGCCTACAAGGGCAACAAGGACCTGACGTGGGAGAAGTCGGTGTCGTATAACATTGGTATCGACTTTGCCCTGCTCAACAACCGACTGAGCGGTACCATCGAGTACTTCGGTCGTCAGCAGAAGGACATGCTCTACTTCAAGCCCGCGGCCGGCTCGCTGGGCTACACCCAGATACCAATGAACGTAGGCACCATGACCAACAGCGGTCTGGAAATCGACTTGAACTACGACATTCTGAAGCTGAAGAACCTGACACTGAGCGCCAACCTGAATGCCACCCTGCAGAAGAACAAGATCAACAAGCTGCACGAGGACCTGAACGGCAAGTGGATTGAGGGCAGCCGCATCTACGAGGAAGGCGAGAGCATGTATCGGCTCTACCTGCCCGACTGGGCCGGCGTGAACCCCAAGACCGGACAGGGCGAATACTGGGTATGGGAGACCGACAACGACGGCAAAAAGACGGGCAACCGCATCAGGACTGCCGACTATGCCGTGGCCACACAGACCGACAACCGCGTGGCTACCGACAACCTGCTGCCTAAGATGTATGGCGGCTTCGGACTCAGTATGACACTCTACGGAGTCGATGCCAGCGTGCGGTTTGCCTATCAGCTGGGCGGCAAGGTGCTCGACAATGGCTATATGTACCTGATGCACGCTTCGGCTACGTCGGATGCCGGCGGCGCATGGCACAAGGACATTCTGAATGCATGGACACCCACGAACACGGAAACCGACGTGCCTCGCCTGAACGCAGGCGACCGCTACACCGCCTACTCGTCGACCCGCTTCCTGGAGAAGGCCGACTATCTGTCGCTGAACAACATCACCGTGGGCTACACCCTGCCTAAGAACATCACATCGAAGATATACCTGCAGAAGGTGCGCGTCTTCTTCGTAGGCGACAACCTGGCACTGTTCACTCATCGCAAGGGACTTGATCCCCGTCAGAGCTTCGTTTCGTCGATTCCCTACACCTACTCGCAGTTGCGCACACTCTCCGGTGGCATCAACGTAACCTTCTAAAAGTGTTTCTATCAGAACAAGTAACGATAATAAATATTTATGAGCAACATGAAACTGAAATATCTATATATGGGGGCGCTGGCAATGACTACGCTCACTGCATGCGAGAACTTGAGCACTGAGCCCGACGGTGCCACTCTGACCGAAGAGAAAAAGAAAGAGATTGGCGAAGCACTGCCCCAACGCGCCGAGGCCGGCGTGCGCGGCATCTTCTCGCACTTCAGCGAGTACTTTCCCAATGCCGAGGCACTGGGGAGTCAGCGCCACAACGACTTTGGCTACAGCAGCGTGCTGATGTTTACCGATGCCAACACCGAAGACATGGTGAGCAGCGACAACGGCTACAACTGGGTGGGCAACTCGCTGACCTACGACGACCGCATCTACACCAGCAACGAGGCTCAGATCCTGTGGAACGACTACTATTCAATCGTCTATAGCTGCAACAACGTGATCGGCTCGCTCAATGCCGAATCGGACGACCAGGTCACGCAGTTCTACCTGGCACAGGGACTGGCCGCTCGCGGCTTTGCCTATCTGGAGCTGGCACAGCTGTACCAGTTCAACTACAAGGGACACGAACAGTCGCCCTGCGTACCGCTGATCACCGACAAGAACTCCGACCAGGCTGCCATCGACGGTGCTCCTCGCGCCACGGTCGAGGAGGTGTACAAGCAGGTGAACGAGGACCTGACGACGGCCATCACCCTGCTGACCAAGGCTCAGGAAGCCGGACAGAAGCGCAGCGACCGCCGCTACATCGATCTGGCCGTGGCCTACGGTCTGCGTGCTCGCATGAACCTGGCCAAGCAAGCTTGGGCCGAGGCTGCCGCCGACGCACAGGCCGCCATCGCCAACACCGACGCACGTCCTGCTACCATCGACGAGGTGAAGGCTCCTACCTTCTGCAATGCCAACGAGCCAAACTGGATGTGGGGTATCTACGTGGCCGAGACCGACGACGTGGTGTCTACGGGTATCTGCAACTGGATATCGCACTGCGGCACGTTCAACTACGGCTACGGACAGTATAGCGGTGGTCACCAAATCAGCAAGAAGCTCTACAACAGCATCTCTAATACCGACGTGCGCAAAGGATGGTGGAGCAACGAGAATGGAATTTCGGACAATCTCTCAGTAGAATGGAATGCCTATCTGCTTGACTACGGTTTCAAGCCCTACACCAACTGTAAGTTTGCCCCCTACCAAAACAAGCTGGAGAACGACATCAATGCCAACGACATTCCCTTGATGCGCGTCGAAGAGATGTACCTGATCCTGGCAGAAGCTCAGGCCATGAGCGGACAGGACGGCAAGAAGACACTGGAAGACTTTGTGAGAACCTATCGCGACCCGAACTACTCGCTGCGTGCTGCCGACATTCAGAACGAGGTGTACAGACAGAAGCGCATCGAGCTGTGGGGCGAAGGCCGCATCTGGTTCGACGTGATGCGACTGAACAGGGGTGTCGACCGTCGTGGTGCCGGATACGAGGAGAACTGCGTGCTCAACATTCCTGCCGGCGATCCCATCCTGCTGTGGCGCCTGCCCCAGAAGGAAATCAACGGCAACAATGCACTTACCGACAGCGACAACAATCCAAATGCTCCGACTCCCGTAGCCGTGAAAGACGAGGATGTTGCACTTCAATAATCACATATAAACAGAAAAGAGTATTATGAAAAAATTATATAGTTTAAGTCTTGTACTGCTGTCGGTGATGCTGGCTCTTACGGCTTGCTCTGAAAAAGACATCGACTACACTCCCGGTGTACCCACATCGACGGCTCAGGTATACTTCAGCCATCTGGAATCCAGTGCCGTCGAGATTTCGCCCAGTGAGAACAACTTCAAGCTTTCTATCATGCGCGGCGACTCTGCCAGTGCACTGACCGTTCCCTTGAAAGTGACCATCCCTCAGGGGTCCATCTTTAGCGCTCCCACCGAGGTTCAGTTTGCTCCCGGCAAGAAAGAGGCCGACATTACGTTCAGCTACGATCCCTCGAAGATTGAATATGGCCGCTACGACACGATCACCGTGGCTATTGCCGATGCTGCCCTGACCACTCAATACGGACTCAACTCTTTCACCTTCACCGCAGGTGTAACGGCATGGAAGGCGATGGAAGGCAAGGCCACTTATCGCGAGGACTTCCTTACCTCTTTCTTCTCAGTAGACAACATCGTGTTCGAAACAGCCATCGAAGAGAACTTCGTGCAGCCCGGCATGTACCGTCTGGTCAATGTCTATGGCAAGGACTATCAATACAACGATCCCGGTGACTACGATGATTCGAAGGACTACTACGTCGTGATCAATGCCACCGATGCCGACCACGTGTATATCGAGCAGAGCGAACTGGGCTTCGACTGGACCTACGGCATGTTCTCGATGACGAGCAAGGCCGCTTTCAACATGGCCAAGGGCGAGTCGCTGGAGACACTGAAGAGCGAACACCCGGAGTACTTCGGAACACTGGAGAACGGCATCATCACCATGCCGGCCAACTCATTGCTTATCTCAATGGCCGACTACAACGACGGAACATGGTACAGCAGCAACGTCAACGGCCTGTTCACCGTGGCGCTGCCCGGCTCAGCCATCGCCAACTATGACGTTGAGTTTACCAAGACGGGATTCTATGTAAACGATGACAAGGAAGAGTTCGTGAGAGGCACACTCACCCTGGGCGAGGACGTGGAAGAGGCCAAATATGTGGTTGCCGATGCACACAAGGATGCCGCAACCATCTTCAGCGGTATTGAGAACGGTGAGATCGAAGCAGAGAGCACTTCGGCAAGCACCACCAACGTAGAGGCCAGCGTACCTGGCAGCGGTTCGTATGCCATCTTCGTAGTGGCATACGCAAAGGGCAAAATGGTCGCAGAGGTATCGGTCAACTTCATCCACACGTCGCCTTTCGAGACTTGGAAGGAAGTAGGCAAAGGAACCTATAACTACACCGTCATGGACCTGACTGCCGATGAAAACGGTGAGAACGGATACGGCGGCGTATTCGACGACCTTGGCTCGACCAGCGCAACACTCTATCAGAGCGAGCAGATTGCCACGCGCTATCGCATTGCTCCTTGGTGCGACAACAACGAATACGGAATGGTCTTCACGCTGACTGAAGATGACGAAATCTTCGTAGACCAGAACTATACTGGCTACACAGATGAAGAATACGGTCCCATCTATGCCGCCGACGTTCTTACTTACGGAGCTGCCAACGTTGCGAGCTACAAAGCAGAAAACGGCACCTACGTGTTCTATCTGGCTTACTTCGATGAAGAGAGTCCGTGGGGCTACGTAGCCGACACCTTCGTGCCTGACGCAGAGACGAGAGCACTGTTGCAGAATGCTCCGAAGGCCAAGAGTAAAGTAGCTCAGAAGAATGTCAAGATTCAGAAGCTCATCAAGCGTTCCAACCGCAGACTGCACCGCTAAGCAGCGCGGCTCAGCCATCAAGAAAACAGGGAGACAATTCGTTGCCTCCCTGTTTTCTTTATAGATAAATCAGCGTTTCCTGCGGAAGAAGTCCTGCATCAGCGTGCGACACTCTTCTTCGAGCACACCACCGATGCAGACAGCCTTGGGATGCAGCACCTGAGAGGCATAGCGGCGAAAGCCCCGCTTCTCGTCGGGCGCACCGTAGACGATGCGAGGCAGCTGCGCCCAGCCGATGGCTCCGGCGCACATCGGACAAGGTTCTACGGTGACGTAAAGCGTGCAATCGGTCAGATACTTGCCGCCCAGTTCGTTGGCCGCCATCGTGATGGCCTGCATCTCGGCATGGGCGGTCACGTCGCAGAGTGTCTCAGTCAGGTTGTGAGCACGCGCAATGATACGGTCACGGCACACGATGACTGCCCCAATGGGTATCTCGCCCTTGGCCTCCGCCTTCCGCGCCTCATCGAGCGCCCTGCGCATGTACTGCTCGTCTTTCTGAAGTTCTGTTTCCATAAGGCATGAAAAAACGGTGCATGCCCTTTCAGTCAGGGTCATGCACCGCTTTGTTGGTTGATTTATGCTTCAGCGGCAGGCTCGGCAGCACGGAAGCTTTCGAGATCCTCCACCTTGAAGTTCTTGATGTAGGCAGCCTTGCCCAGCACGTTCTCCTCGGCCATGCGCACATAGACGTTGGCGCTCTTTGCGAACAGTTCGGGACAAGTGGCGGCATCGCGGATGATGAGCAGCGACATCACCAGTTCGCAGGTCATGTCGTACAGGCGACGGGCCAGGAAGTCGAACGCATCCTGATTGTCGAGCGACTTGGCATAGTTCAGAGCCTCCTCATAGACGAGGATGAGTGCCTTCACTCTGTTCAGGAGTGCGCTCTCAGCTCCACCCTCTATGTCATTCACCATGTCCTTGATGTTGCTCAGCATGGTGCCGTTCGAGATGTAACGGATAGCGGCCACGACCTGCAACTGAGTGGTTCCCTCGTAGATGCTGAAGATGCGAGCATCGCGATACAGGCGCTGGCTCTTGTACTCCATGATGAAGCCCGAACCACCGTGAATAGAGATGGCATCGTAGGCGTTCTGGTTGGCATACTCAGAGTTCATGCCCTTGGCCAGTGGTGTGAAGGCATCGGCCAGGCGCTGATACTTCTTCATCTCCTGTTTCTCCTCGGGTGTCAGCTTGCGATCGCGCTCAATGTCTTCCAGACACTTGTAGATGTCGACGTAGCAAGCAGTCTGATAGAGCAGCGAGCGACCAGCATCGAGCTTGGCCTTCATACGGCTGAGCATGTCGTAAACAGCAGGGAAATTGATGATCTTCTCACCGAACTGAGCACGCTCCTTGGCATAGGCCAGTCCCTCGTTATAGGCCTCCTGCGAAAGACCCACCGACTGAGCGGCAATGCCCAGACGAGCGCCGTTCATCAGTGCCATAACATACTTGATCAGACCCAGACGGGTGCTTCCACACAGCTCTGCCTTTGCGTTCTTGTAGGTCAGCTCACAGGTGGGTGAACCGTGGATACCCAGCTTGTGCTCAATGTGGCGCACATCGACACCGCCGTTACGCTTGTCGTAGATGAACATCGACAGGCCGCGTCCGTCCTTCGTGCCTTCCTCCGAGCGAGCCAGCACAAGGTGAATGTCAGAGTCGCCGTTGGTGATGAAACGCTTCACGCCGTTCAGTCGCCAGCAGTTCTCCTTTTCGTCGAACGTTGCCTTCAGCATCACGCGCTGCAAGTCTGAACCTGCATCAGGCTCAGTCAAGTCCATCGACATGCCTTCGCCTGCACAGACACGGGGAATGTATTTCTGGCGCTGTTCCTCAGAACCGAACTCATAGAGGGTGTCGATACAGCTCTGCAAGCTCCAGATGTTCTGGAAGCCGGCATCGGCTGCAGAGATGATTTCTGAAAGCATAGAGAACACTGCGTTGGGCAGGTTCAGACCGCCGTAGCGACGGGGCATCGAAACACCCCACAGGCCAGCCTTGCGAGTAGCGTCGAGGTTCTCGAAGGTCTTGCTTGCATAAATCATGCGTCCGTTCTCGAGGTGCGGCCCTTCCAGGTCTACGTCCTCAGAATTGGGAGCGATAATGTTAGCAGCCACGTCGCCCGTGATGTCAAGAATCTGCTTGTAGTTCTCGATGGCATCGCCCAGGTCAACGGGAGCGTAGTCGTATTCTTTCGCGTCGGCGAAACCCTTTTCTTTCAGCTCAACGATACGAGCCATCAGGGGATGGTTGAGATAGAACCCTATCTCGGGGTGGTCACTATAATAGTTTGCCATAATTATTTCTTTATTCTATTTCTTATTGCGTTCGTAAGACTAACGCTTAATATACAGCCAATGCCAGCACCAAGGGCATAAGCGAAAGCAGGATTAACGATTCCTGTCAGAAGTGCCACTGTGGAGTACATAATGACAAGAATCAAGACGATAGTTGCAATATGCCAACAGATATTTTTCATTTACTTACTATTCTGCTTGTAATACTTGATCAGCTTGGGAACGACCTCCTCAACAGTACCAACAATCACATAGTCGGCAATCTTGTTGATGGGCGCATCAGGATCACTGTTAATGCTGATGATGATACCTGAGTCCTGCATACCAGCGATGTGCTGGATCTGTCCGCTGATGCCGCAGGCGATATACACCTTCGGATGAACGGTGACACCCGTCTGACCAATCTGACGGTCGTGGTCGAGCCAGCCAGCATCAACGGCGGCGCGGCTACCGCCCACCTCACCGTG
>CACXXD010000065.1 GCA_902771445.1 uncultured Prevotellaceae bacterium
GCCATTCCGTCCGCACGGCAATTTTGTTTTAATTTTGAAAATAATTTTTGTTTAATTTCTTCTGCGAGCGAAGCGAGTAGAACTCGATTGCTCACCGAACGTGATCCTTTTTCATGGGTTTCATCTCGCTGTGCTCGATGAAGAAATTGAATGAAAATTAGGAACAAAATTAAAACAAAATGTGCCATTCGTTCAGACCTCCCCTAACCCCTCCTCGCTCGGCTCTGCCGCTTGCCTTAGCAAGAACTTAGGAGGGGAACAGGTTAGCTTTGCTTTTCATTTGCCTTTGGAAACTGAGTCTAACCAATTCCCCTCCTGAGTCAGGAGGGGTTAGGGGTGGTCTGAACAGACGATAAATCGTCCCGAGTTATTTTTTATCATTACTTAGACTACAGGCTATAGACAAATGACTACAGACATTAACACCAGTAGTCTCACGTCTTTAGTCTAAAGTCTTTAGTCTAAAGTCTATAGTCTATAGTCTGTAGTCTAAAGTCTATAGTCAACCACAGAAATCTGTCTGAGTTCTGAAAAACTTATAAAAAGCGTGTGTTGTCGGAAACTAAATTGAAAAAGATTATCTTGTTTTAAAATAAAGATGTAAATTTGCATGATGAAATGTGTACCGTAAAAACAATCCACCAGTGCTATGCTGAATTCTCTTAAATTGAGCCGTCCTATTCTCTTCTTCATCACCGTGCTCATGATGATAAGCTCGTGTGGAGAAAGGATTCTGAAACAGAAGGATACATCGAAGATTGACAGTCTGATCAATGTCGCATACGATAAGCGTGACTACCAGAAGGTGTTGTCGCTGGCCGATGAAGGCGAGGAGAAAAAAGAAATCTCGACAATAAAGGCCAGCTATTTACGCGGCTATGCCTACTCTAAGATGTCGAAGGTAAAGACCTCGGAGAACTACTGGAAGAAGGCCGTTTCGACAGAGGTGCGCTCCCGGGACGACCTGAAGTACTATGCCATGTCGGCCAACAGACTGGCCAGTCTGCTCTTGCTGCGAAATGAATATGAGGCCACGATGAAGGTGGCGTTGCCGGCCTTGCAGCTGATGGAGGAAGAGGGCTACGACATGAACACCGACTATGCCAACCTGCTGGCCTTCGTGGCCAGTTGCCAGCTGAAGCTTGGCTATGCCGCCGAGGCCGACGGCAATTATCAGCGGGCCTATCAGAAGTACTTGCAGGTGATCGATGCCAGTGGCGACATTCACGATTACACCACGGCCATCATCGGCATTATCACCATCACCGACAACTGTCTGCTGTCCAGCTATTATGAACAGGCACTTGTCTGGACGGAACGCTTCGACGAGATGCTGAATCGCTATGAACAGCATGCGCAGGCCAAAGACTCGTTTGTTGACCGCCAAAGGGCGCGGCTGAATCTCTATCGGGGCAGTGCCTTGGAGGGACTGGGGCGCCACAAGGAAGCCCGGAAGGCCTACGGCGAGGCGATGCTCACGCATTATGCACAGACACCCGACGGACAGATAGAGGCGGCTCTCTACCTCGTGTCAGCACGGCAATGGAGCGAGGCAGCCGACAAGTTCAAGTATAGCGATATGCAGCTGAGCCGCTATCACATCGTGCTGACGCTCGACAACATCCGAACCTATTTGCTGCCTAAGTATCGCGCCAATTTCGAGGCCCATCGCGTCGACACGGCACTGGCTGTGGGCAAGCGCATCTGCGACGCACTCGATACGGCCTTCGTCTGGCAGAAACAGAGCGATGCCGCTGAGCTGGCCATTATCTATGAGACGCAGAAAAAGGAGACGCAGATAGCTCGGCAGCAGGCCGACATGATCAGGCAGCGCTTCTTAGCCACTATCATCATCACGGTGCTGCTCATCGCCTTTGCCTCCGTCTACTTCTTGCTTCGCTACCGGGCGTCAACTCGCCTGAAGCATGCCTACAATAAGCTGGCCGAGACCAACGAGCAACTGAAAATAGCCAATGCACGTGCCGAGGAGTCGTCGAAGATGAAGACGAACTTCATTCAGCAGATTTCGCACGAGATTCGCACGCCGCTCAACATCTTGTCGGGCTTCACGCAGATTGTGACCACCCCTGGCATGGAGCTTGACGATGATACGAAGAGGGACATCAACCGTCAGATTACGGAGAACACCGACCGTATCACGGGACTGGTGAACAAGATGCTCGAGCTGAGCGATGCCGGCAGTCGAACGGTCATTGAGCGGACAGACCAGGTGCCTGCCGTGCAGATAGCCTGCGATGCGGTGGAGAAGAGTGGGGTGGCGCAGGCTTCACATGTGGCTTTCGACATGCAGATTGCGCCCGAGGCCGAGTCGGTCATGCTGCTCACCAACCTGAGTAGTGCCACGCGTGCGCTGACGTTGCTGCTCGACAATGCACGGAAGTTTACGCGTCCGGCAGAGGCTACGGGGGCGGTGGTGTCGGAAGAGAAGCAGACCGTTCTGCTTCGGCTTTCGGTCGATGGTGACAAACTGGTGTTTACGGTCGAAGACACGGGCATCGGCATCCCGGCAGAGGAGGCTGAGCACATCTTTGAAGAGTTTGTTCAGCTGAACGTCTATTATGATGGCACAGGCATTGGCCTGACCGTGGCCCGTTCACTGGCGCGTCGTCTGGGCGGTGATGTCGTGCTTGACACGCAATACACGGACGGCGCCCGCTTCATCATGACGTTGCCCTGCGAAGCATAGTGATTTTTTTAGAAAGAAGTTGAATACATTATATATATAATAGGTACAATGGCATACATGGATCGTTTTACCCAGTCGGAAGAGCGTAGGCGCGATGAGCTGATTCGCATCATTGAGCATTCAATAGAAAAGCTGACTCTTCCTGAATTGGAGGCACTGTACTACGATATGACAACGAAGTCGTATATCAACGACTGACGGCTGCGGATGTCTTTTTTATAGATGAAACATAAAGGAATTGTATGCGGGATACTGGCCGCTGTCTGTTACGGAACAAATCCGTTTGGAGCATTGCCGCTGTATGCGGAGGGGGTAAACACCTCGTCGGTTCTGTTCTATCGCTTCTCAATGGCCGTCATGATACTGGGTGTCATGCTGCTGGCAGAGCGAAAATCGTTTGTCGTCACCAAGAGTGAGTTGAAGGTGCTCGCGTCATTAGGCATCTTGTTTGCTGCGTCAAGCATCACCTACTATCAGAGCTTCCGCTTTATGGATGCCGGTATTGCTTCGACCATCCTGTTTGTTTATCCCGTGATGGTTGCCGTCATCATGGCCGTGTTCTTCAGGGAACGAGTGACCATGACTACCGTTTCTTCCATACTGTTGGCACTTGTCGGCATCGGCATGCTGTACAGGGGAGGCGAGGGTGCAACGCTCAGTGTGGTGGGCATTGCACTGGTGATGATCTCGTCGCTGACCTATGCCGTATATATAGTGGTGGTCAATCAGTCGCAGATCCGCATGTCGAGCTTGAAGCTCACTTTCTACGTGCTGCTTATCTGTATGACGTGCTTGCTGGCCTATTCGTTCACCTCTCCCGACCTGCATCTGCAGTTGCCGCCGTCTCCCAGGGCTTGGTTCTATGCCTGCTGGCTGGGGCTGATGCCTACGGTGCTTTCGTTGGTGCTGATGACTATTGCCGTGCATGAGGTGGGCGCAACGCCAACGGCCATCATGGGTGCACTGGAGCCGCTGACAGCCGTTGCCATTGGTGTTCTCTTGTTTGGCGAATCACTCACGCTGCGACTGGTGACAGGCATCGTTCTCATCCTTCTGGCTGTCATGGTGATTGTCCTTGCCAAACACTTAAAGATTGAAAATTGAAGATTGAAGATTGAAAGACGAAAGGTGAAAGACGAAAGGTGAAAAATGAAAAGTGAAAGATGAAAAATATGATTACCCGTGCAGCTGAAACTAATCATATCAATGATTAACAATGACGAATGCACCGTTCTGTGGTATCTCGACTTTCATGTCCTGTCCCTTCTGCTTGACGGTCTGTAGTTTGCCGTTCAGCTGAGGGTCGTCGGTGTAGACATTCAGCTGGGTGCCTTTGGCGAAGAAAGGCTTCAGGTCGATTTTGGTCTTCACAGGCTGCGCTTCGGCATTGATGCCAGCCACGTACCATTTGTCGGCAGAGCGACGGGCAATGATGGCGAATCGTCCAGGATAGCCGTCGATGAAACGTATCTCATCCCAGATGGTAGGCACTTGTTTCATGAACTCCACGGCCCATGCAGGGGCATCGGTCAGGTTGTTGGGGGCCAAGGCGAAGTGCTGCACGCTGCTCTGGAACAGGACGGCGGTGGCCAGTGCGTAGACATCGCTGGTGCGTCGTTGTGTGCCGTGCTGATTGTCTTTGTTGTAGAACTTGTTCAGCGTAGAGCCGCCAAAGTCCATCGAACCTACCGTGTTGCGGATGAAGGTGTGTATGCAGGCATTGCGTGCCTCAGCATCGCAGGCACCCTGTCCGAAGTGCATGTTCTCCGAGGCGAGCACGGCTTCGGATGCTACGTAGTTGGGATACATGCGCTCCCAGCCGCGAGGCAGTGTGCATCCGTGGAAGATGACTTGCAGGCCGAACTCGTTGGCATCGGTGAGAATATCTTCATAGAGTTGCATCATGGGCTGCTTGTCGCCTCCGAAGAAGTCTACCTTGATGCCGAGTATGCCAGCTTTCTGCATCCAAGCCATCTCGTTGCGCCGTGCAGCACTCTTGTCCATCTTGTGACGTGGGCTTTGCGGTGCATCGTTCCATGAGCCATTGGAGTTGTACCAGAGGAAGATGCCTACGCCTTTCGACCGGGCATAGCGCGAGAGTTCTTCCATCTTCTCGTATCCAATCTGTGTATCCCAGAGGGCGTCGATGAGTACGGAGCGCCAGCCCATAGCAGCCGAGAAGTCGATGTAGCGCTTCTGTTCGTCGAAGTTGCAGCTGGAGTCCATGCCGATGATCCACGACCATGAGCCTTTGCCGTAGGTGTAGTCGCGTGATGGCTTGTACTTTGGATGCACAAGGTCGTTGGCAATGGTCGTCTCTACAATGGGGTTGAGCGATGTGCCGACGGTGATGGTGCGCCAAGGTGTTGAGCAAGGCAGACTGACTGCCGCGGTCGTTGTGCCTTGTCCGTTCATTTCGCCTGTCTGTGGGAAGCCGATGCGATAGGCCGTGTTGCCGCTGTTCAGCAGTCGGCAACCCACGTAGCCACCGTCGGTGCCAGTCTCACTGACGAGAACCCAGGCGTTTGCTCCGTTCTGCAAGGGTGCTTTGAACAGGCAAGGGAAGGTGTAGCCCTCGCCCCATCCGTTCTTGCCCGTAGACTCATCGAGGCTGTAGCTGGTCTCATAGCTTGGTGCGGTACGGGCGAAGCCTCCCATCGGCTTGGCCTGCGGACAGAGGAACGTGGTTGTACCGTCGGGCAGCACGAATGCCGTGGCCTCGCTCTCGATGACCGCCACGAGCGTCTCGCCGCCACGTGTCTTCTTCGGGTATATCTTATAACGGAATGCCACGTCACGGCTGTTCAGTTGGAACACAACGTCGAGCGCATGGCGACCGTCCTTCTCGAACTGGCAGATGGCTTCGGTTGCCTCGTAGCTGACATGCCGTTGTTTGATGGTATTGATGTCATACTGCACGTTGACAGTCTTCGCGTCGACTGTCTTCAGGGTCAGTCCCTGTGTGAGGTCGTCGAAATTGGCCTTCACGCCTAAAGCCGAGGGTTGCAGCACCTGTTGACCGTCGAGGCTGACGGTATAGGTGGGGCGACCGCCCTCGTCATTGATTGCGACGGTCATCTTGCCGTCGGGACTCTTGATTTCTTTCTCGTTTGCGCCGACCGTCAGCGTGCTCATGAGCAGCAGGGCGGCAAGTAAAGACTTTGTGTACATCAGTTTAATTGCGGATTGATAATTGAGAGTTGAAAAATATGATTAGATTTGACCATCGATGATTGAGCATTGAGATTCTGCGCCGCAAATTTCATATTCCTTTTGTAAATTTGCAGCAAAATTACTAAAAAAACATAGTACTCGATGAAATCGGCTGTTTCTAAAGTTTTACTATTTGTTTCTGACATTAGCATTTCGTGAATTAAACATTGAGCATTGGGAAAAATCCTAATAAATGTGGATTGTACACAATTGGGCTTATCCGTACCTTTGCACCCAGTTTTACAGAATGTATATCATATTATGACGAAAAGATTTATTTGGGGAGTTTTGTTTTGCTCAACTTCCTTGTCGATGGCAGTCGCACAGCAACGTGACTCATCGAATGTTGTCGACCTTGACGAGGTAATCATTGTGGCACAGCCGAAGGAAGTGATGAGCCTGCGCCAACAGCCGTTGAGTAGTATCGTGTTCAGTGACCGCGAGATGCGCCAGTTGTCTGTGACAGACTTGCGCCAGCTGTCGGTATACGTGCCGTCGTTTGCCATGCCCGACTATGGCTCGCGTCTTACCTCTTCTATGTATATCCGCGGACTGGGCAGTCGCGTCAGCAATTCGGCCATTGGCATCTATTACGATAACATTCCCCTCATGAGCCCGGCTGCTTTCAACAGTTATTTTTATCAGTTGGAGCGTGTCGACGTGTTGCTTGGCCCGCAAGGCACGCTCTACGGCGCTAATGCCGAGGGCGGCATTGTCAGGCTCTATTCGCGTGACCCCATGAACTATCAGGGGACAGACGTGACGCTGGGGCTGGCTGCCGGTTTTCAGCGACGCGTGGAAGTGGCCCATTCGCTGAAAGCATCCGACCGATTTGCCCTTAGCGTGGCTGGCTTTTATCATGGGCAAGACGGTTTCTTCTATAACGACTACCTGAAGAACTACAGCGACAAGATGCAGGAGGCTGGCGGCAAACTGCGCTTGATATGGAAACCCACCACCCGGCTGACGTTTGACCTGTCTTCCGACTACCAGTTCACCAATCAGAACGGCTTTCCTTACGGCAGCTACGACGTCTGCGAAGCATGGGCGGCTCTGCCCCTGACCAATGTGCAGCCCGGCTATAAGCGCAACATGGTCAATACGGGTCTCAGCATCCGCTATGAGATGAACAAGCTGCTGCTCTCGTCGACCACGAGCTACCAGCATTTGTATGACGATATGGACATGGACATCGACTATACGACAGCCGACAACATGCAACTGAACCAGAAGCAGAAACTGAATGCCGTGACCGAGGAACTGACCCTGCGCAGCAAGCATGACGGTATGTGGCAGCACGTGACAGGCTTGTTTGGCTCGCGCCGCTGGTTGCGCACCGATGCCACTGTCGACTTTGGACGGGCGGTGCTCGATCCCATAGGCAATGCCATCACGAGACAGATGCGCAATGCGCAGTATGAAATGGTGAAATCGCAGACAATTGATGCCATGAAAAAATCGATGATGGAGACAATGGTGCAGCAGTTCCTGGACAGGGGAATGTCGCAGGAGGCTGCCGAAGCTGCAGCGGCTGCCGCCATAGCCTCGCCAGCGATGACGGAAACGTTTGAGAATGCGGGACAGAAAGCGGCACAGGGTGCGGTGGAGAAGGCCGGACTGAATGCCAATGTCGATGTCATGCGCGTGCCAAACACGTTCCGTCAGCCCATTACCAATGTGGCACTCTATCATGAGAGTTCGCTGACCTTTGCCGAACGGCTGACGGCAACGTTAGGATTACGTTACGACTACACGCGAGCTGAGATTGAATATGATGCCCTCGGCTATGTCTCGGTGACAGCCGGTTCGGCCAAGAGCATGGCAACCAGTACCGTGTCGTCTCATCTGATGAATCATCATAAGACCTCGTTCGGCCAGTTGCTCCCGAAAGTGGGACTGTCGTACAGGGTGGACAAGCAAGGCAGCAATATCTATGCCTCGGTCAGCAAGGGCTACATGGCAGGCGGATATAACATCCAGCTTTTCTCTGACATCCTTCAGGCAGACCTGGGCAATATGAGCAATATGCGTAATAGCGACTACGAGGTGCCTCACACGGAGCAGGACTATGCCGACATTGAGGAGGCCATCAGCTATAAGCCGGAAGAAAGCTGGAACTATGAGGTGGGCGCTCATCTGAATCTCTTCGGCAACAAGCTTCATGCCGATGTGGCCGCTTTCTACACGCAGTTGCGCAACCAGCAGCTTACGGTGATGGCTCCAGAGTATGGCTTCGGACGCATGACGGTCAATGCAGGCAAGAGCCGCAGTCTGGGTGCCGAAGTGGCACTGCGCGGCAATCTGGCCGAGGGACATCTGACCTGGGCTGCAACCTACAGCTATACGAATGCGAAGTTTGTTGATTTCAAGGATTTCGTGAAGGTGAACAATGTCAACACTGAGGTGAACTACAAGGACAATTACATTCCATACGTTCCGCAGCATGCGTTCAGTGCCGCTGCCGACTACCGTATTGACTTGCGTGACGACCGTGTGCTGCGTTCTGTCACCATCGGTGCCAACGTTCAGGGCAACGGCAAGACCTACTGGGATGATGCCAACACGGCCTCACAAAAATTGTATGCCCTGCTTGGTGCGCATGTAAAAGCCGATCTGGGTGTGGTCGACGTTGATTTCTGGGGAAAGAACCTGACCGACACTCGCTACTGTGTTTTCGCTATGCCCTTCAGCAATGCCTACATAGGTCAGCGCGGTCTGCCTTTCCAGTTAGGTGTCGATATGCATCTTCACTTTTAGGTGATGATTAGTAATCATTAAAAAGACGAGCTTGGTACGAGCAGATGATAAATCGTCCCAAGTTTTCTAAATCATTACTATGTATGGTAGCCTGACATTGTGATTGATGCTGTTTCGTGGTGCAAAAAGGCATTGATTGCGGTGCAGAATGCCGTGCTTCACGGTACAACGGATGCCGTTTCGCAGCTTTTGCTTACAAGCGAAAGGCCTTGCGCTTATAAGCGAACGGCCTTGCGCTTACAAGCAAAAGACCTTGCGGTTACAAGCAAAACCCCTGTCTTTTAACTAACCTTAACGGCTTAGACTCGTATTTGGTGTGAATTTATCAATTAAAAAGTTTGTGCGAGTGGAAAAAAAACAGTACCTTTGCACCCGCAATTTGCAAAATAAACATTTTTAATCATTTTTAAACGTATGAATCAGTACGAAACCGTTTTCATTTTGACTCCCGTTTTGTCTGACGATCAGACAAAGGAAACGGTCGCTAAATTCAAGAACGTGCTCACCGAACAAGGTGCTGAGATTCTGAATGAAGAGGCCTGGGGACTGAAGAAACTGGCTTACCAGATTGAGAAGAAGACATCGGGATTCTATTTCCTGATGGAGTTCAAGGCAGAGCCAGAAGTTATCAAGGTGCTGGAGACAGCTTATCGTCGTGACGAGAAGGTGCTTCGTTTCCAGACTGTGAAGCTCGACAAGTATGCCGCAGAGTATGCTGAGAAGCGTCGCAAGAAGTATGCAACTAAATCAGAGGAGGCTTAAATCATGGCAGAACAATCAGAAATCCGTTATCTCACCGCTCCTTCAATTGACACCAAGAAGAAGAAGTATTGCCGTTTCAAGAAGAGCGGTATCAAGTACATCGACTACAAAGATCCTGAGTTCCTGAAGAAGTTCTTGAACGAGCAGGGCAAGATTCTGCCTCGCCGCATCACCGGTACTTCACTGAAGTATCAGCGCCGTGTGGCTCAGGCCGTGAAGCGTGCACGTCAGATTGCACTGCTGCCTTACGTAACCGATTTGATGAAATAATTAAAGAGGAGGACGCAAGAATGGAAATTATACTGAAAGAAGATATTATCGGCTTGGGGTTCAAGAACGATATTGTGAACGTAAAGTCTGGTTATGGCCGTAACTACCTCATTCCTCAGGGAAAAGGTGTGATTGCTTCTCCTTCAGCAAGAAAGATTCTCGCTGAGAACCTGAAGCAGCAGGCTCATAAGATTGCTGCCATGAAGGCTGCTGCCGAGGAGCGTGCAAAGGCTCTGGAGGGTGTAGCTCTGTGCATTGCCGCCAAGGTGAGCGCAACAGGTCAGCTCTACGGTTCGGTGAATGTTGCTGCCGTAGCTGAGGAACTGAAGAAGCTGGGTCATGATGTTGACCGCAAGATCATCACCATGCGTGACATTAAGAAAGTCGGCGATTATGTGGCTCTGGTACATTTCCACAAGGAAGTGACTACCGAGATTCCTGTAAAGGTCGTTGCTGAGAATGCTCCTGTAGAGGAAGCTCCCGCTGCTGTTATTGAAGAGCAGGTTGAGGCTCCCGTTCAGGAGGAAGCCGCAGCAGAAGAGTAATCGCTATAAAGCATAACATTTCAATGGAAGTCCCAGTTCGTTGTTCGACGAACTGGGACTTTTTCGTTTATAGCAGGTCAACGTTGAGAAAGGACAGAAATGATTGAGTTGTTACTTTCGTTTCTGTGAAGTGCTAATTTCTGTACAAGAATTTGAAGAATGTTAATAATTTGCATATTTTCTTTGCGCTTTCCCTATTTTACCGTATCTTTGCACTAAATTAGTATAGCTATATGGGAATTTTTGGATTTTTTGGTAAGAAGAACAAGGAGACACTTGACAAAGGACTGGAGAAGACGAAGACTTCGGTTTTTGACAAGTTGGCTCGGGCGATTGCGGGTAAATCGAAGGTCGATGACGACGTGCTCGACAATCTTGAAGAAGTCTTGATTACCTCTGACGTAGGTGTTGACACAACGCTGAAGATCATCAAGCGTATTGAAGAGCGTGTTGCGCGTGACAAGTATGTGTCTACGTCGGAACTGAATGGAATCCTTCGCGATGAAATCGCGTCGCTGTTGGCTGAGAACAACACCGAAGACGGCGACAGCTGGGATTTGCCTACAGACCATCGTCCGTATGTCATTTTGATTGTGGGCGTCAACGGTGTGGGCAAGACCACTACCATCGGAAAGCTTGCCTATCAGTTTAAAAAAGCTGGCAAAAAGGTCTATCTCGGAGCTGCCGACACATTCCGTGCGGCAGCTGTGGAGCAGATTGTTATCTGGGGCGAGCGTGTGGGCGTGCCTGTCATTAAACAACAGATGGGCAGTGATCCTGCAAGTGTGGCTTTCGACACGCTGCAGAGTGCCAAGGCCAATGGTGCCGATGTCGTCATTATCGATACGGCTGGACGCTTGCACAATAAGGTGGGCTTGATGAATGAGCTGAAGAAAATCAAGGACGTGATGAAGAAAGTCCTGCCCGATGCTCCCGACGAGGTGATGCTTGTCCTGGACGGCTCTACCGGTCAGAATGCCTTTGAGCAGGCCAAGCAGTTCTCTGCCGTCACGCAGATTTCCTCGCTGGCCATCACCAAACTGGACGGTACGGCAAAGGGCGGTGTGGTTATCGGAATCAGCGACCAATTGAAAGTTCCCGTGAAATATATCGGACTGGGCGAGGGCATGGAAGACCTTCAGCTGTTCAATAAGCGCCAGTTCGTTGATTCATTGTTCAATAAACAGTAAGTCTACTTATATCATTAATGAAGCGCAAAACCGTTGACATCATCACTATGGGATGTTCGAAGAATCTCGTTGACTCAGAGAAGTTGATGGGACTTTTCGAGGCTAATGGTTATGCATGTACCCACGACAGTACGAATCCGAAAGGCGAGATTGTAGTGGTGAACACTTGTGGGTTTATCGCTGATGCGAAGGAAGAGAGCATCAACACCATACTGGAGTTTGCGCAGGCCAAGACCGAAGGCCGTATTGAAAAACTCTATGTGATGGGCTGTCTGCCTGAGCGGTATCTGGCCGATCTTGAAAGAGAGATACCAGAGGTTGACGGATGGTATGGCAAGTTCAACTATCTGGAGTTGGTAGAGAATATCAACTTCTCGATGTCGCGGATAAGACACATCACAACCCCAAAGCACTATGCTTACTTGAAGATCAGCGAAGGCTGCGACCGTCATTGTGCCTATTGTGCCATTCCGCTCAGTACGGGAAAGCACCAAAGCCGCACGATCGAGGATATACTCGATGAGGTCAGATGGCTGGTGTCACAGGGGACGAAAGAGTTTCAGGTGATTGCACAGGACCTGACATACTATGGCGTGGATATCTATGGCAAGCAGTGCATAGCAGAGCTGATAGAGCGCATGGCCGAAATAGAGGGAGTGGAGTGGATTCGTTTGCATTATGCATATCCGGCTCATTTCCCGTGGAATCTGCTTCGCGTGATGCGTGAGAAGAAAAATGTCTGCAACTATCTTGACATCGCACTCCAGCATGTGTCAGACCACATCCTATCGCTGATGAGACGCAATGTGACGAAACAGGAGACCATCGAACTGATTGAGCGTATGCGACGCGAAGTGCCGGGCATACACATCCGAACAACACTCATGGTGGGCTTCCCCGGCGAGACGGAGGAAGATTTTCAGGAGCTGATTCAGTTCACCAAGTGGGCTCGTTTCGAAAGAATGGGGGCTTTTGCCTATTCGGAAGAAGACGGAACCTATTCGGCTGAGCACTATAAGGATGATGTGCCGGAAGAGGTGAAGCAACGTCGTCTCGATCGGCTCATGCGCGTTCAGCAAGACATTAGTGCCGAATTGGAGGCTGCAAAGGTGGGACAGATTCTGAAGGTGATCATCGACCGTATTGAGGGTGATTATTATATTGGACGCACGGAGTTCTGCTCGCCCGAAGTAGACCCGGAAGTGTTGATACGAAATGATGGCTCGCTGACGATAGGTGAGTTCTATCAAGTGAAAATAACCGATTCAGAGGAGTTTGACCTCTATGGTGAAATAGTATGAATTATGAATAACAAAGAGTTTGTTGCGGTGCTTTCCCGAAAAATGGGATATAAGGGTGAGCAAACCCAGAAATTGCTGGGATGCTTATTGAACGCAATGGGAGACAGCTTTATGGAAGGCGACTCTATACAAATTGCGAATTTCGGCTCATTTGAGGTGAAGAAAAAACTGGAAAGGGTGATGGTGAGTCCTACTACTGGGCAACGAATGCTTGTGCCGCCAAAGTTGGTGCTCGGGTTCAAGCCACATTCTACATGGAAAGATAAACTGAAGAACGAAGAAAAGTAGATATGGGAAAACTTTCCTTACAAGATTTGGCTGCTATACTTGTTGACAAAGCCGGTATAGAAAGCGAAGAGGCTCAGATTTTTGTTTCATCAGTCTTTAACGTCATTCAAGAAGGAATTGAGAGAGACAAGCTGGTGAAGATAAAAGGCTTGGGTACCTTCAAAGTGATAGAGGTCGACGCACGTGAGAGTATCAATGTCAATACAGGTGAGCGCGTGCTGATTAAAGGCCATTCAAAAATATCGTTTACTCCCGACTCTACCATGAAAGAGTTGGTCAACAAACCATTCTCCGGGTTCGATACAGTACTTCTGAACGATGGTGTTAACTTTGAGGATACTAAGCAGTTAGACTCAATTGCTAACGCAGAACTTGAGGTGGAAACTGAGGCAGATCCTTCTGCGGATCCGCAACAAGAAGTTGTGCAAGATGAAGTTGTGCAGGATTCGGAAGAAAAGCTTGTTGAAGTTGCTGAAATTCCGCAAGTGGACGAGCAAGAGCATCATGACGAAGCACCGCCTCAAGAAGATAGGGTGGAGGACGTGGAGGTCTCTGATGATGAGCCACAAAGCAATGATGCTGAAGAACCAGTCGAGGTTGAGCGAGTAGAAGAAGAGTCGGCAGAAGAGCCTCTTGCTGAAGAGACTGGGGAAGAACCGTTGCCACAGGCAGCAGCCGATGATCAGCACGAAGACATTGATGCTGTAGTGTCTTTGGGTGAGAACGCTCCCGAGGATGGTTCTGAAACACAGGATTCAACCGCAGATGTAGAACAAAAAGAAGAAGAAATGGCAAATAAAAACGCAGATATTAGAAAGGCAAATTATCAAGAGGATGACCAGGACGACGATGATCCCTATACTTTCTATCCTCGCAAAAAGGTTTATCCCTGGAAATCATGGTTCATTGCCGCAGCTATCGGTGGCGTGATAGGCTATGCAATCGGACGTTTTCAGGAAATCGTCTATGTAGTACCTTCTACAGTCGAATATATTGATGCCACGGCAACGGCTGAAGACGATGATGCTGAGAATACTGACTCTGCAGCGGCAACACCTGCTCAGCTTGAAGCTGAAAAGAAAAAGGATACGGCCAGTGCGACTGCTCCCACAGCCAAGCCCAAGGAGGAAAAGCCTGCCGCAGTGCAAAATGCAACTGCCACACCTGCAAAAACAGATAGTCGTGATTATCTGAAATATGAGGAAATGGATGCTCGTCTTCGTACGGGTGCCTATTATATTATGGGTGTCGCCAGTGTAGAAAAGGCGCGTGAAGGCGATAATATCTCACGTATCAGTAGGCGCTATTTTGGCGAAGGCATGTCGTGCTATGTGGAAGTCTTGAATGGGCTGAAAGCCTCAACTCCGTTGAAGGAAGGACAGGAGGTGAAGATTCCGAAGCTGGTTGAGAAAAGAAAAGTAAAGCAACAAAATAATTCAAAATAAATATTGTATAAAGACTATGGCAGAAGCTATTGATATTCGCGAATTGAATATTCGAATTGAACAACAAAGTTCGTTTGTGACAAACCTGACGGCTGGTATGGATCGTGTCATTGTTGGGCAGAAACATCTGGTCGATTCGTTGTTGATAGGTCTTTTGAGCGACGGAAATATTCTGCTGGAAGGTGTTCCAGGACTTGCTAAGACGTTGGCAATCAAGACACTGTCGCAGTTGATTGATGCAAAATATAGTCGTATTCAGTTTACCCCCGACCTTCTTCCTGCCGACGTGACGGGAACAATGATCTACTCTCAGAAAGACGAGAAGTTTATGACCAAGCAAGGTCCCGTCTTCGCCAATTTCGTGTTGGCAGATGAGATCAACCGTGCTCCGGCAAAGGTTCAGAGTGCTTTGCTCGAGGCCATGCAGGAAAAGCAGGTGACCATTGGTAGCGAGACGTTCAATCTGCCTACTCCCTTCCTGGTGATGGCTACGCAGAACCCGATTGAGCAAGAAGGAACCTATCCGTTGCCCGAGGCTCAGGTGGACCGTTTCATGCTGAAAGTCGTGATTGACTATCCCACTCTTGACGAGGAGAAGAAGATTATCCGCGAGAATATCGGCGGAGGCTTGCCCAAGGTGACGCCTGTTACGACCGCTGCAGAGATATTGAAGGCTCGCGAAGTGGTACGTGAGGTATATATTGACGAGAAGATAGAGCAATATATTGCAGACATCGTCTTTGCAACCCGCTATCCCGAACGCTATGGCTTGAAGAAACTGAAGGACATGATTTCGTTTGGCGGTTCGCCCCGTGCAAGTATCAATCTGGCGAAGGCTTCGCGTGCATACGCCTTTATCAAGCGTCGTGGCTATGTGGTGCCTGAAGATGTCCGTGCCGTGGCCCACGATGTGTTGCGCCATCGTATCGGACTGACCTACGAGGCAGAGGCAAGCAATGTGACAAGTGAGGAGATTGTGTCGGAGATTATCAATAAGGTTGAAGTACCCTGATGGAAACATCTGAAATCATCAAGAAGGTAAGAAAGATAGAAATC
Organism: uncultured Prevotellaceae bacterium; assembly: GCA_902771445.1. Lineage (GTDB taxonomy): Bacteria > Bacteroidota > Bacteroidia > Bacteroidales > Bacteroidaceae > Prevotella. The sequence continues at coordinate 15,535 of CACXXD010000065.1, forward strand.
AAGACTCGCGGATTGAGTTCGAATATCTTTGCGGGACAGTACCACTCTGCCTTTAAGGGGCGTGGTATGGCCTTTAGCGAAGTGCGCGAATACCAGTATGGCGACGACGTGCGTGACATTGACTGGAATGTCACGGCACGTTTTCATAAGCCTTACGTGAAGGTGTTTGAAGAAGAACGTGAGCTGACCGTGATGTTGATGATTGATGTCAGTGGCTCTCAGGACTTTGGCACCCAGAAGCAGTTCAAGCGCGATCTGGTTACCGAGATAGCGGCTACAATTGCCTTTTCCGCCATCCAGAACAACGATAAGATCGGGGTGATATTCTTTTCGGATAAGATAGAAAAGTATATTCCCCCGAAGAAGGGTAGGAAGCACATTCTCTATATTATACGTGAGATGCTGGATCTTCAGGCTGAGTCGAAACGGACAAACATCGGCCAGGCTGTCGAGTTCCTTACGGGTGTCTCAAAGCGCAGATGCACGGCTTTTCTGCTGAGTGATTTCTATGACAGACAGGACTTCCTGCAGCAGCTCACCATTGCGAACCGCAAGCACGATGTGGTAGCCATTCAGGTCTATGACAAGCATGCCAAGGAATTGCCCGACATCGGCCTGATGAAGGTGGTGGATGCAGAAACGGGCTTTGAGCAATATGTTGACACCAGCAGTCTGAAGCTGCGTGAGGCATATCGCCGTCATTGGCTTGGCCGTCAGGCGCGGCTGAACGAGACCTTTGCCAAGAGCAACGTTGACAGTATCAGCATTGCTACCGATGAAGACTTCGTGAAGTCGCTGTTAGGCTTGTTTAAACGTCGTGGACAGAGTTAGTGTTCAAGAAAAAAAGTGAAGCAAAAACTAAGTATAAGAAGATTTTAGCATAAAAAGATGAAGCAATTTCGTTTTTTCGCTCTTACATACTTTCTGTTTTCAACCCTTTTGTGCATCGGTGCACAGGAGGTATCGGTTGAGGCAACGATTACACCTATTGAGATACTTATTGGTCAGCAGGCTCAGGTGAAGGTAAAGGTTGCCATGAAAGAAGGTCAGCAGGCTGTTTTCCCTGTATTCCAGCCAATGCAGCAGTTGATTCCTGGAGTAGAAGTGCTATCGAGCACAGAAGATGGTGTTCATGGAACGGAGAACGGCTATGTGGAGCGTTCGGTAACTTATGTTCTTACTTCATTTGATGATACCCTATATTACCTCCCGCCTTTTGTGGTGAACGTCGACGGTGTTCCGCATAAAAGCAAGAGCTTAGCGCTGAAAGTGCTTACTGTTGAGGTAGATACGCTCAATGCAGAACAGTTCTTCGGTCCGAAGACAGTGCAAGACAATCCTTTCCTTTGGAGCGAATGGGAACTGTCTTTTTGGATGAGCGTCTTGCTCTTGGTGCTGATGGCTGTCGGCTATTATCTGTATCTGCGGTTGAGGGACAATAAGCCTATCATTGCCACTATTCGGATAGTTAAACGCGTGCTGCCGCATCAGAAGGCCATGAAAGCCATCGAGGAGTTGCGTGTGGAGCGCAAGGGGATGGGCGACGACAGTCAGGAAAGTCAGAAGGAGTACTATACCAAGCTTACCGATACATTGCGTCAGTATATTGAAGAGCGATATGGCTTCTCTGCAATGGAGATGACGAGTAGTGAGATTATAGATCGTCTGATGAAATCGCCTGATTCCAAGTCGCTCGACGAACTGCGCATGCTCTTCCAGACTGCCGACCTTGTGAAGTTTGCCAAGTATTCGACCCTCATTAATGAGAATGATGCCAACTTGATGAGTGCCATTGAGTTCATCAACGATACGAAGCAAGAGAATATGCCGACAGAGGAAACCGTGAAACCAGAGTTGACCCAGGAGGAGATTCGCTCGAACAAGGAGCGCAAGGCTCTGAAATGGACCATTGTAGGTATTTCGGCTGTATGCGTCGGCTTGCTGGGATACATTATATATAATCTGTATCAGTTATTATTTTAGTACATGGAATTTGCCAATAAAGAATATTTATTTCTGCTTGTTCTGGTGATACCATACATTATATGGTATGCCATGTATCGCAAGAAGAGTGAGCCGACCATGCGAATGTCAGACACGTTCGCTTTTCGCTATGCGCCCCGCAGTTGGCGTGTCACGCTCATGCCCATCTTACCAGTTCTGCGTATTGTGGCCTTTGTGGCTCTGGTGGTAGCCTTGGCGCGGCCTCAGACGCATAATTCATGGAAGAATCAGACGGTTGAAGGTATAGACATCATGCTGGCGATGGACGTTTCGACGTCGATGCTGGCAGAAGACCTGAAGCCGAACAGAATGGAAGCAGCCAAGAAAGTAGCTTCAGATTTTATTATTGGTCGTCCTGACGATAACATAGGCTTGTCGATCTTTGCAGGTGAGGCTTTCACCCAATGCCCGATGACGATTGACCATGCCTCGCTCTTGTCATTGCTGCACAATGTTCGTACCGACATAGCGGCACGCGGATTGATTGAAGACGGAACGGCTATCGGCATGGGATTGGTCAATGCCGTCAGCCGCCTGAAAGACTCGAAGGCGAAGAGTAGGGTAGTCATCTTGTTGACCGACGGCTCGAACAACCGTGGAGACATCTCGCCCATGACGGCAGCCGAGATAGCAAAGAGCCTGGGCATTCGTGTCTATACCGTGGGTGTGGGAACAACGGGCAATGCTCCTCTTCCACCGAGCGCAACAGGACTGCCTCAGTATGTCAACCTGCCAGTTGAGATTGACGAGCAGACCCTGAAAGGCATTGCCGCTACCACCGATGGCGACTTTTATCGTGCAAAGAATAACAAAGAGCTGAAGCATATTTATGCTGAGATAGACAAACTGGAGAAGAGCAAGCTCAACGTCAAACAGTTCAGTCGCCGTTATGAGGCCTATCAACCTTTGGCTGCGATTGCAATCCTCTCACTCTTGTTGGAGATTCTGCTCCGTATCACGGTGTTCCGCAGAATTCCCTGACGCTAAAATAGTTATAAACAAATAAAACTGATTGTTGTGTTTAGATTTGAAGACCCGATATATCTTTACGGCTTGGTGCTGGTAGTGCTGCTGGCACTGATTCGCCTTGTCACTTATCGTAATCAGAAGAAACGCTTGCGCAAGTTTGGCGATCCCCACTTGCTCAAGGAATTGATGCCCAACGTGTCTCGTGTTCGCCCGGTAGTGAAGTTCTGGCTTCTCGAGGCCGCACTCGCACTGCTTGTAGTCATGTTGGCCCGTCCGCAATTGGGTACGCGCATCAGCCATGAGAAGCGTACAGGTATAGAGACTATCATAGCAATGGACATCAGTAATTCAATGCGTGCCGAGGATGTGGTGCCCAGTCGTCTGGAGCGTTCAAAGATGCTGATTGAGAATCTTGTAGACAATTTCACCAACGATAAGATAGGCTTGATTGTGTTTGCGGGCGATGCCTTTGTGCAACTGCCTATCACGAGCGACTATGTTTCCGCCAAGATGTTTCTCGGCAATATCGACCCCGCCATGATGCAGAATCAGGGTACAGATATTGCTGCTGCCATAAAACTGGCAACTAACAGCTTTACGCAACAGGAAAACATTGGTAAGGCAATCATCGTGATAACCGATGGTGAGGACCATGAAGGCGGTGCTATTGAGGCCGCCAAGTATGCGAAGGACAAAGGAATGAGAGTCTATGTACTTGGTGTCGGCTCAACCAAAGGCTCGCCCATCCCAGTTCCAGAGACCGGCGATTACATGCGTGACAACAGCGGTAATACCGTGATGTCGGCATTGAATGAACAGATGTGCCGTGAGGTGGCTCAGTCTGGTGGCGGTGCCTTCATCCATGTAGACAACAATACCAATGCTCAGCGCCAGCTTGACGAGGAGCTTGACAAGCTGGAGCATAGCGAAACAGAAAGCACCATCTATAGCGACTACGATGAGCAGTTCCAGGCAGTGGGAATCCTTGTGCTTATCTTGCTCGTCATAGAGATCATCATACTTGAACGCAAGAATCCTTATATGAAGAATATTTCGTTATTTGGAAACAAGAAGATAGCCACAGTCTGCTTGTTGTTGATAGCTGTTGGCGCACAGGCTCAAACGGACAGGCAGTATGTGCGTCAGGGCAATAAGCTATTCCAGAAAGGAGACTTCGAACATGCAGAGGTGGCTTATGCCAAGGCGATAGAAAAGAACGAGAAGAATCCGCAGGCTCATTACAACTTGGGCAATGCCCTGATGGCACAGCGGAAAGACTCGGCTGCTGTTGTGCAGTTCCAGGCAGCAGGACAGTTGGAGACCAATCCTTTGCGCAAGTCGCAGGCTTATCATAACATAGGAGTCGTTTGCCAGCAGAACAAACTTTATGGTGATGCGATCGAGGCATACAAGCAGGCACTGCGCCTCAACCCCAATGACGATGAGACGCGCTATAATCTTGCTCTTTGCAAGCATGAGAAGCAGAAGCAAGACCAGAATCAGCAGAACCAGCATCAAAACCAGCAGAACAAAGACGACCAGCAGAAGAAGGACAATCAGGACAAGCAAGAGCAGCAGCAGCAGGATCAAGACAAGCAAAAGCAGCAAGAGCAAAAGCCCCAGATGAGCAAGGAGAATGCAGAACAGCTTCTGAATGCAGCCATGCAGCAGGAAAAACAGACACAAAAGCGCATGAAGGAGGCCGAAAAGCAAGGAGAGCGTCGTCAGGTTGAAAAGAATTGGTAATACGTAAGATAATTGTAACAGAGATTTTGAAGAATTGATTATGCAGAAGAAAAGAGTTTTATTTGTATTCTCATTCCTTTATATATTTATTGCGACGGTCGTCGCCCAGAAACTAACGGCCAATGCCCCCCAGCAAGTAGCCGTAGGCCAGCAATTCCGTCTGTCATACACGGTGAACACCCAGGATGTCAGTGGCTTTCGCGTCGGCCAGATCCCCGATGCCTTTGATGTGCTGATGGGTCCGAGCCAGTCTTCGCAGTCGAGTTTTCAGATTATCAACGGCAAGACCTCTCAATCTTCTTCGATAACGTTCACCTATATCCTGTCAGCCACCAAGAACGGAACGTTTACGATACCTGCGGCGACGATAACGGCAGCGGGCAATCAGATATCGTCTAATACTCTGAAAATTGTGGTAAGCGGCCAAGCCCAGAGCGGTGGCGCAGGCAGTGGGAACGGCAGACAGCATCAGCAGGAACCTCAAATGCGCGATGCGGGAACAGCAATCACAGGCAGCGACTTGTTTATTCGCGTCAGTGCCAGTAAGAAGCATGTCGTGGAACAAGAGCCTATCTTGCTTACCTATAAGGTATATACGCTGGTCGACTTGACGCAGCTTGAGGGCAAGATGCCCGATCTGAAAGGATTCCATACGCAGGAAGTACCCTTACCTCAGCAGAAGAGCTTTTCAGTTGAGCAACTCAACGGCCGTTCTTATCGTACTGTGACGTGGAGCCAGTATGTCATGTTCCCACAAATCACAGGCAAGTTGCAGATACCCAGCATTACGTTCAATGGTGTTGTCGTTCAGCGCAACAGGAACATCGACCCGTTTGAGGCATTCTTCAATGGCGGCTCTGGCTATATTGAAGTGAAGAAAGCCATCAAGGCACCCGGCATAGACATCGAAGTCGATCCACTGCCAACCCGTCCTGCAGGCTTCTCCGGCGGTGTGGGTAAGTTCAGCATATCGGCAACCATCGACAAGACAACGGTGAAGGCCAACGACCCGATAAACATGCGAGTCGTGGTGAGCGGTGTGGGCAATCTGAAGCTGATAAAAGAGCCAGTCGTAGGATTCCCCAAGGATTTTGACAGCTATGACGCAAAGTTGACAGACAAGTCGAAACTGACCACCAACGGTGTGGAAGGAAATATGATTTACGATTTCCTTGCTGTGCCGCGTCATCAGGGCGAATACGATATACCTCCCATAGAGTTCACTTATTTCGATACAGCCTTGATGCAGTACAAGATGGTGAAGACCGAGGGATTCCATATCCATGTAGACAAGGGCGAGGGCGGCAGCAATCCCGTGCAAGACTTCACAGGACAGGAAGATATACAGTTGTTGGCTAAAGACATCCGTCATATCAAGCAAGGAGAAAGTCACCAGCAGATAGCAGGCGACTACTTCTTCGGGAGCAATTTCTATTGGATAGCCATTGCTTTGCTGCTGGGCACCTTCATCTCGCTGTTCATCATCTTCCGTCAGCGTGCCATTGCCAATGCCGATGTAGTGGGTTCGCGTGCAAGCAAGGCCAACAAGGTGGCCACCAAGCGATTGAAGAAAGCCGAGAAACTGATGAAAGAAGGAAAGAAGTCGGGTGAGTTCTTCGACGAAGTGCTGCGTGCTCTTTGGGGCTATGTTGGCGACAAGCTGAGCATGCCAGTCACCCAGCTCTCACGTGACAATATCAGAGAGCGTTTGTCAGAGCGCGGTGTTGACGATGAGATTATCCGTCCGTTCATGGAGGCCTTGGACGAGTGCGAGTTCCAGCGCTATGCCCCCGGCGAT
>CACXXD010000066.1 GCA_902771445.1 uncultured Prevotellaceae bacterium
CTGTTCGTCGGAGTGACCGAACAGAGTAGTTTGTATCCCTATAAAAACGAATATAGCAATAAATGTGGGTCACAACATTTCTGTTGACGAAACGTTGTAGTTGGCATGTTTTTTGCTGTGGTATCAATAAAGAAAGGAGATATAGTTATGGCATTTATTGATTACTACAAGATTCTGGGGGTAGACAAGAACATACCACAGAAAGATGTGAAGAAGGCATACCTGAAACGAGCAAAGCAGTTTCATCCAGATTTGCACCCCGACGACCCAAAGGCGAAGGCAAAGTTTCAGGCATTAAACGAAGCATACGATGTGCTGAACGACCCGGAGAAGCGTAAGAAGTACGACCAGTACGGTGAGCAATGGCGCCAAGCCGATGCCTTTGGCGGTAACGGCCAAGGCGGATTCGGAGGCTTCGGGCAGGGCGGTGGCTCACCTTTTGAGGGATTCGATTTCAGTAACTTCAAAGGCGGCGGCTTCAGCTCGTTCTTTGAGAATCTGTTTGGCGGCAAAGGCCGGAGCGCCGGCATGGGATTTGGCGGATTCGGTCAGCAGCAGCCAATGGAGTCGCAGGCGTCGGTCAGCATTGACATGTACACGGCCTTGCTGGGCGGTGAGGTCTTTGTGGGCCTGGGCAACGGACAAAAGCTGAAGTTGAAGGTGAAGGCCGGTACGCAGCCCGGCACGAAAGTCCGACTGCGCGGAAAAGGGCAAGGTGGGAGTGACCTCATTTTGACCTACAACGTGACGCTGCCTCAGCTGAATGACCGCCAGCGCGAGTTGCTCCAGCAGATGCGCAACGCATGATTCTGACAGAAATGTATGATGGGGAAGCATAATCGTGCTTCCCTGTTTTTGATGCTGTTTTCTTTCAATTAGGAGGTTTTGCGAATTGAGATATGTCAATCTGTTACAAAATTAAGCAAAAAAGTTTTGGTTTATTTTCTTTGTTCGCGGAAAAAGTGTAACTTTGCGCACCAAAAAATCACATATTCCAAGGTACAAAGATTTAAAAACGTATGAATGACAGATTGTTTATATTCGACACGACCCTTCGCGATGGCGAGCAGGTTCCTGGATGCCAGCTCAATACAATTGAGAAGATTCAGGTGGCCAAGGCACTTGAGCAGTTGGGTGTCGACGTGATCGAAGCAGGGTTTCCCATCAGTTCGCCTGGCGACTTCAACAGTGTGATAGAGATTTCGAAGGCCGTGACATGGCCGACGATATGCGCATTGACGCGAGCTGTGAAGAAAGACATCGACGTGGCTGCCGAGGCCCTGAGATATGCCAAGCACAAGCGCATTCATACAGGCATCGGAACCAGCGACTCACATATTAAATATAAGTTCAATTCAAATCGTGAGGAAATCATTGAACGTGCCGTTGCCGCTGTGAAATATGCCAGGACATACGTAGACGATGTGGAATTCTATGCAGAGGATGCTGGCCGTACCGACAATGAATATCTGGCTCGCGTCGTACAGGCCGTTATCGCAGCCGGTGCTACAGTCGTCAACATTCCCGACACCACAGGCTATTGTCTGCCAGACGAGTTCGGCAGCAAAATCAAGTATCTCATGGAACATGTCGACAACATCGACCGTGCCATCATCTCTACCCATTGCCACAACGACCTTGGCATGGCAACGGCCAACACGCTCGAAGGAGTGCTGAATGGCGCACGGCAGGTGGAAGTGACCATCAATGGCATTGGCGAGCGTGCCGGCAACACCTCGCTCGAAGAGATTGCCATGATTCTGAAGTGCCACAAAGGCCTGAATATTGACACGAATATCAACACAACTAAAATATATCCAATCAGCCGCATGGTGTCAAGTCTGATGAACATGCCTGTTCAGCCGAATAAGGCTATCGTCGGACGCAATGCCTTTGCCCATTCGAGTGGCATACATCAGGATGGTGTACTGAAGAATGTGCAGACCTACGAAATCATCGACCCGAAGGACGTGGGCATCGACGACAATTCAATCGTGCTGACAGCTCGTTCTGGCCGTGCTGCCCTGAAACACAGGCTGCACGTCAACGGAGTGGAACTTTCAGAAGAGAAGCTCGACAAGGTCTACGAAAAGTTCCTAGAGCTGGCTGATCAAAAGAAGGAGGTCAACGACGGCGATGTGCTGATGCTGGCTGGAGCCGATACAGCCGAGCAGCATGCCGTGCATCTGGACTTCCTGCAGGTGACCACTGGCAAGGGAGTAAAGAGCGTTGCGTCTATCGGCATCGACATCAGCGGCCAGAAGTTCGAGGCAGCATCCAGTGGCAACGGCCCCGTGGATGCTGCCATCAAGGCGCTGAAGAAAATCATCATGAAGCAGATGACCCTGAAAGAGTTTACGATACAAGCCATCTCCAAAGGCTCCGACGACGTGGGTAAAGTACACATGCAGGTAGAATATGCAGGCTCCATGTACTATGGCTTCGGTGCCAATACTGACATTGTGACAGCATCGGTCGAAGCCTACATTGATTGTATCAACAAGTTCAAGAAAGAATCCTAAACGATTGCCACATGAATACATTATTTGACAAAATATGGGACAAGCACGTCGTGCAGATCGTGGACGACGGCCCCACACAGTTATATATTGACAGACTGTATTGCCACGAGGTGACCTCGCCACAGGCCTTTGACGGCATGAGAGCCCGAGGGCTGAAGTGCTTTCGACCGCAGCAGATCTTCTGTATGCCCGACCACAACACGCCGACCCACGATCAGGACAAGCCGATAGAGGACCCTGTGTCAAGAAAACAGGTAGACGTGCTGGCAAGGAATGCTGCCGAATTCGGACTGACCCACTTCGGCATGATGTCGAAAGACAACGGCATCATTCATGTGGTGGGGCCGGAGAAGGGGCTTTCGCTGCCAGGCATGACGATTGTCTGCGGCGACTCACACACATCGACCCACGGTGCTATGGGTGCCATTGCGTTTGGCATTGGCACATCGGAGGTTGAGATGGTCATGGCCTCGCAATGCATCCTGCAGACGAAGCCCAAATCGATGCGCATCAACATCGACGGTCAGCTGGGCAAAGGTGTCACGGCAAAGGACGTGGCGCTTTATCTGATGTCGAAGTTGACCACGTCGGGCGCAACAGGCTATTTTGTCGAGTATGCCGGTGAGGTGGTGAAGAACTTGTCGATGGAAGGTAGACTGACCCTCTGCAATCTGTCTATTGAGATGGGGGCACGTGGCGGATTTATTGCCCCGGACGAGACAACCTTTGCCTATCTGAAGGGGCGCGAGTATGCCCCCAAAGGCGAAGAATGGGAAAAGGCGGTTGCCTATTGGAAAACGTTGAAAAGCGATGACGATGCCATGTTTGACAAAGAACTCACATTCCATGCAGAAGACATTGAGCCGTTCGTCACCTACGGAACGAACCCGGGCATGGGCATGGGCATTACCGAAAGCATTCCAGTGCTGGAGGATACCGACGAAGCAGCGAAAGCCAGTTTCTGTAAGTCGCTGGACTACATGGGATTCCAGCCGGGCGAAAAGCTCCTGGGCAAGAAGATTGACTATGTCTTCGTTGGTGCCTGCACCAATGGTCGTATAGAAGACTTCCGTGCCTTTGCCTCGATAGCGAAGGGACGGAAAAAACATGCCGACGTAACGGCATGGCTCGTTCCCGGCTCGTGGGCCGTTGACCGTCAGATTCGTGAAGAGGGCATCGACAAAGTGCTTGCAGAGGCGGGTTTCGAGATTCGTCAGCCCGGCTGTTCGGCCTGTCTTGCCATGAACGACGACAAGGTACCCGCAGGCAAATATGCCGTATCGACGAGCAACCGCAACTTTGAGGGTCGCCAAGGCCCCGGAGCACGCACCATTCTTTGCTCTCCCTATGTCGCGGCAGCAGCGGCAGTCACTGGCAAGATCAGTGACCCAAGGGAATTGCTTTAGACGGATATGCCCATTAGGATTTCATCAGAATATTCAACTTTCTCAAGTATTTATGTATTTACGATTTAACGATTTTCTATTTACGATTTATTTGCGATTTAGTAATAAAGAAAAATTAAGTTGGGACAAATTCATTTGTTCAGACCACCCCTAACCCCTCCTGAGTTCTTGCTAAGGCAAGCGGCAGAGCCGAGCGAGGAGGGGTTAGGGGTGGTCTGAACAGACGATAAAACGTCCCCAGTTTTTTTTATCATTACTTAATTATTGTATGATTGCCTGACGGTTGAGAGCTGTCAGAAATAGTTAAATAACCAAATCGAAAATAAATAGTAAATTGTAAATCGTCAAATAGTAAATTAACATTCGAGACTAGAATCAGAATAAAGTAAAATAGACTCAACAATGAAGCAGAAATTCAATATCATAACTTCGACCTGTGTTCCACTGCCTTTAGAAAACGTCGATACTGATCAGATTATTCCTGCCCGATTTCTGAAGGCAACGGACAAAGAGGGCTTTGGTCAGAATCTCTTCAGAGACTGGCGCTACGACAAACAAGGCAATCTCATAAAAGACTTCGTTCTCAACAACCCCGTTTACGGCGGTTGTATTTTGGTTGCCGGCAAGAATTTCGGCTCTGGCTCCAGCCGTGAACATGCCGCATGGGCCATCGCGGGCTATGGCTTTCGCGTCGTCATCAGCTCGTTTTTTGCCGATATTCATAAAAACAACGAGCTCAACAACTTCGTCTTGCCAGTAGTGGTTACCGAACAGTTTCTGGCCGAGCTTTTCGACAGCATCAAGAATGACCCGAAGACCGAAGTCGAAGTAGACCTGCCGCACCAGACGGTCACCAACAAAGCGACGGGCAAAAGCGAGCATTTCGAGATCAATGGCTACAAGAAGCACTGTCTGATGAATGGTCTTGATGACATAGACTTTCTTCTTGAGAACAAAGAAAAAATAGAAGCATGGGAACAGCAGAACAAGTAAATCAGGTGCGTGGCTTCCAGCCATTCATTGAGATTATGGATTCCACTCTGAGAGACGGCGAACAAACGAGCAATGTGAGTTTCCTGCCTCATGAGAAGCTTATGATTGCACGCATGCTGTTGCGTGACCTGAATGTCGACCGCATCGAAGTGGCATCGGCACGGGTGAGCGATGGCGAGAAAGAGGCGGTGAAGATGATTTGCCGATATGCTCAGCAAATCAACCGACTGAAAAGTATTGAAGTGCTTGGCTTTGTCGATGGGCATGTTTCGGTCGACTGGGTGAAAGATGCCGGGTGCCTGACTTTGAACCTTTTGGCAAAAGGCTCTCTGAAACACTGCAAGGAACAGTTGCGCAAATCGCCCGAAGAGCATATCATAGATATTAAAGAGGTGGTGAACTATGCCAAAAGTCAGGGCATAGGGGTCAATCTGTATCTGGAAGACTGGTCGGGCGGTATGAAAGAATCGCCCCAGTATGTCTATCAGCTGATGGATGCACTGATCGACTCGCCCATACAGCGGTTCATGTTGCCCGATACGCTTGGCATCATGAATCCTCTGCAAGTCATAGAGTATTTCCGCAAGATGAACAAGCGCTATCCCGATGCCCATTTTGATTTCCATGCCCACAACGACTACGATCTGGCTGTATCCAATTCACTTGCAGCAGCACTTTGCGGTGTCAGTGGTCTGCACGTGACGGTCAACGGACTGGGCGAGCGCTGCGGCAACGCACCTCTGTCGAGTGTGCAGGTCATTCTGAAAGATCAGTTCAATGCCAAGACCAGCATCAACGAAGAGAAACTCAACGATATCAGTCGGCTTGTCGAGAGCTATAGCGGCATTGCCATCGCCCCTAACCAGCCCATCATAGGCGATAATGTTTTTACGCAAGTGGCAGGCATTCATGCTGACGGAGACAACAAGGCAGGGCTATACCATAACGCGCTGGTGCCAGAACGCTTCGGACGCCGACGTGAATATGCGATGGGCAAGACCAGTGGCCGCGCCAATATTGCCCGCAATCTTCAGGAACTGGGGCTGGAACTGACCCCCGAACAGACTCAGCGCGTAACAAAAAGAATCACCGAACTTGGCGACAGGAAAGAGGTGGTAACACAAGATGATCTTCCCTATATCGTCAGCGATGTGCTTAAACATGACGTTGCGGAAGAAAAGGTGAAACTCGTGAGCTATCAGGTCTCGCTGGCCTACGGACTGAAGCCCCTGGCCAACGTCAAGGTCGACGTGAACGGTGTGCAATACGAAGGTCACTCTTCGGGCGACGGACAATATGATGCCTTTGTGAAGGCACTGCGAAAGATATACAAAGAATATCTGGACCGCACGTTCCCCTTGCTGGACAACTATGCCGTCAGTATTCCGCCTGGTGGTCGTACTGACGCACTGGTGCAAACCGTGATAACATGGCGCATGGATGACGGACGGCAGATGAGAACGCGGGGACTGGATGCCGACCAGACGGAAGCAGCCATCAAAGCCACTATCAAAATGCTTAACATGATAGAGAATTAATCGGTCTGTTTACGATTAAATATAACTTTCTCGTAAAAAACATGAAAATGAAAGCTATTCCTGTATATATACAGATATTTTTTCGTAACTTTGCATCCAGATTAGACAACGACTCTTATGGTACGTAATATTTTCAAGGGACTGGGCATCGCCTTAATTACTCCCTTCAAGCAAAATAGTGAAGTAGATTATGAGGCTCTGATGCGCTTGGTTGACTATCAACTGGACAATGGTGCCGACTTCTTTTGTATCTTGGCTACGACGGGTGAGACACCTACGCTCTCACAAGAAGAAAAACAGAAAATCAAGAACCTGATTGTCGATAAGGTGCAGGGTCGTGTACCCATCTTGATGGGATGCGGAGGCAACAATACGGCTTCGGTTGTGCGCGAGCTGCAGGAAGGTGACTTCAAAGGAATTGATGGCATCCTGAGTGTTTGCCCTTACTATAACAAACCGTCGCAAGAAGGCTTGTATCAGCACTTTAAGGCAATTGCAGCAGCAACCAAATTGCCAGTGGTTCTTTATAATGTCCCAGGTCGGACGGGTGTCAATATGCAGGCAGCCACAACGGTTCGACTGGCTCGTGATTGCAAGAACATCGTAGCCATCAAGGAAGCCAGCGGCAATCTGGAGCAAGTGGATGAGATCATCAAGAACAAGCCGCGTGACTTCGATGTCATCAGTGGCGACGACTCTCTGACGTTTCCTATGGTTTCTTGTGGCGCAGTTGGTGTCATCTCGGTCATCGGCAATGCCCTGCCAAAGGAATTCTCAAAGATGATTCGGTTGCAAATGAGGGGCGAATATGATCCCGCCCGCAAGATTCACCATCGTTTTACGGACTTGTTCTCGCTGCTTTTTGTCGATGGCAATCCGGCAGGTGTCAAAGCCATGTTGCACGAAATGGGATTCATTGAGAATGTGTTGCGCCTGCCGTTGGTGCCTACCCGCATCTCGACACTTCAGCGCATGTCGGAGATTATGAAAGAACTCAAGATTTGACCTGTAACGTGTCAAAATAGAACGCACAACAAGAAAAACTGATGTCGGCTTAGGCATAACAGTTTTTCTTGTTTTTCTTTTGTAAACTTCCCCTAAGCTGAAAAGTGAGCATCTAATTTTCAAAAACGCGCAAGAAATGTTTGTTATTTTTGCATTTCAGTAGAATTTACTGTATCTTTGCACGACCAAAAGAATTTTAGAATGAGAAAAACTGTCGATATATTTGTTCCTTGTGAAGAACAGAAAGTGGCGGAGTCCATTGCTGAGCAATTTGCAAGAAGTACACTTCTGCGTTGTCTTTGTTTCCTATGCGAAAGTGAACCAGTCAATAGCAACTGGCCATGCATGGTGATGGAGGCAGGACTGACGTCGACCAAGACCATGAAACAGATTGCCAATGCAGCCTCTGCCGATTATGTGTTGCTATGCACGAAGCCGACTTCCCTGACAATTGGTGAAGGGGCCTTAGAGCGAATGGTCAGGGTGGCAACTGAGTCGGGCGCAGCCTTGGTCTATGCTGATCACTATGAGAAGAAAGTACTCAACGGAAAGGCCGTTGTTGAAAAACATCCTGCCATTGACTATCAATTGGGCAGTGTGCGCGATGACTTCGATTTCGGCTCGCTGTTGCTGATTCGTACTTGCTTGCTGAAGAAATGGTGTGCTCAGTTGCAAGACAATGCTTACTCATTTGCCGGTCTCTACGATCTCCGTCTATACCTCAGTCGTGAAGGCGAGCTTCTACATCTGAAAGAGTTGCTCTATACAGAAGAGGAACGTGATGTGAGAGCAAGTGGCGTGAAGCAGTTCGACTATGTCAATCCTGCCAATCGTGAAGTGCAGATTGAAATGGAAAAGGCGGTGACGGCCCATCTGAAGGCAATAGGTGCGCTTGTCGACACTTCGGCTTATCGGACGATTGACTTCGATGAGCAGAATTTCGATTTGGAAGCATCGGTCGTCATACCAGTATTCAATCGTGTGAAGACCATTCGCGACGCCGTGGAAAGTGCCATCCATCAGGAAACGACCTTCGACTTCAATGTGATGGTGGTCGACAATCACTCAACCGATGGTACAACAAGCATTTTGCAGGAACTGAGCCAGCAGTATCCTGACAAGCTCGTACATCTTATCCCCAACCGAAATGACTTGGGAATTGGCGGATGCTGGAACATGGCTGTCAACGATGCGCATTGCGGTCGGTTTGTAGTCCAACTGGACTCAGACGATATGTATTCGTCAAACTCCACTCTCCAGACAATCGTCGATGCCTTCAGAAAGCAACAGGCAGCGATGGTGATTGGTGCCTATCGGATGTGTGACTTTGATCTGAATACATTGCCGCCGGGATTGATAGCCCACAAGGAATGGACTGATGAGAACGGCCCCAACAATGCTTTGCGCATCAATGGACTTGGCGCACCACGGGCCTTTTATACTCCGCTGTTACGGCAGGTTCAATTGCCGAATACCTCTTATGGAGAAGACTATGCACTTGGCCTTGTCTTTTCGCGGCGCTATCGCATCGGTCGTATTTACGACGAGCTCTATCTTTGTCGCCGATGGGGGGGCAACAGCGATGCTGCACTTAGTATTGACCGTGTCAATGTCAACAACCTCTATAAAGACCAGTTGCGTACGATCGAGATTAAAGCACGTCAGCGACGGAATGCTAAACACCCCGAACAAACGGAGGAAAATGCCGACGGCATGGAAGAGAAAGGCGAGATGGGATCGCTGAATCGATATTTCGACCGCCAATTACGCACATGGGATGAAACGCGCAAACGATACCGCGAAATAGCCAATGTGAAAACACGTCAGTTGACCACTGACACAATAGCCCTGCGTGTTCAGTTCAATCCGGCTCGCATCGTGTCAACTGGAGCAAACATATCTAAGTCTGCCATCTCTGAGCGACCATGTTTCCTTTGTGTTCAGAACCGACCGACTGTGCAGATGAAGAAGATTCTGGACGGTCGTTTCGAACTGCTGGTCAATCCTTTCCCCATCCTGCCCATGCACTTTACGATTCCGGTGCTTCAGCATCAGCCGCAGGCCATCCGCATGATGTATGACGAGATGATGAAGCTCTTGGTTCGCTATCCTGAATTAACCGTATTCTATAATGGTCCCAAATGCGGAGCTTCGGCACCCGACCATGCTCATCTGCAGGCTGGCATTACGACAGACTATAGTGGCAACCTCGTCTTGCCGCTTCAAAAAGAGTGGCCTCGTCTGAGCCGCAATCTGACGACCTTGGCCAGACTTGGCGATGATGCTGAGATTGCGGTCATTGAAGATTTCCCTTGTCACGCTTTTGTATTGAAAAGCAAATCAGAGAAAATATCGTCCCGGCTCTTCACTAAGTTCTATGAGCAACTGGATAAGGACGAAGACGAGACAGAACCCATGATGAACATCGTCTGCTGGCGACAGAGCGAAGTGGCTGGCTCTGAATCACAGGCATATATGGAATATCTGACTGTTGTATTTCCGCGTTCAAAACATCGTCCTGATTGTTATTATCGGACAGACGACGGGCAGTTGATGATTAGTCCCGGAGCCTTAGATATGGCAGGTCTCATCATCACTCCTCGTGAGCGTGATTATGAAAGTATAACCCCAGCCGATGCAGTTTCAATTCTTCGCGAGTGTGCATTGACCGACGAGGCTTTCAAGCAACTGAAAGAACGTTTGACCGATGCGTCATTTGACATACGTCAGGCTGCCAACGACAAGAAGGAACCAATCGTAAAGGTAGGTATTCTGACTGAACAGGTCATCAAGTTCTCGTTGAATGCGCCATATACTGCCAAGGGCGAAACTATTGAGGGCGAACAGACGGTGAAGCTATCCGAAGGAGGCATCGTTTGGCATGGTCAGCAATATCGTGAACTGTTGTTCACCCCCCAGAATTGTGATGCTTCTTTTTCGCTTTACAATGTGACAATAGGTGTGAACTTTCACTGGGAGCGACAGGAGACACAAGTCTTCCGCGGAGCACTCAGGCTTGTGGTCGATGCCGACAAGATCGTTGCCATCAACGAACTGCCCATTGAGCAATACTTAGAGAGTGTCATCTCCAGTGAGATGAGTGCAACGGCATCGTTGGAACTGTTGAAGGCTCATGCCGTTATTTCCCGCTCATGGCTGCTTTCTCAGAAAAAGAAGAGAGAAGAGAGCGGGGAGAAAAAGACCGACGGGTTCTTCTCCTTTGTGCGTAAGGAAGACGAAATCATACGATGGTATGGGCATGAAGATCATACGCTGTTTGATGTCTGCGCCGACGATCATTGTCAGCGGTATCAGGGAATCACACGAGCAACAAACTCTTCGGTGACCGAAGCCATAAAAGCAACAAGGGGACAGGTCTTGGTCTATGACAACGAGCTTTGTGATGCACGCTTCTCAAAATGTTGCGGAGGACGCACGGAAGAGTATCAGTATTGCTGGGAAGACACGAAGAAGCCGTATCTGGTTTCTGTTGAAGACCCTTTCTGTAATACCAAAGATGAAAAGATTCTTCATGAAGTACTCAACGACTACGATCAGGAGACACCTGATTTCTACCAGTGGAAGGTGGAATATACGCAGGAGGAACTGACAAATCTGATCAATCAGAAACTGAAGTTGGACTTGGGCGACATCGTCGATTTGGTTCCTTTGGAGCGAGGCAAAAGCGGGCGCATCTGGAAATTGCAGATCGTAGGCACAAAACGCTCATTCATCATTGGCAAGGAACTGGAAATCAGAAGAGTGCTCAGTGAAACTCATTTGTACAGTTCGGCATTTGATGTCGTAAAATCTGGCAATCGCTTTGTCCTGAACGGAAAAGGGTGGGGACACGGTGTGGGGCTCTGCCAGATTGGTGCAGCCGTAATGGGAGAGCACGGATATAGCTACGACGAGATTCTGCTTTTCTATTACCAAGGCGCAGAGATCAAAAAGATATACAAATAGTAATTTATTAATGAAACGTTTGTCTTTATTAAGATAATGAATAACAAAAAAAGAAATCCTTGGTCATGGATTCCCACTCTTTATATTGCTGAAGGACTTCCGAATGTTGTCGTCATGACCGTTGCTGTGGTCATGTACATGCAATTAGGCATGACCGATACAGAGATAGCATTGTACACGGGATGGTTGGGACTGCCTTGGGTCATTAAACCGCTATGGAGCCCATTTGTCGACTTATACAAGACGAAGCGCTGGTGGGTGCTGGCCATGCAACTCTTGTTGGGTTCTTCGCTCGCTGGTGTTGCCTTCCTGTTGAACGCTCCCTTTTGGTTTCAGGGAACCATGTCGTTCTTTTTCTTGATGGCATTTGCCAGTGCCACGCATGATATTGCCGCCGACGGATACTACATGATGGAGCTGGACGATCACGACCAGGTGTGGTTCGTGGGCATTCGCAATACCTTCTATCGTGCTGCTGTCATATTTGGCAATGGCATACTGATTCCTGTGGCAGGATTCATGCAAGAGGCTTTTGACAACGAGACTGCATACACCTGGAGTTTGGTGTTCTATGGACTGGCTGGATTGTTCATCGCCATTTGGCTCTACCATTCAAAGGTGATGCCACATGCCGACGCAGACCGCCCACATGATACGAATGCATGCGAAATATTAGTGGGAGTGACCACGGCCTTCAAGTCTTTTTTCCAGAAGTTGCCCCCATTGCAGATGATAGCTCCCATGTTGTTCTTGCTCTTCTATCGTTTTCCTGAAGCACTGATGCTGAAGATGAGTGTCACGTTCCTCATGCGTCCCAACGAAGAAGGGGGCTTGGGGCTTTCCCTGCAAGAGTTTGGACTGGTTAGCGGAACAGTGGGAATGATCGGGCTCACCTTAGGAGGCATCATGGGAGGCATCTTGGCTGGGCGTGACGGATTCAAAAAATGGTTGTGGCCTATGGTGTGTGCCATTACGTTGCCCGACATCGTTTACGTCTACCTGAGCTATTCAATGACAAGCAATCTTTTTGTGGTTAGTACATGCTTGTTTATCGAGCAGTTTGGCTACGGTATAGGATTTACGGCCCTGACGCTCTACATGCTTTACTTCAGTAAAGGAGCTTTCCAGACATCGCACTATGCATTTTGCACGGCCATTTCCTACTTGGGTCTCATGCTGCCAGGTATGCTCTCAGGCTATATGAAGGACGCGCTCGGCTATCGTTTGTTCTTCGTTGTGGTAACCGCACTGTGTGTCATCACTTTCTTGGTTGCCTCTCTTATCAAAGTTGACAAGGACTTTGGAAAGAAGAAACTGGCGAAAAACTGATCACGCTGTACAGACAAGTATGAGATGGGTATGAGCGAGCAACAATCAATCATGAGATGGATGCCTTCTTTGTATTTTACAAAGGGCATACTCTATGCATTTGTGTTTGTGGTTGCTCTCATCATGTTGCGCAGGACGGGGCTTTCGATTGACGAAACAACGTTCTATATCGGTCTGTGCTATCTTCCCTGGGTTGCTAAATGTTGGTGGAAACCGTTGGTGGCACGGACTAAGAATTGCTGGCAACTCATTCTGCTCTTCGAGCTTCTGCTTGTTCCGGCATTCTCCATGCTGGCATTTGCATTGCCTACGGAATGGAAGACCGTTGCCTTGCTCCTGTTGATAGCATTCTTTACCGCAATACATAATGTGGCTGTCGACATGCTCTGCAAGTGTCTGGTGTCAAGCCGCTCCGGCAATTATCAAGTGCTGAAGGAATTATCGCGCAAGATGGCAGACATTGTGTGCATTGGCATCTTGATCATGTTTGTAGGCAATCTTCAGGTTGTCTACCGCAATGCTTTACTTTATTCTTGGCGCACAATGGTGTTCATCTTGTCGTTCCTGATGCTGCTATTGTTCTTTTGGCATCTCATCGTGCTGCCACGGCATACTTGTAAGGAACTTCCTGCTTGCGATGAACCTAAGTTCGAACTGTCAAAGTCGATGTTGGCATTCGTTCTTTTATTCCTTTTCGCTCCTACCATGATCAATAAGATGGCGGTACTCTTTCTTATCAGCAATCAGAGCAGTGGCGGACTGGGACTTTCACCTCAGGAACTGGGATTTGTCCTTGGCACGATTGGGGTCATAGCCTTGACGTTCGGCATCATGAGCGGTCGACGGCTGAGGTCCAGATGGTCACTACGCGCCCTTGTCCTGCCGATGGCCGCATTGCTCATCGTGCCGCCAATTGTCTACGTCACGTTGAGCTTTTGGCAACCAAGCAATTTCTATCTCATCTGTACGTGCGTGTTTTTTGAGCAGGCTGCCTATGGAATTGCACTGTCTGGCTATCTGGCATTGCTGAGGAAACTTAGAAACGGTAACATCGCCAAATCGCTCATGGCCCTCTCGATGATGATTGCCTGCATGTTGTCTGGCACTATTCAGATGTATTCCAGTTATTTCCATTTCTTTCTGGTGACATTGGGCGGCTGGCTGTTAACCTTTGCAGCTGCTTTCCTTGTTTGGCGATCGTTGGCAGGCCACACGACTTCTTCGGATAAACAATAGAATATAATTTAAGTAGGAGGAAAACGACTTTGTTTTCCTCCTACTTCCGATTTTTATACGTCATGGTTTAAAATCAAACCAGTCCTTGAGCCATCATTGCTTTTGCAACCTTCATGAAGCCAGCCACATTGGCACCCTTCACATAGTTGATGTAGCCGTCTTCGGTAGTTCCGTACTTCACGCAGTTCTCATGAATATCGTTCATAATGCGCTTCAGATAGTCGTCAACCTCCTTGGCAGTCCAGCTCAGGCGCTCAGAGTTCTGCGACATTTCCAGACCAGAGACTGACACACCACCGGCATTTGAAGCCTTGCCAGGTGCATAGAGAATCTTGGCGTCCTGGAAAATCTTGATAGCCTCAGGCAGCGAAGGCATGTTGGCACCTTCGGCAACTGCTATCACACCGTTCTCGATCAGTGCAGCGGCTTCGTCACCGTTGATCTCGTTCTGAGTGGCGCAGGGCAGGGCGATGTCGGCCTTTTCATACCAGGGACGCTTGCCCTCATGGTAGACGGCGTTAGGATACTCCTCTACATATTCCTTGATTCGTCCGCGCTCAATGTTCTTCAGCTCCATGATATAGTCGAGCTTTGCACGGTCAATTCCTTCGGCATCATAGATGTAACCGTCTGAATCAGACATGGTCAGCACCTTGGCACCCAGTTGCAGGCACTTCTCGGCAGCATACTGAGCCACGTTGCCAGCACCGGAGATCAGCACGCTCTTGCCTGCCAGTTCAATGCCGCGAGTGCCGAGCATCGAGGTGAGGAAATATACACATCCGTAGCCGGTTGCCTCAGGACGGATGAGTGAACCGCCAAACTGAATGCCCTTGCCCGTAAGAACGCCCTGGAACTGGTGGGTTAGCTTCTTGTACTGGCCAAACAGATAGCCAACTTCGCGTCCGCCTACGCCGATGTCACCAGC
Source organism: uncultured Prevotellaceae bacterium (assembly GCA_902771445.1). Lineage (GTDB taxonomy): Bacteria > Bacteroidota > Bacteroidia > Bacteroidales > Bacteroidaceae > Prevotella. The sequence continues at coordinate 14,924 of CACXXD010000066.1, forward strand.
GGGAACGTCCTCGTCGGGACCGATGTGGCGATACAACTCGTTCATGAAAGCCTGGCAGAAACGCATCACCTCGGCGTCGCTCTTGCCGCGTGGCGAGAAGTCTGAACCACCTTTTGCACCACCCATAGGCAGTGTCGTCAGAGAGTTCTTAAAGGTCTGCTCGAACGCAAGGAACTTCAGGATGCCCAGATTTACACTCTTATGATAGCGGATACCACCTTTGTACGGACCAATGGCATTGTTGTGCTGAATGCGATAACCCATATTTGTCTGAACATTGCCCTTGTCGTCAACCCATGTCACGCGGAACTCAATCACGCGGTCGGGGATGCAAAGACGCTCAATCAGATTGTACTTTTCAAACTCGGGATGCTTGTTGTATTCCTCTTCGATAGTGGGAAGCACCTGACTCACTGCCTGAATGTACTCAGGCTCATTCGGAAATCTCAGCTTGAGATCTTCTACAACTTTTGCTGCATTCATAATCTTTTTACTTTTTAGAATTACTATTGAAATTTGTATTGGTTTATTTTTTCGGTTGCAAAGTTATATAAAAAAAAACTTCCTGCAAACATTTTATCGCTTTTTTTATCAAAAAACTTACTTTTTGATACTTTTTGCTTGATATTTATCAATTCTTGATATTTTTTCAATAAATAAACTTTCAATACGCATCAAAAGCCTTCGTGTAATCCGCCATGACGTTCATTGCCTCCATCGCATATTCTGCATTAATTTCTCCATAAATGCTTTTAAGGCATTTTTTGTCAAAATAATTCATAAAAAAAAGGTCCTTCAGAAAGTGGCATTCTAGAACGAGGACATGCCAGCCATCGCACCATGTCGGAACCCTCGTTTTGAGATTGATATTGAATCAAAGTGGGTTTACAGCCATATCAAACTGAGTTCTTACTTGTTCGGAAAGAAATACAAGAAAGGATAATCTTACATGTCTTTTTTTGCCACAGCCATGCAATAGTTACGCGTTTTTTTGGTCGTTTCGTTTTTTTTCCATACTTTTGCGCCGTGGATTCATCCAGAAATAAACTAATCAACTATTTAATAATTAATAATTAACACAACTAACAACCATGAAACGAAAAAATTTACTTTTCAAGTCACTCCCGGACACTCGTACAAACATCACCCAAACAAAGACATGTACTCTCTGAAACATGGCAACGGTTTCGCCTTTCATGCCAGTCTGCTCTTTTTTTGCGCCATCTTTGTCATTTGTTGCTCGGACGACGGCAATAAGGCGACAGACCATCGTCAGCAGCCCGACCCCACTCTGGCCGACACGACAGCATGCCCGCTCGTAAAAGTCAATGCTGAGCGTCTGCCCGAGCTGAACATTCCCCGTGCCGGCCACAACATGTTCTATGCAGGCGATGAGCTGACGGTGGTGGGTGGACATACCATAGGCTTCAAGCCCACAGCTACGGCAGAATACTACAAGGACGGCCAATGGCATCAGCTGCCAACAGAATACCCCCACGACAATGGCCTCGCTGTGCCATTGACAGCGGGAAAGGTGTTGCTGGCTGGCGGTCATAGTGAGCCGATAGGCATAGGGCAGAGCTATCTGGTTGAAAGTTACGACCCAGCCTCACACACCTGCACAGGCTTCAGCAGCCTCTACACCAAGCGCACGCTGGCACAGGGCATCGAGCTCGACAGTGGTCGCGTGGTTATCGTCGGCAATCACTTTCATCACGATGCTATTGAACTGTTCGACGGCAAGAAGACCTTCTCGCTGGTCAAGGAAGTGGCCGTGGAACGTATGTGCCCCTATATCTTCCGCACATCTGATGGCGATGTCATCATTCTGGGGGCTCACGACACCCGCTACCAGCCTGTGGGCAGCTCTACTGTCGACCGCATGAAGGGCACTCCGTTCAGCGTTCCGCTGCTGGACGAGTGGCAGCCCATGCCTTTTGAACGTTCTTTCAGCAGCGACGTTAGCTTCATTGGCGATGAGCAAGAGGGGGACTACTCCTACCTGTTGCCCGTCGTAAACTCAGACAGACAGCTGGCCATCTCTTTGGTGCGCGACACTGTGTTCACGCTACTGCCCACCGATTGCGTGATACCGATGGCTCCCTTTGGCGACAGTATCCTCTACGACTCGCCTGCTATTGCCGACCGTCAAGTACAGCGTGCCTACGTCGTTGGCCGCGACATACGTGACCGCTACTACTTCCTCAGTATTGACTATGCCCAGATGCCAGCCGACAATGCCATCACAGGGAGCCAGGAGAAGGCTTGGCATGCTAAACTGAAGCTCTTCTATACAGATCCTATGCCCGATATGGGATGCACCATTCCTGTATTAACTCCAGACGGCAACCTGCTCATTACCGGTGGTGTCAACCAAAGTCACGACAACTTTGCCCCCCTCTCCACCGTCTGGCTGATGCATGTCAATAGTGAGGCCCCCGTTCTAGCGGAGAGCTGTTCGTATGCATGGCTGTGGGTCATCGTGGCAGTAGCACTTCTCTCCGCTCTCGCATACATTATTATTAATAGAAAGCGCCACAAGCCCATTGCAGAGAGTCTGCCCGACAGTCAGGCACCTGCCACCCCAAGCGATGAGGAACTGATGCAGCGCATCTGTCAGTTCTTGGAGCAAGACCAGCACTATCTGCAGAGCCGCCTGCGCCTCACGGATGTGGCAACGAGTCTGAACATCAGCGTCAGCACCGTTACCAATGTCCTCGCCCAGCAGCGGGGCACCACCTTCGCCCAGCTGGTTGGTGAATATCGCGTACGCCACGCACAGCAGCTGCTCCGCGAACAGCCCGACATGAAGATTGTCATCGTCAGCAGCCAGGCGGGCTTCACCAGCGAGACCACTTTCTTCCGCACCTTCAAGGCCGTGACAGGTCTCTCGCCCAGAGAGTGGCTGGCACAGTATAACGAGCAGAATTAGACAGGCACCCGCTACTAATCCACCTCAAAAAGCGACTCCCATTCCGCAGAATCGACTCCCATTTCGCGGAATGGGAGTCGTTTTTTTCGTTTGGCAGTACTCTTTCAACCTTTTGTTCTTATCTTTGCCCTGAAAGACGTGATACTACATTTCGGAAAGTACTATCCAACTATATTTAAACAAGTAATTTTATGAAAAAGTACATTTATCTAATGGCGTTTTGCCTATT
>CACXXD010000067.1 GCA_902771445.1 uncultured Prevotellaceae bacterium
CTAAACTACAGGTCAAAAAAATTTTGGCCATAATTCAAAGATTATGGCCAAAACTTAATTCAAGCTGATTGCCGACTGACGCAGTCAGGCAATCAAAAGAGGAATCATTACTGCTTAAAGACCGAACCGTTCTCTGTATTCAGCGGCAGATACCAGTTGTTTGCATCCATCAGCAGCGTGCGCAGCGTATTGTCGATAGAACCTGAACGACGGGCAATAGGATCGGCCAGATAGGCAGGATCGCTGCGGCGCAGGGCCACACGCATGAGATCGTAGAAACGATTGCCCTCGAAAGAACCTTCGAGCGCCATCTCATCGATAATCATGTTTTCGACCAATGGTATCTGATAGTCGACCGTGTCTTGCTTGCTGGCCAACGCAGTTGTAGGCTGAGGCAAGACATATTGCTTGTTGGCATGCGAATCGCCGGAACCGAAAGAGTGGATGCCATAGATGGCCAGATTGCCGTCGGAATCGAGTTTCTTGAACACGTTGGGATCGAAAGAAATCAGATTGCCAGCCTTGGCACGCTCGTCTTCATCGACATAAAGATTGACGTTGTCTTCACACATGCCATACTTCAGAACGACAAGAGCCGACTGTGGCAGCCCAGCACGGTTGAGTGCCTCGGCATAGCGCAGATATACCATGCTGCGACGATAGGTCGGAACAAGTCCCGCGTGCCAAATCTTACTCATTGACTGGTACACCGTATTGTACTCTGAATAGTCGCCCTGGCCACCCCAAGCACTCAGATTGTAGTTGCTGGTAAGACGAAGGTCGCCCACGTAGATGTTCGAAATCAGACCGGTGCGCGGAGCATAGATCGTATCGGTCTGGGTAGAGGTCTTATACTCCGTAGCATAGATCTGTGCTCTCGAAAGCTCGCGCATGCCCTCCGACGGGGTGAGCTGATAATAGAAGTAGTTCTGATTAGTCGACTCGAAAATGTTTGGCAGATCGCTCACGTAACCATCAAAAATGCGCAACTCCATAGGCACAAAGCTGAGCAATTCAGCTGTGGAAGTAACATAATAGCCCTCGACAGGACGAACATACTGAGTGGGATCGGGCCAGTAAGAGCGCGAGATGCTCAGCATGACAGGCTTCCTGACGTCGGTGATAAAGTCGTGATACCACTTGGCCGACTCCTGATAGCGGCCAGCCCAGAGGCACAAATCGCCCAGCAACACACGCATGGGGATAAAGAACTGCTGCGAGTCCCATCCGTCGATGACACCAAAACGAGGCAACTCGACACCCACGTATGGGGTGAGGTCGTCGATGAAGTACTGGCAGATGGTCTTGATGTCAGCGTATGGCTGATTCATGGCATCACGAGCCTCCTGCTCGGTCATGACAGGCTTGAGCACCAAAGGCACACGACCGTATGCCTGAACCAACTGCAGATAGGTCCATGCACGGAATGACTTGACAGCGGCATACTCGGACAGCAAGACCGAATGGCCACGGCGCTGCAAAGTTGTATCGGCATGAGCCAGGAAATAGTTGCAGTTGTTGATGACGGCATAATAGTCGCTCACGCAATTGTACTTATTGGCCGACTTCAGGTCGAAGCTGGCCAGACGCTTCAGGTCGGCAGAGGCCTGCTCAGTGGTCTGCACAAGGTCGGCACGTGCCTCGCCAAGCAGCACGACACGATCGGCAATAGACTGAATCTTGTTGATGATGCCCAAAGTGCTGTAGACTGAGTCTGTGGCATGGTTGAGCTGATTGTCTTTTTCGAACTCAACCAACTCAGAGTCGGTTTCGAGCATCTTGCTGCATGAAGAGAAAGAAGCCGAAAGGCCGATGATAAGTGGCAAAGCAACAGAAAGTCCTTTTCTAATATATGTACTCATAATTTTCAATTTTCAATCTTCAATTTTCAATTTATTACAGGTTGATGTTGACACCCAGTGAGAAGGAACGGCCTGCTGCCACCACGCCACGGTCGATGCCTTGGGCAAGGATGCTGCCGGCAACGGTGCAGTCGGGATCGCTGCCCAGATAGCGAGAGATGGTGAACAGGTTGGAACCATTGCCCCAGACAGTGATACCCTGCAGATAGGTGCTGCGGACGGGGATATAGTAGCTGATGGTGAGCGAACTGAGGCGCATGTAGCTGCCATTCTCAATCCAGCGATCGCTGAAGCGGGCATTGCCCAATGGGTCGCGATAGCTGACGCGTGGCACGGCGGTCTGCTGTCCCTCAGTAGTCCAACGGCTGTTGACAGCAGTGGTCTGATTGACAAAGAGACTGCCACCTTCGAGCAGCGAACGCTGATAGTTGAACACATCATTGCCCAGCGAATAGTTGAAGACGGCATTGAGGGTGATGTTCTTCCAGTTGAGCGAAGTGCGCAGATTGCCATAGATATCGGGATTGGGGTTGCCAATGATCTGACGGTCGGCATTGTCGATGATGCCATTGCCATCGACATCGACAAAACGCATGTCGCCTGCCTGGAAATACTCCTTGTCGCCATTCTCCTTCAGCACACACAGGTTGCTGGCCTTGGCCTCGGCAGCGGTGGCATAGACACCATTGGTGCGCCAGCCATAGAAGAGTCCTACGGGCTGACCAACTTCGGTCAGGATCGTAGCGCCATACATCGGGGTGGTGAACGAATTGCCGTTGGGCAGAGCCTTCACCTTATTACTATAGTGTCCGACCGATGCGCCGATCTCCCAGCGCCAGTCCTTCAGGTTGAGCACCTTGACACTGGCAGCAACGTCGAAGCCGCCATTCTCCAGTTTGCCGTCATTGCACCAGTTCTGCTGCAAGCCACTGGTCCATGCCAGCTGCTGAAGTGAAAGAAGGTTGGACGTCCAGCTCTTGAACACGTTGAACGAAAGGCTCACACGATTGTCAAGGAAATTGGCACGCAGGCCGGCAGTCAGACGGCGAGTGGTCTCCCACTTCAGCTCCGTGTTGCCGATGTTGCCAATAGACAGGCTGCTGGCAGTGCTGCTGAGCATGCGACGAGCCACGAAATAGCTTCGCGATGCAGTGTAGTCAACATTGTCGTTGCCCGAAACGTCATAGCCCACATTGAGACGCAGATAGTCGATGGCTTTGACACGGGGCATCCAAGGCTCATTGGTGATGACCCATGCTCCCTGCAGACTGGGGAAGAGTCCCCAGACGACACCTGCCAGCTTGAAGCCGGGGGCATCCTTGCCGAAACGAGAAGAGGCATGAGCCGAAAGGCCTGCACTGGCATAATAGCGCTGAGCATAGTTGTAGTCGGCCAGACCGTACCACACCAGTTCACGTGTCTTGTCGTCGGCACCGCCCGTGGTCTTGAACTGAAGCTGAGCACTCATGTTAGGCGTCTTATCGTTGCCCGTATTGTAACCACGCTGCATGGTCATGTTGTAGTTGTAGGAATTGAAGCGGAAGCCGCCCTCCAACTTAATCTGATTTGCGCCATAGCTGTTCTTCCATCCCAAACGGGTGTCGCTCTGAATAGCGGTCTGACGAGAAGCCTGGCTCTGCGCAATGTTCTGCAGAATAGTCTGTGAATCAAGTCCGTCGACAGTGAACGTAGGAACACCCTGGATAGGCAGATAGTAGTTCTCGTTGGTGTTCACCAGCGTAAGAGCGAAATGCGTACTCACGGCCAGGTGCTTGTTTATCTGGTAGCTGGGCTTCACAGAGAAGATGATGAGGCGATTGCCTTGAGAGTTGCGGTTGACACCATCGCCAAACTCAAGAATGGCATTGGGGTTAGGCAGACGGCCACGGTTCTGGAACAAGCCTTCAAGATAGTCGTCGGCCTCGGCCAGATAGTGACTGCTGTGACCCTGAATATCGTAGGCATAGGGCGAGAGGAAAGGCGACTTGGCCAGCGCAAGGAAGGTGGGAGAAGTGACCACACCCGTAAGCAGATCGGCAGGAGCACCGTCATCGCGCAGCTTGCGGTCTACGTCGCTGTAGCTGGCATCGAAGCGAACCATCAGGTTCTTGATGACCTCGATGTCGGTGTTCAGACGCATGTTGAAACGAGAGAAGTCGTTGTTGCGCAATGTGCTGTTGGCACGCGAATAGCCTACAGAAAGGTTGTAGCTGGCCACGTTGTCACCACCTTGCACATTGATGCCGTAGTTCTGAGAGAAAGCATTGCGATAGACCTCATCTTTCCAGTTGGTATTATTGTGATACTGGTTGTAGTAGAAATAGGTGGGGTCGTTGTTCAGGAACTTCATGCGATCGAGTGTCGGTGTCTTAGGCGCGAGCAACTCAGTGGCATAGAGTCGATAATCTTCAGCCGACATCATGGATGGTGTGCGCGGCATAAGCTCGAAACGTCCGTTGATGGTGAGGTCGATCTTCGTAGCCATACTCTTGTTGCGCTTGGTGTAGATGCGGATCACACCGTTGGCACCTTTGGCTCCATAGAGCGCAGTACCGTTCTTCAGCACCTCTACTCGCTCAATGTCGTTGACGTTGAGGTTGGCCAGCATATTGTTGAAGTAGCCATCGTGAAGCATGGTGCGGTCGTACTCCATGTCAAACAGCACATCGTCGATCACCACGAGTGGCTGGGCATTGGCATTGAGCGAATTAATACCTTGTATGAGCTGCGTGCAGCCAATTCCGTTCATGCCGCCGCGGGACACGGAGCGCATGTCGGCACCCAGTTGCTGAGCAATGAGCGGGTCGATGCTGACCTCTGAGGTGTTCTCGAATTTGTCGGCCTCGGCAGAGAGGGTGGCACGTGTCTCACGCTTATAGAACTCGGTGAATGCCTCATGGTAAAGGCGGGCATCAGCCACATTGTCGCCAATGGCACACTGCAAGAAGTTGTAACCCTCGACACGCATCGATACCGAACGCACATGGTCAGGAGCTTTCAGTTCGTAGCGGCCTTCCTCGTCGGTCATGGCCGAATAGCGTTCTTCACCGTAGGCCGCAACAATGACACCTGCCAGTGGGCGACCCGTAGCTGCATCGAGCACCTGTCCACGGACGGTCTTCAAGTTCTCTTGCGCCGACGCACTGCTAAATGTCAATGGACAAATGACAAATGACATGCATATTGCACTCATCCATCGTTTCGCTATTGATATTGTTTTCATATTCGTATGTTTTCAATTTTCGATTTTCAATTTTCAATGTTTTTCCGAGGACGCAAATAGATGCAGTCGAGGAACATTTCACGAGCATAGCTGGAAGTCTGACGGCTGGTGATAGAACAGGTGAGCTTCAGACTGACCTTGATTTCCGTTTGTCCGTAGTTGCAGGCAGGGAAGTGGAACCACTCGGCCACTACAACGGTATCAATGCGAGAAGGATCTGTCGTGAACTCGGTCTTGCCGTCGCTGTTCTTGCAAGCGTATGACTGCGCATTGCCCTGCTCGTCGACGTAGTTCAACGTAGCCTTGAACTTGCAAGGACGCATGTCGGGATTAGTCTGGTTGTAGACCGACTTAGGCAGGATGACGGCGCAAATGTCATAGTCGCCACTAAGGGTGTTGTTGATGCGATAAGTCATTTCCCAGTTGGCAGTACCATCGGTGGGCAGAATGCGCAGATAGGCACCGTCGGAAATGCTGTCGGCAGAGAGCTGACGAGTATTATAGGTACACTTGTTATACTCGGTGATGTATGCGGTCTGCTCGCCCTCTACCCAAATCTGACGGAAGAAAGTCTTCTCGGGCTGTAAAGGCCACTGTGCCACTTTGAACAGCGTACCGTTGCTGCACTCCACACGCTCGGCACCGTTCAAGATGCCACCGGCTTCAAACGGTTTCTTGAACACGTGATAGACGGGTTTCGGAGATGAGTAGTTAGGACGTTCGTAAAGATATTGTACAGAAAGGAGCGAGTCGTTGGGAGCCTGCTGATTGGTGAGGCTGAACACGGCATCGTCGAGCAGCGCACGGATAGTGTAGTACTGCTGCAGAGAGTCGCGCTTCTCCATCTTCTCATCGAACACGAAGTAACGTTTGGTCTCGTCCCAGGCCTTCTGCCATCCGGCAGTTGTGGGAGCAACCATCCAGTAGGCAGAGTCCTCAGAATTGATCAGGCCTAAGCTGCTGAGCATACGGTTGCGCTCAATCACCACTGAGTCAACATAGACAGGAACACCGTCCACGATACCGCTGGAAACTGAAGAGTTGGCATCGAAATAATCCTCTTCGTATGCTCTCAACAGTCTGCCGATGGCACTGAATTCCTCATTGTCGCTCAGTGCCTCGTAAATACTGCTGCGATAAGGAATGGGTTGACTGGCAACATGCAGGATGCCGTTCTTGGCATGCATATTGGGAGCGGAAAGACCGACACCGGCAATCTTGCCGTCGGCAATCGTCACGTGTTTGTTGTTGAGCAACATCATGCGTTCCTCGTCGGCACGCACCGAGCAGAGTGAGCGCGACAGATGGTTCTTGACGAACGACTTTTCGACAATCGAGTCGCCCTGAGCCGTCTGTACAAGCTGCAACAGTCTGGCCTTGTCGAAGGTTCCGTTGACGGGAGCTATCACCGTGAATGCCTGACCACCTCTGAGCAGATCGGCATAGCTGACAGGGGTCTTCTTATGCATGCGGAACACCTTGGTCTGTTCCAGCACCTCGCAGAAGTCGCTCAACTGGTCGTTGGCCTTCAGCTGTTCCCAAAGCGTCTGGTTGCTGCCCCCGACGGCATCGGCCATATTGTAATGGTCGTCCCAGTCGGAGCAGGAAGTCAAGAGTGATGAATGAAGAGTGAAGAATGCTGCGCCGAGCAACTTCATCGTCATTTTCAGACTTCTGTTCCTTGTATTGTTTATTCTCTTTTTCATATTATCAGTTTTCAATTTTCAATTCTCAATTCTCAATTTTCAATGCGTGTCTTCGCCTTCAGGACTGCCATAGACGCTCTTCGGACAAAGCTCAATGTAGTCGAACGACCAATAGCACTCAGGATTCTCGAGCACCTGACGGCAGCGCAGGTAGTAGTCCTGATGGTCGTCAAGATACTGTGTGGTGAGAATACGACGCAAGTTCCAGTTGTTGGCACGCAGGGGCTTCTCGGCTCCCTCTGTACGATAGCTGTCCATAGCCTTCATGTAACCGTGGTTACGCATGGCCTTGTCGTTGGTGGTGTTCTCGTCCGGGTCGTCGACATCCTCCACCCAACCGATGCTGGGATCAGGACCATAGACGCGCAGGTCGACAGGTATACCACAAGGCTCGTTGTTCATGTAGAACTGAACCACACCACGCTCTTCGTTGGCAGTATAGCCCAGACGGATTTCGTAAGTGCCGGAGGGGACGGGGGGCAGCTTGAAGGTGACATCGAAGATACCACTGATACAAACGGCATTGGCCTGATAAGAGTTCCAATAGCCTACGTCACTGTGAACACCCACGTATGCAGACTTACCGCGCACCACCCAGTCGGCAATGTAATTATTGCGGAAGCCGGTCAGCTTGTCCTCGCCATAGAGACCGCGACCATTGCAGTTCATGAAGTCCGGACTGAGCGTGGTGGCATCGATACGAATGCGGCAGTTGAGCACCTCTTCGCGAACTTGTGTGCTGTACTCCAGGATGTCGTCAAGATAATGGTAGACACCATTCTGGGCATTCTGATTGGAAGCACCCGACTCCGATGGAGAGAGCACCTTGACACCACGCACGGTATAGCGCTTGTCGCCCAAGCCCTTACGGTTGATGTAGAGACCTGAAGGAGGATCGCAGAAGCGCATGAGGGTATGCGGACACATCGTTTCGTAGTATTCCTCGGGATCGGCCACAGACATGATCCAGCATCCTTCGCGCAACTGCTTCGAACCGATGAAGTTGTTGTACTGGCAGATGCGGTTCATGAGGTGATAGCTCACGAAGCGGTTCAACGGATTTCGGCGCTCCTTGGGATCATCGTCGTAGAGACCAGCATCCTCCGGATAGGTGGCATCGTAGACTTCCTTGGCATGTGCCTTCAGATCCTCAATAGTGTAGATGCCATGACGATGATAGACTGAATCGGGCTCTACGAATGCAGTGTACTTGAAATAACGTTTCTCAGGCCAATAGGAATCGGTGAGCAGACGACCACCCGACGTACAACGTACCATCACACCATTATAGAGCGAGTCGAGACTGTTCTTGTCGGAGCCCCACACGTAGGTCTCGTCCAGATAGTTCTTCAGCGAGTCGGCCATGCCTGTCAGCTGCAATGCCTGCGAGAAAAGCGTCAGCGTTGAGTCGGCTGCAATGGCATCGGGCAGCAAGTCGCTTGTGGGCTGAATCAGGCTGTTCACGATATGAACCACACCGTTGGTGACTGAGTCGTCGTACTCCACCATGCGTGCAGTCTTGTTCACATAGTACTGAACCGAATTGTTGTTGGCAGTATCGGTTCCCAGCGAGAACACCACGTAGGCATCGAGCATGTTCAGCTCCGGCAGAGCACCCTCACCAATATCTGTGGTAAAGAATGAACCTTTCTTGATGATGTGCGTGCGAGCTAGCGTGTCGCAAACAGCCTGCGGGATATTGGCGATGGCACCATAGCCGGTAGTGCGCAGATAGCGCTCCAGGGCTTCGTCGGTTGGTGCAAAGACCGTGAACTCACCGTATGTGGACAGCAACGAGAAGTAGGGGGTGCGCTTCAGCAGGCGGATGAAGTCGCCCAGACGACCATCATTGGACTGCAGGAACTCGGCAGCCGTCATTTTGTTGGCAGTATAGTAATTCTCAGGCACATCGTCGTTGTTGTCGACGCAACCAACGAGCGTAGCACTGATTGACAAATGGCAGAGCAACAGGGGTATGATTGTGCGCCATTTCAGTCTATGACAGATTTTGTTAATCATAACTTTCAATTTTCAATTTTCAATTTTTCAATTTAACTCAGCATCTTCTCCCTTGTTGAAAGCTGGATTCTGATGCAAAAGCGGATTAACCTTCAGCTCATTCTTCGAATAGGGGAAGTAGATGTAGTTAGGATCAGAGAGCTTGATCTTGATGACATTCAGGTCCTGAATGTACTTCTGCGTGGCATTTGAAGCCAGACGTGTGGTGTTACCCTCACGGCGCGAGTAGCGCACGAGATCATACCAGCGCTTGCCCTCGAAGAGGAACTCACGATGGCGCTCCTCGAGCAGAAGGTCAACCATGTCTTTCTTGCTGCCCACGAAATTGACCATCTTCAGCGTGTCGGAGCTCATCGACGAAGGAGTGACGTTCAGCGCACGCTTGTTCACCGTATTGATCAGGGCAAATGCCTGCTCGAAGTTGTCGTTACCTTTCTCAATCAATGCTTCGGCCTTCATCAGGATGACATCGCTCAAGCGATAGATGATCCAGTTGGCATAGGCGCTGCTACGCATTGCGCGGTTCATCTTGACATCGTTCATGGTCTTCACATTCTGCGTGTTAAAGCTGACTTGCTGCGCACTGTACTTCGTAATGATGTAAGAGCTGGAAGTGCCTTCGCCTGTCGACTCGTAAGCACGGCAGTCTTTCGAGTTGAACATGGTGTTGGTACCCTGTGGCACTTCTTTCAGCAGTCCTTCCCAGGCTGAAAGTCGGCCTGTGCTGCGGCTACGGTCATAGTAGTAGGAGCCCACCCACGAGTTCTGAACGACCTGAGGACTTGCAAAGTAGAGTTCGAAAAGGCTCTCAAAAGAGTTGCCTGTGCCGAAGATGGAGTTGTAAGCACTGCCGTAAGTGGTGCTGCCCAGAGGACGTTCGAGCAACAGGGGGATATCGCCAAACAGTGCTATGTCGGAAACGACACCTGCACGCTCAACAAACTCCTTGTACTGCTGACGCTTGTAGTCGAGCACCAAATCACAGTTCTTGATGGCATTGTCCCAGTCGCCCTTCCACAGATAGAGGTCGGCCAAGAGGGCATAGATTGTCCAGCAAGTGACACGGCTGGTGTTGTCGACTGGCAGAAGAATACGACTGCCGGAGACTTCCTCGACCATATAGCGGCGGGCGGCATCGCCCTTCACGCGCTCCAGGTCTTGAATCAATGAGTCGAGCACGGCATCGAAAGGTATGGCGGGCAATACATAGTTCTGACCGTCGTCGATGCTGGGCTGCGTGGTGTAAGGCACGTCGCGGAAAGTGCGAACCAGATAGAAATAGCAGAGAGCGCGAATGGCCGTTGCCTCGGCCACATTGGCTTTCATCTCTGTCAGGGTATAGTTAGGATCAATGGCCTGCACCTCTGGTGCGTAATGGCACAGCACATTGCAACGATTGATAACGTCGTAGAACTTCGACCAGTTGCACATGGAGTTGGAGGGCAACAGATTCTCTTTCAGAATCTCGTTAATCTCATTGGGCACATCGCTGCCACCTTTGATGTTCTCAGAGCGCATCTCGCCCCAGACGCCCATGCGCGTGATGACATCGGGTTGCTCTAATGCCTCATAGCAGCCGTTCAGCACACTGGTCACGTCGCCCTTCTGCGTCCAGTAGTTCTCCAGCACCACCTCGTTCATGGGAAGTATGTCGAAGAAGTCATTGCAGGAGGCAAGGAGCAGTGATGAAACTGCCAAGGCTGCCACCTTATTATATATATGATGAGTCTTGATAATCATACTCTTTTTGTTTTTAGCTTATACGTTTGTTACTTGTCAGAACTGAATGGTCAAACCTGCCGTAAACGACTTGGCACGTGGCGTCTGTGCATTGTCGGTGGCAATGCCGAACGAACCATAGCCTACCTCTGGATCGGCACCCGAATACTTGGTCAGGCAGAACAGGTTGTTGGCCGAAACGTAGAAACTCAGCTGATTGAAGCCCCACTTCTTGATGATCTTCGGATCGAGCGAGTAGCTGAGCTGGGTGTAATTCAGACGGATGAACGAGCCGTCTTCCACGAAGCGGTCGCTGCCCAGCCAGTTGTAGCCTGTCTGGCGCAATGCGCGAGGTATTTCGGTGAGGTCGCCCTCTACACGCCAACGCCAGTTGACGGCACGGCTCTGGTTGTTGTTGGTGTACATGTTCTCTACGTTCATTCGAGCACTGTTGACAATCTTGTTGCCATAGCGGAAGTTGAACTGGTTGTTCCATGACAGGCGACCGAAAGACAGCTTGAAGCCGAAACCACCCGTCAACTTAGGCAGTGAGGAACCCAGATAGACAATATCAAGCTCGTTGATCTGACCGTCGCTGTTCACGTCCTCGTAGATGGCATCGCCACCACGGAACTCATAGTCGACACTTCCTGCACAGAACATGATAGGCTTGGTCATGCCGTTCTCATCGAGAATCACAGTTCCGGCGGCATCGCGGGCAACAGGAGCATTAGGACCGCTCACACCGGGAACCTCCTGGGCTGAATAGTCGGAATACTGATAGACACCCTTGTAGCGGAAGCCATAGATGCTACCCAAGGCACGATTCAGCTCAATGCGGGTCAGATAAGAACCGTTGCCGCGGTTGAATTCCTTGTTCAGGCTCGACAGACAGGTCTCATCCATAGCGGTGAGCTGGTTCTTGTTGTTGGCAAAAGTAACGTTGACATCGAGTCCGAACTTACCGGCCTTCACAATACGGTTGCCGTTGATGTTGAACTCCCAACCCACGTTCTTCATCTCACCTACGTTCTGATAGTCGAGTGTGGCATAGCCTGACGACGAGGGGATGCCTCGCTTCTCCATGAGCAGGTCGGTGGTGTACTGCCAGTAGACTTCCACATTACCGGTGATGCGCTCATTCAGGAAACCGAAGTCGACACCCAGGTTATAGGTTTTCTTCTGCTCCCACTTCAGATTGCGCATCTGGATGTTCAGCGGATAGACTGAGCCAGAGTTCATATAGCCATTACCGTTGCGGTATTTGCTGAAGTACAGGTACTCGGCTCTGGGCTGGTTACCCACGATACCCCAACCCGGACGGATGGCCAGCATCGAGACAAAGGGCAGACCACGCTGGAACCAAGGTTCCTTGCTCACGATCCACTTGGCAGAGAACGAGGGGAAGTTACCCCAGCGCTTGTCGGCACCAAACTTGGTGGTACCGTCGCGGCGCACGGTGAAGTCGGCCACATAGCGCTCCTTGTAAGCATAGTGGGCAGAGAAGGTGAAGTAGACGCTGCGCCACTGGCCGCTGCCTGTGCTCATGCCATCGATGATGCTCTCGGCGGCAGCACTCTGGATAGTGCCTGAGGGCAGGCCCCATGTCACGGTGTTCTGCGAAGTAGACTGGCCACTGGTCAGCTGTCCGCGCAGCAGCATCTGGAACGCATGGTCCTTGTTGCGGAAGGCAGGAATGAAGGTCAGCGTGTGGGTGGTGGTCACACCCAGGCTCTTCGAAGAGTTGGCCGTGGTGCGGTTGGCCTGCTTACCTGTGTCCTTGTTGGTGTCGTTCCAGCCTGTCGTGCTCAGCGAGAGGGGCATGTACTGGTCTTCGTAGCGGTTGAAGATGTTGAACACCACCTTGCCTTCATAGTTCAGACGGGTCTTCTCGTCGTCCAGCCCCAGCAGGTTATAGCGCAACTTGAATTCAGGTTCAATGTTGTAGCTCGTCTCGTTGTTCTTGGCATCATTGGCCAGCGCCACAGGGTTCTTGTTGGTGAGCTGGTCGCGCAACTGCGACGACACGGTGGGCAACATTGAGTAGTAGTCCTTCAGGTCGTTGCCCTGACGGTCTTGCTCATAGATAGAGAGGTTTGGCATGCGCGTATAGGCAAGTGAGAGCAAATCGCCATTGTTCTTCTTGTTCTTGGTATAGGTCAGCGCAATGTTGGTCTCAATCTTGATGCGATCGCTCACGAAATAGTCCAAGTTGACACGTGAGGTGAAACGATCCAGCTGCTGCTTGATGATTGAACCAGTCTCGTGGTCATAGCCGGCACCGATGCGGAAGTTGGCCTTCTCACCACCGCCGCTCAGCGAGATGTAGTGGTTCTGGCGCCAGCCCACCTGCTTCACTTCCTTCAGCCAGTCGGTGTTGTTGTTGTACATCTCATATTCAGCAAAGCTGGGATTGTAGTTCAGCTCATCGATGTTACTGTTCACGTCGCTCATCGATGGATTGAAGTACTCTTCCTTGAGCAGCATGGTGTACTCGTCACCATTGAGCATCTGATAGCCAGTGGGCTGATAGGTGCCTGTCAGACGGAAGCTGTAGCCGACGCGAGTCTTGCCACGGGCACCACGCTTGGTCTTGATCTCTATCACACCGTTTGAGCCCTGCGAACCCCAGATAGCGGTGGCAGCGGCATCCTTCAGCACCGAGATGCTCTCAATATCCTCTGGGTTGACGTTCAGCAACTGTGCAAACTTCTCGTCGTTGGCCGACTGGAAGTCGAAGTCGTTGGTGTTGGTCTCCCACACATTGCCGTCGACAACGATGAGCGGTTCGCTCGAACCATTGATACTCGACACACCACGCAGACGCATCGAAGTACCTGCGCCCAGGTTACCTGAGTTGGCCACGATGTCCAGACCGGCGATACGTCCCTGCAGGGCTTCGTCGACCGTGGTCAGGGCAAGTCCCTCGAACTCCGACATGCTGATGCTCTGACGAGCCGTCGATATCTCATCCTCAGGAATGGCCAGACCGGAGCCTTGCGCCTTGCGCTTGGCCGTCACCGTCACCTCTTTAATAGTAGTGACGTCCTGCATCTTCACCACAAACTTGTGCTTGTTGATGGGCAGTGTCACCGTCTTGTATCCCACGAAAGAAATGCGGAGCTTGTCTTTCGGGTTCTTCAGTTTGAACGAGAAGTTACCACTCATGTCGGTCACTGCCGACGCAACGATACGGTTGGCGCCGTCGAGCTCCACCACATTGGCCATCATCACCGGGCCAAATGCATCGGTCACCGTACCGCTGATAATATCGCCAGCCTGCTGGGCATAGCACATTGAAGATTGAAAACTGAAGATTGAAAATTGCAGGCAGAAAGCTACAACCCATAATCTTTTCGTCCAATCCTCAGGTCGGAATATTTGTTTTATTGTCTTCATAATTTTCAATTTTCAATCATCAGTTTTCAATAAGCAACGGCCTGTCAATCAAGTGGATGACTGCCGACGAGGATGTCCATATCTGATTGGCATTCTCTGCGTCTTCTGCATCGTACTGATACTCACGGGCCATAATATTATAGAGTGCAGGATTGCTGGTCAGCACCTTGTGCCGGGTGCTGCCTTGCTGGTCGACCTCGTCTTTAAGAATGATCTCCGTGTCGGTGAGTTCGGCTCTCAGACGATAGAATCGGCCGGTCTTCTCGTTGATGCGGGCCGTCTCGAAGTCACCCTTCTCATTGGCTGCACCAATGAAGAGCGCATTATCCTGAATGTGATACTTCAGGAATTCCACGATGGCCAGCGAGTCGCGAGTGGCACCTGTGATGTTGCCCTCGTTCTTCTCCTGCTCCACCTTCTCCCACGTGGGCAGCTTGCCTGCATCGTGCAGGGCCTGGATGCTCTCGTTGGTAGGTACATATATAGTATAATGATAGGTGTTGAACACCGAGACGTTCGTGCCACCGCAGGCATGCTTCTCATGCTTCTGCTCGAGAAGCGGGCTGCCGTCCATCAGCTCGAGGAACTTCTCGAACTCCGTGTGGCTGGCCAGCACGTCGCGAACGGTCTGGCGGGTACCCATGATGGGCTCGTTCTCGAGGATATAGCTCTTGCCGTTACCGCCGTCGGTCTGGTCGTAGATGTAGTTGACCTTCACGGGGCTGCCCTCGTTCAGCTGATAGCTGCCTTCTACGGTCATGCCGTCGGCACCTGCCGCCACATTGTTAACTCTGATTTCGGTACCGCCCTTGGTGCGATAGAACTTCTTGCCGTCCTCCACATTGCCAATCACGATGTGGGTGTCGAGAATGTCCTTCAGACGGTTTTTGATGATACCATAGTTGTGGATTTCCTTCAGCGAATCGCGCTCGCCTGTCTCCAGGTCGTAGTTCCATACGCTGGCCCACACACGGTCTTCGAGTGCCTTCGACTCATCATAGAAGAAGCGCATCAGCTGGGTCTTCGACTTGCCGAACGAGCAGGGGTCGATATACTCGAGCATGGCTCCGTTGGTGGGGATGAAGAAGCTGTAGTAGGTCTTCAGCGCGTTCAGGTAGACCTGATACTGATTGACGGTGATGCCCCAGTCGATGATCTTCATCGTCTGGTTGATAAGAGCCGGGAACGACACGCTGACGTAGGCTGTGGGCGAATAGACGCGGTTGGTCATATAGACAGCACCGTTGCAGCCCAGCCACACAGAGTCGATGGCGGCTTTCTCGACGCCCATCGGGTCGTTGGCATCGTTGGCAATGCCGTCGAACTTCGACGGAACCGACGAAACGAACGAGGCCAGCATGTTGTTGTTGATCAGCTTCACAATCACATCGTCAGGCACGCGGTCCCACGATCCGTAGTTGTCTTTCAGCACGCGTCCGGCACCATGCTCCCAGTACTCTTCCATTGCGGCATTGCTTGGCACCATGATGACGCCCATGTCGCGCTGCTCGGCAATGTTGCCGCCTTCGTCCTTACGGCCAGCGTAATAGGCGTTCCATTCCGGGTCGTACTTCAGCCATGCCTTCACCGGCTTGTTGTTGGGGGCCACGAGCAACGACAGTCCGTCTTGCGACTTCTCTGAGAAGAAGCGTTTCTGGAACACGGTGTCAACGTTGGTCTCATAGAGATAGTTGTATCGCTCGGTGACGGAACGCTCGCGATCGGGATAGGGCGCACAGAAGCGCTCCATGAGTCGGTTGAACTGGCTCAGCTGTGGCTTGCTTGCAATCAGCTCTGCCATGTTGGGCAGCGGAGTGATCACCTCGCCCAGCTTGTGAATGAAACCGTTCGAACACTTGATGTTGGGCTCCACCACCCTCACACCGTTCACACTGGCCTCACCCGTCTGACGAGTACCCGTGTTGTTGAAAATGAAATCGTAGTCATCGTTCGTGATGCGCTTGTTGGTCAGCTGCTTCTCAATGAATTGCACGACAGGCACCACCGTACCATCTTCCATACACACAATAGGCCTACCTGCACTGCGGTAAGGCTGCCAATAGGGATTGTCGGGCATCTGCTCAGGCTTCAGCACCGGCACGGAATCGTAGAGCGAACTGGCTGCAAAACGGCGCATGCACTCACCTTCGCGAGGAGGAGTTCCTTCCACGTTCGACAAATTGTTCAGCTGAATGGAGTTGTCGATCATGCTGCCGAAGAGCAACAGCTTCTTCTGCGACAGCGACAACTGTTCATAACTCGTCACCCCCCAGGGGTTCTTCTTGAAGAAACGAGCATAGGCATCATCGTCGGCAACGAAGAAGGTCTTGGAACCTGTCTTCGCCAGAATTTCATGATAGCCCAACTCATCGATCATCCGCACTGTGTTGGTGTAGTTGCCGCTCTCTGTCAGCCAACTGTAGATGCTCGAACCCCAGCCATCGGGAGTCCGCTCATCCAAGTCGTACTTGTCTGAACAAGAAGCAACAATACCGTTTCCAACCAACAGCACACTTGCCGCCAACAACCATTGGCGACCTCGTCTCCAGAATTTTTGCCTTTCAAGCGACCACTTCGGGTCAACTGGTCTTTTGGATTTCATAAGTTTTGTTTGTTGAATTGTTTTATGTTATTTTTGCCGTTTATGTCAAACCAGGACAATTTTCGTGTGCAAAGTTATCATAAAAACGCGTGAAGCACTTTCCGTCACGTCCGAACGGCTTTTCAATTCGTTAACGCTCGTTATGTTTTTGTCTCACATTGTTTGCTATATGTTTCAGTTTCGCGTAATTCAGTCATTTTCAGCACAATACAACAAACGAAGAAACAAGCAAAAAGACATCACAAAAACCAATTTTCGTGATGTGCGGATGTCTAAGAATAAGCTGAAACGAATTGGAATAATTGGAATAATAAGCTCACGAATTGGAATAATATTTATTCTCATTCGTGGCCAGAAGTATTTTCATTATTCTCATTGGTTTCAAATAGACTAAGCCAATCTCTTTATCCTAAATTCCGCAGCACTTTAGTTTAACTATTTTTATAAGTTGCTGAGCAACAAAAAGTTGCCCAGGTACTAATAAAGAAAGTTAAACTAAAGTGCTGCGGAATTTAGGTAGAAGAAAAAAAATAAAAAAGGTTGCGATTTTTTACACAATAATAGTAATGATTAAAAGTTTTTCGACTTGTACGGTTGGAATCAATTGAGATGGACGGATTTGCCTGGCGGTCGGGTGCCGTGCGGACGGATTTGCAATCATGAGCGGTCGAAAGATTGCAAATCCGATCAAGCGAGAAATAATTTCTTCTAATTTGTAATAATTTCTTTCCGACAAAATTTTTCGCGAGAAAAATTTTCAATAGCAGGTCAAATAATTACGTAAAATTACGGAAATTTCTTTCCTTAGAAAAATATGAATTTTCTTGACAAACACCCCTCTGAGAATCGCACGGAATTCACCGTTTTTAGCCTCAGAAAATTCGTCTTTCGAACAATTCAGAAAGTCATTTAGCGGCCTTCATGCCGTGATTTGTATTGAATCAAAGTGGGTTTGCAGGCATATCAAACTGAGTTATGACTTGGAACAGAACGTAACTAATGCTAAAACTCAGTTTGATATGGCTGCAAACCCACTTTGATTCAATATCAATCTCAAAATGAGGGCAGTGGCATGGCATGAGGACTGGCATGTACCGCATCCAGAATGCCACTCTCAGAAGGTGCTTTTTTTATGAATTATTTTGACAAAACAACCTCGCACTACGTGAGCGTTTATCCCTTATTTTCATCATGAGCACTCATGTTCTTGATGAACAGATTGACAAGGTGCTTCGTGATAAAGGTGTGTCTGACGGCATGGCGTGCCTTATCAGCTAATGAGTTCGTGTCGTCGTCGGATGGGTTAGCCGCCTTTGCCTCTGCTTCTGCCATTTGCTGCTCGCGCTGGTCAATCTTAGCACGCAGACTCTCTGAGGCATGATTATAAAGGAACGTATAGCAGGGCATAGCAGCCTTCATTATATAAGGCGTGAGGAAGGTGGTCGCCACACTGGATGCTACGATGATGGGATAGATGATGGGATTGAGGACACCCAGACTGGTACCCAGCGAAGCGATGATGAACGAGAACTCGCCAATCTGCACGAACGAGAAGCTGGTAAGCATGGAGTCGCGCATCGTCTGACCGCCCCACCAGCAACCCAGGGTGCCAAAGAGAATCATTCCGACGATAATCACCAGGCTGACATAGATGATGCTCAGCCAGTATTCCGACAATGAAGACGGGTCGATCAGCATACCTACAGAAATGAAGAAGATAGCAGCAAAGACATTCTTCAGCGGTGTCATCAATTTCTCGATACGATGCGACTCTGCTGTCTCAGCAAGGATGGAACCCATCACGAAAGCACCGAGTGCACTGCTGAATCCGGCTTCCTCTGCCGTCAGCACCATACCTAAGCACAGGCCCAAGGCGAGGATGATAAGCGTCTCGTCGTTCAGATGCTTTTTCAAGATGCGTATCAATGTCGGGATAACCAGAATTCCGCAGATGAACCAGGCCGCGAGCGTAATGGCCAGATCGACGACCTTGCCGGCCAATTCGGCACCCTCGAACTGATGGCGGATGGCGATACTGGAGAGCAGTACCATCAGAACCACAGCCACTACATCCTCCACGATAAGGATGCTGGTTGCTCCCTTGACGAAACGCTCCTTGCTCAAGCCTGCCTCGTCAATGGCTTTCATCACGATAGTGGTGCTCGACATACAGAGCATGCCCGCCAGGAACAGAGCGTTGATCATATCAAAGCCTGCATCCTTTCCCACGACATAGCCAAGGAGCATCATGCCTCCGATGATTGTCAACGAACCAATTGCTGCCACCTTGCCGCTGCTGATGAGGTTCTTCAGGCGGAACTCCAGACCGATGCAGAACAATACGAACAGCACGCCGATGTCGCCCCATGCCTTCACGTTGTCCGCATTCACAAGGGTCTCGCCAAACAGATGAGGGCCAACCAAGACACCTGCAACGATATAGCCCAGCACCACTGGCTGTTTTAATAACTTAAACACGATACTGACTACAGCTGCTGTAATCATCAAAATGTATAAATCTTGTACCATACTTAATAATTAATATTTTGTATTTATAAACAAATCGTTTTGTTTTTCTCACGCTTTGAAGACCTCTTCGCCGTCCACGATGACGATATTGGCCTGTGCTATTTTTTCGATGTCGTCGTGCAGGAAGTCGCAATCATACACGGTCATGTTGGCAATTTTGCCGAACTCGATGGAGCCTAAGCGGTGCTCCTGATGGAACTGACGGGCCACATTGATGGTCATGGCACGCAGCGACTGTTCGCGGGTGACAGCTTCCTTGGTATTGCGCGGAGAGGCCATGCCACCAAAAAGTTCCTTTGGATAGCTGCGTGTTTCCGCTGTATAGAAACTAAGTTTAATATCAAACATCGGAGAGACCGGATAGTCTGAATGGAAAACCACATTGGCTCCTGCATCATAGAATGACTTGATGGGGTAAGCCTGATTAGTCAGTTCTTCACCCACGTATGATGCCTCCTGTTCAAAGTTAGCAGGCACCTTAGCAGTCCACATAGGCGGAACAGCAGGAACAGAACCTGTTGCAGCCATGCGGCGGACATCTTCATCGGTCACGAAGTGCAGGTGTGCCAGCACGTTGCGCTGATCCATGTCGCCGGTAATCTTCTCGGCATCCTCGATACAGCCCAGCATGAAGTGCGTGGCACCGCCTCCTTCTGAGTGAACATGAACTGCCATTCCCTCCTTGTCGGCCTCAACAATCAGCTGTACCATCTTGTCGTGGTCGTTGAAGCGTTCTACACCGTGATAGCCAGGTGTGTCAAGATAATCCTGATTCTGCCAAGCCGTATGAGCCTCGGTCACACCGTCGAGGAATGCCTTGGCACCGACAATGTGGAAATATTCGCCGCTCAACTCGGCACGCTGCGCGGCAATGCGGGCTATCTCTGCCTTCGGGTCAGCAATATTATCGGTGACATACATATAGGCGTATGTGCGCAACTTCAGCCTGCCTTCCTCCTCCAGCTCATGGTAGGCCTTGGGAGCATCGCGATGTACAATCTCCGCGCCAGCATCGCCCACGGCAGTAAAGCCAGTCTTGAAGGCGAAGTCCTGCCAAGCGAGCAGATACTCCTTGATGTCATCTATAGTAGCAGGCAACTTCGGCACAATTTCGAACACAGGTCCCTCGCAGATGTAGCCGTCGGGATCGCCGTTCTTATCTACATGCACCAGGTCGTAGCCCATCTTCTTGGCGTATGCCGCATCGAAGCCAGCCCATTCCAGCGCCTTTGTGTTGAGCAGCATGGCATGTCCGCTGGCGGTCTGCATGAGCAGCGGCTTGTCGGGACAAATCTCGTCCAGATATGCCTTGGTAACATATTCGTCATTCTCCACCCACCCTGCTGCAACATATAATTCACGTTTCGGATTCTGAGCAATGAACTCCTTGATGATTTCACGATACTTGGGATAGTTGGTTTCTATGCCGAGTTTCGCGAGATTTGCCTGTCCGATGAAACGGTAGCCAGCCAAATGGCCGTGGCAGTGGGACTCAAGGAAACCGGGATAGACAAAGTTGTCACCGTAGTCGAGCACCTGCGCGTCGGCAGCGGCCAGTCTCTTCGCCTCTTCTGCGCTGCCTATATAGGCAAACACGCCGTCCTTGACTAATGCGGCCTTGGCAAAGGGCCTTTTTTCATCCACAGTGATGATGTTGCCGAGAATAATTGTTTGCTTCATAGTTAATATACTATTTAGGTATTGGTGAGCAAAATTAATTATTGTTTTCCAAAATGCCACATTTTTGATTACGTACTACCACTGTTTTGCAAATTTTGCAACATTTTTTGCTAATATTGAAAGTGGAAAGAACTAAAGAAAGAAGATATGTCAATAAATGTAACAGCATAGCGATAGCCTGTTCTCAACACTGGGAAAACAGCATAATATCGATGAAATGGGCATTTTTATCTCCGTCTGCCCAGACCGATGGACTGAACAGACGGAAATAAATTGTATCAGGCAGACTTACTAAAATATCTTATAAGCCACACGCAACTCAATGTTGGGCCAGGCTTTCAACCATGACAGCGCACCAGTGATGCCGGAGTTCTTGCCCGAAGACTTGATCTCCGTCTCGTTGTTCAGCACGAACTTTGGTGTACCCCAGAACAGAAGACCAGCATCGACAGCCAGACTGACACGATGGGTCTTTGCGAGATGCTGGCCAAAGCCGACACCGATATAGGGCTTCACCGCATTGGTCTTCATACGCACGTCGATATTACCATTCTCATCGGCAGTGAACACGTAGTCGCCGAACTTCAGACCGATGGGCTGATAGTTGGTACGGTAGAGACGGTTGTAGTCTTCCACTTTCTGATTGGCATCGTAGAGGAACCCTAAGGCATTCTCGTTGGTGTTGCGGAAGTGAACAAAGTTCTGGCTGCCAAAGAACAGACCTGCTGAGAAGTAGAATGGTTGGTTCTTAAAGGGATGCACCTCACCCAGGAGGTAGAAGTTCCAGAAGTTGGGCTTGACGGCCAGCTCCACCTTATCTACCATTTGCGAACGCTTTATGGCATCCTCTTCCACCATATCTATCTGAGTGATGTCCGATGAGGTGTTGATGGCCTTGAACTTGATGTCGCCCAGGCTCCATCCGGAAAAGCCGGCCCTTACCGTCACTAACTTGTGGACAGGCATGGCCGCGTCGACGCCAAACCCCGTCAGTCCGTAGGACAGACCCACAGAGAGGTGGTTGAACAGGCCGTCCTCGGCATGTAACTTGTCGGCTTTCTGTGCTTTAGCCCCCGTTGCCGTAATCATAATCGCGAAGAGAATGACGAGTCTGTGAATATCGTGTTTCATAACTTTTATCATAAGAATTTTATTTGAAGTATGATTTGTTCGACTTGATAAGCAGGTTGGTGAGCGACTGGCTCTGTGGGTAGAAGCCGTAGAGGTAGTCGCTGGTGTAGGGCGAACCGCCGTTGATAATACAGTGTACGTAGTCGTGGCAGGCCATGTCGATTGGCATGATGCCTACTGCGCCCTCATTCTTCTGCAAGTCGGCAATGACCAGCGGATGCAAGACGGCGGCATTGGTAATGTATCCGCGTGGCGACACCTCAGTATAAGCCGAACAGTGGTTCACAATCCAGATGTTATTGTCGTTGGCGATGGCCTCACGAGCACTGTGCATCATGTCGATGAGCGTTGTCTGCTTGTTCTTCATGCGCTGCTCCTTGTCACTCTTGTAGTAGTCCTGCACGTAGAGCGTAGCCTTCACAGTGGTGTCGTTCATGTTGTAGATGGCACAGCTGCGCTGGGCCTTGGTATCAATGTTCTCCTGTATGTCGGGGTCCTCATTGGTCCAGGTGCAGTAGACTGCGGGATAGTGGAAAGCATCATTGAGCGGACGCAGGTCGAAACGACTCATCAACAGGATCTTGCCGCGCATCTCACCCACCGTGATGTCGGGACGCCAGTTCTCGACGAACAGTCCCTGATACTTCTGTTTGCTCAGCACCTTGTTGAGCAGCACCGTCCAGTTGCTCTGGTTCTCCATACCGTTGTCGGCCTGGAACTTGACAATGAAGAACTCTGTGGGATGGGCCTTCAGGTAGCGCTGCATCTGGTCGAGCGACTCCTCGAAAGTCACTTTAATCTCGCTGATGCCGTGAGCCAGGCGCAACACCTGCTTCTCTTTCGGATCCTTGGCCAATGTGTCGATGCTCACCACCGGACGCAGGTCGAAGAAACGCACACCGTGGGTCATCTGATCCTCAAACGTTGACACCTGACTGATGGCCGTCATGTTGAACACATACTCCAGCATGGGCTGATAGAATCCCATGCCAGTCATGGTATCGTGGGTACCGGGGATGCTCAGCTTGCACACCTTGGTATCGTCCTTCACCATGCCCAGCCAGTCGGAAATGGGAGTGGCCAGGTCGTAGGCAACGATGACGGTGTCCTTATAGCCCTCAGAGAAGAGATACGGTGAGTCAAGAGAGGTCTTTTCGTCGTAGGCTTTCTCCAAGTCCTCCTCCTCGCAACTGCTCAGTGCTGTCATGGCCATGAGAGCCATGATGGCATACATAAGTTTTCTTTTCATAGATTCCTATTCGTTGTTTATTAATTAATATCCAATGTCTGGAAAATATCCCAATGGCCCCAACAACTACTCTAAGGGTATTTCGGGATGCTGAACGGCCAGCGGCAGATTCTTCTGCGAGAGATAGAACATGTAGAGAATGACGGGCTTCGTGCCGCGGTTCTCACCGTGGTGGATGGTGTTCACCATCTCCACTACGGGCTCACCCTCATGCACCGTCTTCTCCTTGCCGTCCTGTCCGATGATGGTCAGTTCGCCCTGTATCAGTATGCCGTAGTTCATCACGGGATGATGGTGCCAGCCCAGCTTCTGCCCTGCGGGGAACACGTATTTCACGGCCACCAGTTCGGGACGGCCCTGAAAATAGTCAGGCAACTCCACACCGTCCCAGCTCTGGCTGGTGCGAATCAGTTCGGTGGACTGCACCGACGCAACGGGTTCTTCTTTCTGAGCGTTAGCTTCTTTGCATGCTGTCGTGACAGCCACTGTGCCGCAGATGATAAGGATGGCGGCAAACACCCTGTACAAAATCTTATTCATTTATTTTTATTATTATTAGTTTCTTATCTCGCTCATTCTTTAATCGCCTATTTATAGTTTTTTTAAGCTGCTTTCATTTTATTTTGCAAAGATACACGTTTTTTTTCAAATAAGGCCCTACACGCACATTAATTTATATACAATTCTGTGTAATTTGTAGATTTTTGCAAATTCTGAAACGATTTTTACGATTTTGAGAGTCGTTTCGTCAATTTTTTCAGATTTCTATCACACTTTTTCCGATAAATGACACACCACTCTATTGTGCTGGGAAAAAGTCATTTAGTATAAACAGCAGTAGCTAATTATATAATCCGCAACTGCTGCCAAATACTTCAATGGAATTTATGCTTGATTAATTACAATTCGCCCATGCATTCATGTTATGCTTGCATGGGCGAACCTGTTACTATTTGTTATTCAGACTATATGCTGCACATCTTTTAGCGACATTTTCCTTTATATTATTAAAGTACAAGGTATAATCCTGTTCGTGGAAGCTCTCAGGACCAAAGCCCAGCCCCCAGACTGTCATCTATAGGCTCAACCACAGTAGTCGTCGTTACGACCAACAATTTCTGTTCTTTCTCAACAATAACAGAGTTGTTACGCGAGATCACTCCAAATTATACTAATCGTTAAAAAAATAACTTGGGACGATTTGAAATCGCAGGCCCCAAGTTATTTTTACTGTTACTAAGTAAGCTGTCCTTTTGCTAAATAGTATAATACTTGGTCAGGGGATAGGTTCTCTCCCAGTCAACAATCTTCAAGTCTGACTCCTTAGCCGGATGGACGTCGAACTCCTCAAGAACCAACACCTGCTTGCGCTCAGTGTCGTAGAGCGGCCACTCCACTGCCTTGCCACTGGGAGAATCCTCAGCGGTAAGCGACGGATTGCCAGTCTTGGCAAACTGTGCCCACATCTTGCGTAGGGTCTTTGCAAAGGTCTCGTCGAGATACCTTCCTGTGAAGCAGGTGTCTTCGGGGTGCTTGAAGATGGTGGATACCTCTATTGCATGGCCAGCCTTGATGATGGGCAGCGACGACTCTGTTGTGAAGTAATAGGTGTAAGACTTGCCGCCAGCCTTGGCCTGCTCCTCTGCCAGTCTGATTTGCGGAGCAACGAACAGCAACTGACTAAACAGACAGCTGTAGGGTTCGTAGATGTCACCCTTCACGTCAGCCAGATAGCTCTTGGCTAATGCCTTCTCTTCATCGGTGTACTTGGCAAAGTTCTCCTCCAGGCGCTGCTTGCCCCACTCAGTGAAGTTCTCCGCTCCGAAGGGAGCCACGAAGGTATTGAACTCGTCCTTGTTGCAGCCGTGAAGGAACACGATGTCTTTCGCTGCACCATTTGCGTATGCCTGCCACGTATCCAGCGGCAGGATTCTTCCGTCTCGCTCAGGTAAGGTGCGCATGCCCAGCACCTGAAACAGTCCGAACAAGCGGCCATACGCCTCTATGATCTGCTCGGCGCTCAACTTCTGCAGGTCGGCCACGGTCTTGCAGTCCAGCACCTTCATCACATCGTTGGTGATACGAATAGCCTGTTCTGCCGACCTCGTCTGAGTGGGAGTGCCACTCTGCGCAATGACTCGCTTGAAATACTTTTGTGAACCCTCGACCAGCGGAAGCAGCGTACAGCCGCCCGCACCTGCCGACTCTCCCCAGATGGTCACGTTGTCAGGGTCACCGCCGAAGGCAGCAATGTTCTCATGCACCCATTTGAGTGCCATCATCTGGTCCAGAATGCCCAGGTTCTGCGCATCGGGGTAGTCCTTGCCATCGGTCAGGTGGGACAGATGGAAGAAGCCGAGCACACCGATTCGGTAGCCCACGGTGACGACAATGACATCGGGATTCTCCTCAACGAAGTTGTGGCACTCGTAGTTCGGATCGGCCGTACCGCCTGTCTCAAATGCACCGCCGTAAATCCACACCATGACGGGCTTCTTTGTCATAGCCGCATCGTCAGCCTTCCATACATTCAGGTACAGGCAGTCCTCACCCAGATAATAAAGGGATGAGACATCGCCCTCTGCCTGGGGGCAGTTCTTCGCAATGTAGTAAGCCTCATAGACGCCATCGTTCGGAGCATACTGCACGGGGGCTTTCCAACGATACTGGCCCACGGGCTGCTCGCCCACAAAGGGAATGCCTTTGTAGGCAATGATGTTGTCGGTCTTACGGCCAACAAAAGTACCGTTCACACACTTCACGGCCAGCGACGAATCGTAACGACCGTCGGTAATCTGCTTGTTCTCGCCGTACTGAGCTTTCACTTGTCTCTCTAACTCGTCCATAATATTGTCTGTTTTTTTAGTGATTCAAAAGGTTTTATCAAAGGGCATAATAATTGGTTAGGAAATAGGTTCTCTCCCAGTCCACGATTTTCACATCGGCCTCCTTAGCCGGATGAATGTCGTACTCGTCGAGCACCATCAATGGAGCCTACCTCAAAGTCGGGATTGCCAATGGCACTCTTCGCATTGAAATAAGCCTCATACACGCCATCGTCAGGGGTTACATCTACAGGTGCTTTCCAGCGCAGTTCACCAACGGGCTGCTTGCCGACGTATGGAATGCCCCTAAAGATAATGATATTCTCCTTTTTCTTGCCAACAAAAGTTCCGTTGACGCACTTGACTGCCAGCGACTGATCATAATTACCATCGGTAATCGGCTTGTTCTCGCCGCCATACATGGCCTTCAATGCCTCTCTGATCTCTTGTAAATCCATAGTTTATTCGTTTTAGTTATTAAAGATATGATTTGTTATTTGAGAGTCGCTTATTGTGCAAAAGTAGACAATTCCTCTTGAAATCACAACAAACAAGACCATAAATCAAGTAAAATTTGATAATTCAGGAACGAATCTTACGATTCAGTAAGTTCGTAGTACAAATTTGGTAACGCAAAAGCAACAAAAATGCCATACTGCTACTCCGCAACATTACGCATCCACTCTGTCATGGTCATTCCCATCATCTTCTTGAAGGCAACACTAAACGTATTGTAACTGCGGAAGCCACTCTGGAAAGCCAGTTGCTGGGCGGTAACCGACTGATGGGTTGCAGTGGTTTCGCGGTAGAGGTTGACAAAGTGATGGATACGCAGACTATTGACGTAGGTATTGTAAGTCATGCCTTGATTGGAGAAATACTGACTGAGATAGAGGCGGTTAGTCCCGATAGCTTTAGCAAGCTGAGACAGGGTGAGATCATGCTGCAGATAGAGTTGCGGTTCCTCGCAATACGTCTTCAGCAATGGCCCGATATTGTTGCGAATGGATAGAGGGAGCTGAGGTTCTTCTTCCGCATCATTAACATGAATGCTAAGGTCGCTCAATGTTTCCACACGCCAAAGGAGATAGCAGATGAGCACGATGCTGATAGCCAGCATGGCATACAGATAAGCCATGCCTTCGTTGCAAATCTCATAGAAGACGAACACCAGCAGCATGATGGCCAGCACCATGAAACTTTGCACCACCTCCTTGTGCTCCAGGTCGGCATAGTTGTCGCGCAGCCAGCGACCATATCGCCTTGTCTCGCGTACCATATATATAATTAAGCCAATGCCCAACAACTGGATATAGACATACATCACTGGGTAAAGGGCAGCACTGCGACGGACAATGCTAGCCGCCATTCCGACAACAATGGGTGCTGTCATCACGGCAATGGGCCACAACGGTCGTCTGCGGTCTTGTAGCATGGCGAACATGACGGCTATCGACAAGGGGAAAACCGTCATGCTGTCAAGCATTCCGCATATCAGCTCAGTCAACAAAATGTCATCGGCAGAGGTAAGGAAGAATAACGGCATATACCACACATGAACCAGAGCAATGGAAACAAAGAGCATTGCTGTCCAGCGGCGCAAACGCACTGGCGGCATGATGTCAGGGGCAAAGGCATTGCCCCGACGGAACAGCAGATAGCAACTTGCCAATATGGCCATAGCAGTCACTACTGCATAAAGCATAATAAAGAAAATATCTTCCCTGGCCTGTTCGTACATGGCTGACTAATATTTTCGGACTTCATCGTCCATCATCCTCACAATCTCAGACAAAAGTAATCAATTTCCACTAAACCACCAAATATTTCAATGCAATTTATGCTTGATTACATAGCCATAGAGTCTATATGCAAAAAAAGAAATCGGCCATGCAGACAACTGTTTGCATGGCCGAATCTGCTCATTCAGATATCAATTCATTTTCTTTCCACAGAAATACACATCCTGCGGCTTGTTGTAGCTGAAGCCTGTGTGCTCAGCCGTAAGCAAGTCCTTGTCGAACACGAGGAAGTCGGCATCCTTTCCAACGGCGATAGAACCCTTGGCTGCCTCGATGCCAAGTTGTTTGGCACCGTTGATAGTATATCCAAGGATCATTTCTTCAATGTTCATTCTCTCACTTTCAGGAGGGAATGGGGTGACGGTTCTTCCCACTTCATCGAATCTGGTATTCTCATTAATCCAGCGTGTCATTCCGACCTCCATGGCTAAGTAGGGACTCCAGTTCTTAAAATCACCGTAAAAGACCTCATCGCTGGACCAGGTTACGAGGGCTCCGCTGTCCCAAAGCGTCTTGCAGCGGTACATCTTGTTTGCTCGTTCCTCGCCCATCAAAGCGGTATAGAGATTGATAGGTTTGCCACCTATGTTACCGCTGTGCCACCACGGAGTGAAATTAGCTGTTACGCCAAGTTTTGCAAAACGAGCCAAATCTGCATCGTCCTGGATCCACAGATGAGCACAGGTGACCTTCACATGGTATTGGTCGCCCAGTTCCTTTCTGGCCAGCTCCACACCGTCCAATATCACACGGGATGCTGCATCGCCAACGGTGTGTACGTGAAGATCCAGTCCAACCTCATTGAGCTCTTTCAAGATTCCGGCTATCTGCTCAGCATTGAAGGCGGAAGCTCCCAACACACTGGTGCCCTCATAGGGCGTGACCATTGCCGCGGTCTCAATCTTCATTGTGCCGTCCATAAAAATCTTCAGCGTGTGTACCTTCATGTGCTCCGTATTGAACTCACGATTGAAGCGCTTCACACCCTCCATGGCCTCCTTCAATTTCGCTGGTTGTGTGAGCACATAGCATCCATCGACATAGACTGGCAGTTTGCCCTGTCTGTCAAAATTGCGTAATTGCGTGTAGATACGCTCTTGGATATCATTGTGTTCTGGGAACCCGGCATCAAAAACTGCACTTACACCATATTCTCTACTGAAGTCGATCCAGCGAGAGAGTGCTGTTCTGATTTGTTCATCGGTCAGGTTTTTCCTTAATTCATCGAAAAGGAATGGCCAGCTCGCGGTCTCGTAAGACTCTCCTGTCAGATGCCCATCTTTTCGCACAAAATAAGCGAGCTCTGGCACGGGATCTGGCGTTTCATCGGTAATTCCGTGTGCCGCGAGAACCTTGGAGTTCACCCAGTTGCTGTGACAGCCTATCTCCAAAACGACGACTTCTTTGTCCTGACAGATTGCATCAAGGCATTCCTTTGTAATGTTGTCACCATTCAAGGCAGATTTCTCCAGCGCGAATCTATAACGCTTCTGACCAGGATTCTTCTGAATATAATCTGCCATAAAATCCATGCATTCCTGTTTGGTGGGACACAGCACGAGCACACCCAAGTCTGTGTATTCAAATCCTGTGCCGGTGGTTACATGGACATGGCTGTCGATAATCCCAGGCATGATGAACTTGCCGCCCAAGTCAGTTACTGCACCTTCGTAGGCAGAAAGCCCCGCCTCATCGCCTACATAGACGAACTTTCCATCCTTCACAACCAGTGCTGTCGACTGCGGGTTGGCCTTGTCAGCTGTGAAGATTTTTGCGTTTTTTATAATCTGATCTGCTTTCATCTTTGTTTCGTTTTTTGGGTGTTATTAATTGCAATAAAGCTTGGTCAGGAAATAGGTGTTGTCCCAGTCCACCATCTTCACATCGGCCTCCTTAGCCGAATGGATGTTGAACTCGTCGAAGACCATTATCTGCTTGTCTGTCAGGTCGTAGAGCGGCCACACCTTTTCCTTGCCGTCGGGTGAGATTTCGGCACTGAGCGAAGGATTGCCAGTCTTGGCAAACTGCACCCACATCTTGCGCAAAGTCTTGCTGAAGGTCTCATCGATTGGTCTTCCCGTGAAGCCAGTCATTTCTGGATGGTTGAAGACCACCGACAGTTCCGACGCATGTCCGCTCTTCACCATTGGCAAAATGGACTCAGGTGTATAGAAATAGGTATAGATTTTACCGCCGGCCTTAGCCTGATTCTCCGACATTCTGATGGCCGGAGCATTGAAATAGCTCTGGCTGAACATGCTGCAGGTCTTCTCCCATTCTTCGCCCGGTGCGCTGCTAATGTAGCTCTCCACCTTCGCATTCTCCTCAGCTGTCAGCAGTTTGGCTCTCTTCGCCATGCGGTCGGCGGCCCACATATTCCATCCGTCCACACCAAGCGCGGCAGCAAAGGTGTTGAACTCATCCTTTGTGCAGCCTGCCAGGATTTCAATATCTTTTGCCTTGCCGTCTGCGTATGCCTGCCAGCCATCCTTGGGCAGCAGCTTGCCGTCTCTTTCCGGCCAGATGCTCCATCCCAGCACTTGATAGATGCCAAATAACTCGCCCACCTTGTCTGCCAGCTTTCTGGGCTCAACTTTCTGTAGGTCGGCAACGGTCTTGCAGTTGAGTGCAGCCATAATCTTGTCGGTGACAGCAATGGCCTCCTCGGTAGATCTTGTCATGACAGGCGATCCGCTTTGTACAATAGCACGCTTGAAATACTTATGTGCTTCATCAATCAACGAAAGCAGTGCGCAGCTTGAACCACCGGCAGACTCGCCCCAGATGGTCACGTTGTCGGGATCGCCACCAAAGGCAGCAATGTTGTTATGCACCCACTTCAGGGCCATCAGCTGGTCCAAAGTTCCCAGGTTCTGTGCGTCGGGATAATCCTTGCCGTCAGACAGGTGAGACAGATGCAGGAAGCCGTAGGCAGCAAGTCGGTAGGTGATGGTGACAAAGATAACGTCAGGATTCTCCTTCACGAGGTTTTGGCAATCATACTGCGGGTCGGTGGTTCCGCCCACCTCGAAGCCACCGCCATAAATCCACACCATGACGGGTTTCTTCTGGGCTGTTGCTTCATCAGCCTTCCACACGTTCAGGTACAGGCAGTTCTCGCTCTGTCCATATTGACCTGCGGGGTCGCCCGGTGCCTGATAGGGGGCTTTGCCATAGTTATATGCTTCGTAGATGCCGTCGTTCGGAGTAACATCTACCGGAGCCTTCCAGCGCAAGTTGCCAACAGGCTGCTGGCCAACAAACGGGATGCCCTTGAAGGCAATGACATTCTCGGTCTTCTTGCCCACGAAGGTTCCGTTGACGCACTTGACCGCGAGTGCCTTATCGTATTTTCCGTCCGTGATCTTCTTGTTCATGGCATCTGGATCTTCCGACGTTTCCTCAGGTTTTACAACTTCCTCAGGTTGAGATTCTGCGTCCTTACACGAAGTGAGCACCGTTGTTGCACCGCAAATAAGGATGGCGGCAAACATCCATAGTTTCTTTTTCATTTACATTATTGTTTTGGGGTTAATACTTACAAAAAAATTTAAACGAGACACACACCATATTGGCAAACATCTGTGTCTGCAAAGGTAAGCAAAATCTCCAAAATAACTATGTATTAGATGTTTACACTTCTGGATTTGTAGATTTTAAAACGATTTCTGTATATTTTAAAAAACACAAGCCGTCAATTAATGGCAGAATCGCGCATCCATGCAGTCACGGTCTGTCCCATACGCTGCTTGAAAGCGAGCCCGAAAGTGCTGTAGCTCCGATAGCCGCTCTCGCTGGCCAGCTGCTGGGCTGTGAAGGGACGTTGCTCAGCGACAGCCTCGCGATAGAGACGAACAAAATGCTGGATGCGTAAATCATTGATGTAGGCATTGTAGGTAATACCTTCTTGTGCGAAATACGTACCCAAATAGGTGCGGTTGGTGCCGACGGCTTTAGCAAGCAGAACAAGGGTCAGGTCGTGCTGCAAATAGAGTTGCGTGTCTATGCAATTCTGTTGAAGCAATTGTCCAATGTTTTCGTGAGTGGCAGGCGAAAGACCATCGACTTCCATATTTTCCATGTCACCAGCCGGAACGGTCAGAGTCTGGTGCTGGCTAAGGTCGCTCATCGTTTCAACCCGCCACAGAAGATAGCAGATAAATACGACGAGAATCGCTTGCATGGCATATTGGTAAACGGGGCCTTCGCCGGTACTTGCATAGATACCGAACACCAAAAACATGATGGCCAGCACCAAGAAACTTTGCCACACCTCCTTATGCTCCAGATCGGCATAGTTGTCGCGCAGCCAGCGCCCATATTGCCGTACCGCTCGAACAAGATATATTATCAAGCCAATGCTCATCAACAGAGTATAGCCCCAGAATATCGGTAGAAGGACATGGCAATGGCTGACAATGTACAATGCCATTATTGCTGCGATGGGGGCCATCATCAAGGCAACAGGCCACAGCGGTCGCCTGCGGTCTTGCAGCATGGCAAACAATACGATGATGATTGAAGGAAGAAACGTCATACTGTCGAGCAACCCACCGACGAGATCGACCATCCTAACCTCATCGGACGAATCGAGGAAAAAGATTGGCATATACCAAACATGATTCAAAGCGAGGAACGCAAAGAACATGGCGGTCCCCCGACGCAGGCGCACTGGTGTAGTGATGTCTGGAGCTATGGCATTGGCCCTGCGGAACAGCAGATAGCAACTGGCCATCATAGCCATTGTCATCACTATTGTATAGAGCATGACAAAAAATATGTCTTCCCTGATTTGTTCGTACATGACATAATGGTGTTAATAATGATTGCGCTTGAAACGCAGTGCAAAGGTACAAATAATAATTAAAAGAAGATAGATTATACTCATTTTCAAGCGGGAAAAAATGTAGTTTTGTCAAGATTATTCATAAAAAAAAGCACCTTCGGAAAGTGGCATTCTGGAAGCGAGGAACCGCAGTGCTCACGTCATGTCTTAGCGGCAGTTTTGAGATTGATATTGAATCAAAGTGGGTTTACAGCCATATCAAACTGCGTTACGTTCTGATTAAAGTAAGAACTCAGTTTGATATGCCTGCAAACCCACTTTGATTCAACACTAATCTCAGCGCGAAGTGCGCTTGGAGCTGTTCGAAAGACGAAGTCTCATGGAGAGGAACAGTTCTTTTTGCGAAGCAAAATTTTACAACACGCTGTAAATCAACAATATGCGTAACCCCTCTCAATACTCGCATATTTGCAAGCGACTTTCAGTTTGGTGAATTCCATGCGATTCTCAGAGGGGGTGTTGTCAAGAAAATACATAATTCAAGTGGAAGCGAAAAAGGAAGCAGAACGCAGAGATTGAGAGGACGCATAGAGGAATGTCAAAGACATTGTAAGTTTCACTGTACAGGACTGCCTGCGAGGAACACCTGCTGAATGACGGGCGAGGTATAAGCGTAGGGCAGGAAATTGAGCGAACGCATGGGAGTGGTGATGAAAAAATTGGCAACCTTCCCTCTGGCAATCGAACCGTAGTCGCTGCTCAGCCCCATTGCAGCCGCCGAATTGAGCGTGGCAGCGTGGAGCGCCTCTTCAGGCAACAAACGCATCTTGATGCAGGCCAACGACACCACAAACTTCATGTCGCCCGACGGAGTGGAACCTGGGTTGTAGTCGCTGGCAATGGCGAGCGGCAGACCAGCACTAATCATCTTACGCGCCGGAGCAAACGGCATGTTCAGGAAGAACGACGTGCCTGGCAGGGCTGTAGGTATGCAAGGCGACTGCGAACAGGACTCACGTAGCAGGCTGATGTCACGATTGGTCATGCTCTCCAGATGGTCTACACTCAAGGCACCGTTCTGAACGGCAACCTCTACCCCACCCGAGTCGGCCAACTCCTGACCATGAATTTTTCCACGCATGCCCCACTCCATGCCAGCCTTGAGCATCCGCGCCGTTTCGGCAGGCGTGAAGAAGCCTTCGTCGCAAAAGACGTCAATATAGTCGGCCAGTTGCTGTCTGCCCACTTCGGGAATCATCTCGTTGACCACCAAGTCGACATAGTCGGCCTGTCGACCTGCGTAGGCACGGCCCACGGCATGGGCTCCGAGGAAAGTGGCAACAACCTTGAGCGGAGCCGTATCCTTGATGCGCCGGATGACGCGGAGCATCTTCAGCTCGTCGTCGGTGTTCAGACCGTAGCCGCTCTTGATCTCTACGGCTCCCGTACCCTTGCGGATAATCTCGTTGATGCGCGTCATGGCCTGAAGATACAGCTCTTCTTCTGAGAGTTCGTGCAGACGGTCGGCAGAATTCAGAATGCCTCCGCCCCTGTGGGCTATCTCGGCATAGCTCAATCCACGAATCTTGTCGACAAACTCGTCTTCGCGGCTGTCGGCATAGACAAGATGGGTGTGACTGTCGCAGAAAGAGGGCAGCACCGTGCCGCCACAGGCATCAATCTCACGGCATGAGGGGATACTGACGGGCGAATTGCCCCAATCCTTGAACTTTCCGTCCTCGACGAGCAACCAAGCATGGTTGATGCACTCCATCTGTCGCATCTCGTCGCCACAAAGATATTTTTTGCGGTGGTTGTCGACCACCAGCGTCCCTATGTTTTTGATTAGCAATGTTTCCATATTTTCAATGATTTTAGTAAAGAAGGGGAGCAAAATTCGATTCTCACGTCACTCACTTTCACAAATTGAATTAAAAAAGGAAGAAGGGGTCACCTTCTTCCAATTAAGAATGTTAGCACATGCAAGATTTAGTCAATCTCTTCGTCAGCCTCATAGCCACCCATCTCGCGGATTGCGTTCTTCAGCATGGTGTGCTGACGATACAGATGGTTGACAGCCTCCTCACCCTTCGTGTAGTCGTGCATCGGGCTCTTCAGGAAGAAGCTCAGGAAGCGCTGTGTGCCACAACGGCCTGCGCGAGCGGCGAGGTCGATGAGCAAGCAGAGGTCGAGACATACAGGAGCGGCAAGGATAGAGTCGCGGCAGAGGAAGTTGATCTTGATCTGCATGGGATAGCCCATCCAGCCGAAGATGTCGATGTTGTCCCAAGACTCCTTGTTGTCGTTGCGAGGAGGATAGTAGTTGATGCGCACCTTGTGATAGTAGTCGGTGTAGAGATCGGGCTGATCTTCAGCCTTCAGGATGGTCTCCAGCGTAGAGAGCTTGCTGACCTCCTTTGTGCGGAAGTTCTGAGGCTCGTCGAGCACCAGACCGTCGCGGTTGCCAAGAATGTTGGTAGAGAACCAGCCATCGAGACCGAGGCAACGTGTGCCGATGATTGGAGCGAAGCCGCTCTTCACAAGGGTCTGACCAGTCTTGAAGTCCTTACCGGCGATAGGCAGCTGAGTATTCTCAGCGAGTTCCCACATAGCGGGAATGTCGACGGTCGTGTTAGGAGCACCCATCACGAAAGGAGCACCCTCGGTGAGAGCAGCGTAAGCATAGCACATAGAAGGAGCAACATGCTCGCGGTCGTCAGCCTTCATTGCAGCCTCGAGTGCAGCCAGCGTGCCGTGGACAGGCTCGTAGACAGGCACATAGATCTCAGTAGAAGCAGCCCACAGCACCACGATGCGCGAGCAACCATTCTGCTGCTTGAAGTTGCGGATGTCCTCGCGCAACTGCTCAACCATGTCCCAGCGAGTGGCGCAGGTCTTCACATTGTCGCCATCGAGACGCTTGGCATAGTTCTTGTCGAAGGCAGCCTTCATGGGTACGATCTTCTCCAGCTCATCGCGCACCGGCTCAATGTCGGCAGGCTTCAGCACCTGTGCATACATAGCCGACTGATAAGCATTCTGGGGATAGACATCCCATGTTCCAAACACGATGTCGTTCAAGTTGGCAATCGATACGATTTCACCGTACTTCATGTACTTCTTGTCAGCACCACGCCCCACACGAATCTTGTCGTACTGAGTCATCGAACCCACTGGCTTGGCCAAGCCTTTACGTGCCATCAGCACACCAGTCATGAACGTAGTGGCCACGGCACCATTGCCTACCACCATGATTCCCAATTTACCCTCTGCGGGTTTCACGTTTGCTTTTTCCATTTCTTTTTGTTTTTTAGCCTCTTCCGAGGTGGGTGGGGAAATGCCAACCCATTGTTTAATTAATTTATTTTAGTGAATGTTACGATTAATATTGATTATGCTTTTAAGTTAGAAGGTTGTTCGGATCATGAATCGCACACCCCACTTGTTTGAACTGGGCAGCTCATTGTAACTGAGGCGTCTTACGTATTCAACGTGTACAAGCTTGAAAATATTGTGTATACCAAACGATACTTCCCAATAAGGGCGACTTCCGTCCATCACATGACAGCCTTCCGGGAACATCATCAGCACATCGCTTGTCTGATTCTCTGGCAGATAAGGGTTGTTTTTATCGGTCAACCTACCCCAAAGACACTTCACGCTAATCCACTCGCGCCACTTCAGCCTGCGCAACAATGGGATGCGGTTGAAGATTTTGCCGTTCAGGTCCCAGTCGAGCATCACCGACAGGTAACGGTCGTTCAGGAACTCCATATTATTTATAAGGTTGAACGTCTGATCTTCCAGGATGTAGCCCAGATTGGCCACTGGCATGATAAGGAGCGGATAAGGCACGCGGTTCCACTGGGCGCCAAACTTGGCACGCATGTCAAGCTTACCCCAGCTCATGGGCATCCACACACGCTTATAGATTTCGCCCTCAGTGAAGTTATAGTTGTACTGGCCTCCCAGCACGCCCTTGAAGCCCATCGTATGCTGAATGCGGAACACGGGAGCATCGAGGTTGATGGGCCAGCGGTGCTGCTTGGTGTTGATGAACGTCTCGCCTGGAGCATAGCGCACGCCTGCGGTGGCTTCGGTATAACGAATGTGATCCAGCGGATTGGCAGAGGCCACAGGCTTCAGTTCAATATTGCCAACAGGCTTCACGCCCTCGGTCTTCGCCTCAGCAAAAACCTTGAAGCCCCATTCCTGCTCATAGTCGAAGCTGAGGGCCTGTCGGTTGTAGAGGAACATCTTGTCGATCGGTGTCACCTTGAACGACGTGAACATGTTGTCCTTATCGGTCTGGATGAACTTATCGCTTGGCAAGGCCACATCGCGCATCGACTCGAAGGCAATGGCCTGACGCGGAAACTCGCGAGGCAGATAGCCCGGCTTGTTGAAAGTATAGGTTATCTGAGCATCGTAATAGTTCTCATTCGATACCATGCCGTGTGCATAATAGCCTTTCAGGAAGATGTGAGGATGCAGGTTGGCAGTGGTCTGAGCACTGGCACGCAGACGCCACTTGTCGTAGAAGTTCTGCGAAATGATCGTATTCACCGGACCAATGTCCACCTTGCTCGGATGGTCCTTCGTACCTGTCTCGACGAAGTTCTCAACGAGCGCCTTCAGTCCGAAGACAATATACTTCAAGCCTTTGATCTTTCCCAGTTGGTTGACGAACGACTCCATAGAACTCTCGCTCTTCGTGAGTTCCACCTGTCGGTACTGCTCCCAGAACTTGTCGTCGCGCATCTCAGCATAGGCATCCTTGAGGACAGGCTTACGGCCACGTAACAATGCCTTTGGAATCTCATCGAAAGCAAAGTCACTGCGACGCGTGGTGCGCACGACAATAAACTTGGAAAGGAACTTGGCTATGGTGAGTTCCACAAACATATCATCGAGCGTCAGCTGCCACTCGCCCGTTGAGAGCTTGGTGAACTCTTGCACACACTGCATGTTCTCAACCCAGTTGACATCGCTCGTCTTAGGAATCGTGAGCTCACACCTGCGCACCTGATAGCTTGAGTCGGCAAGAATGAATATCTGCCCACGGAAGCCAAAGTCTTGCTGGTTGTTGGGTGTGAAATCGAGCTGGTAGCACCTGTCTTGCCCCACATTCACAGTGTCGGTAATATAAAAACGGTAGAACTGAATGGCATCCTTGCCAATAGGACTGGGGAAAGGATACTGGAAAAGACGGATATTGTCGGAATAAAGATCGATGTCGGTAAAAATGTCCTTCATCGCCGTATTCAGAATATCGCCCGTCTGAAACAAATCGTTGACGCCCGATGCATTCTGGCCTTTTACAATGCTCTTCTCTGCATGCGGTTCCTTGCGATAGAGCTTCTGCGTCACCGTCTCATCGACCGACAAAGGCAGAATGAGCTTGTTGTTATACTGACAGACCTCAACCTGATTGAACAGCCACTGATGTTTCTTGAACAAGCCCGACTCCAGTTTTTCGGGTGTCAGCTCGTTCAGGCCCAACATGAGCTTCTGGTAGTTGGTGTACTGGTAGTAGTCGTGATTTTCCAGCCTGCTCTGCTTCTTTGCGGCAATCACCTTCCG
The DNA here is from genome assembly GCA_902771445.1 of uncultured Prevotellaceae bacterium. Lineage (GTDB taxonomy): Bacteria > Bacteroidota > Bacteroidia > Bacteroidales > Bacteroidaceae > Prevotella. The sequence continues at coordinate 38,116 of CACXXD010000067.1, forward strand.
CATCAGCTCTACGGCAGGGTTGTTCTTACGACTGTACTTCGTTGATCGCTTAGAGCGAATGGTCACCTCGTCCAATTTGCGGGTGTCGGGCTTTAGCTTGATGATAAGATTGTCGGGGGTACTCGAAGTAATCTTGATGATCTGTGGCACATAGCCTACAGAGCTGATGGTTAGCTTCCATCCATTATGCCGTTCAATTCTGAACACACCTTCTGCATTACTAGAAACAGCCTTCTTGTTACCCCGATACAGTGCACTTGCATAAGGTACGGGCCGCCCGTCGCTGGCATCAACAATCTGACCAGTGATTTGAGCAACCGCAATTTGCACCACAAAAATCAGCCCTAAAAAGCTTGTTAATATTCTCTTCAAAACGTTGTTTCTATTTATTCAGAAAAAAATTCAGTGGGCAAAGTTACTGATTTGTTGCAAAAAACAATCTTTTTTAGAAAACTTTTTTATGCTAAATAATTTTTTTTGACCATTCACAGCGTTATTTAGGATAAAATAAGTAATTTTGCAACCTAAAATGAAACGTAATTCAATACTTGCAGTTGTTCTTGCAACAGGATTCGGAGCCGGCTTCTGGCCGTGGGGACCAGGAACAGCCGGTGCAGTACTCGCAACGGCTATATGGTTGGCCCTTTCATATCTACTATCACCCACCAGTCTTTTTTTCACTACACTCACACTGATTGTCGTATTTACCGCACTCGGAACCTGGGCTACCCATAAGCTCATGCCCACATGGGGCGAAGATCCCAGCCGGGTGGTGGTCGACGAGATGGTAGGGGTGTGGACACCCCTGTTGATTGCCACAGGATGGAAGGAAGCATTGCTGGCACTGGTGCTCTTCCGCTTCTTTGACATCGTCAAGCCTCTGGGCATTCGGGCATTAGACCGCAGGCACGGTGCCTTCTGGGTGATGGCCGACGATCTGCTGGCAGGAGTCTATTCGGCAATTGTCTTATACCTATTAATATATATATGGGGAAGATAAAACATGAAATATGGACCTTCTGCAAGGCACAGTTCTCCGCACAAGTTGCAACAATTGCCGATTTCAGCATGACGATGTTTCTGGCTGAATTTTGCAAGTTGTGGTATGTCTGGGCCTCATTCTTAGGTGCTGTAACGGGCGGCATCGTCAACTGCATCGTCAACTACCGATGGGTCTTCGACGGCACCAACGACTTGAAGAAAAGGGCCATCGCCTTCAAGTACACTCTGGTATGGGGCGGCAGCATACTGTTCAACACGACAGGCACTTATGCGCTGACAGAAATCTCAGGACAATACTTTATCTTCGCCAAAATGACGGTAGCGGTCTGCGTTGCCCTGCTATGGAACTACCAGATGCAACGGCTTTTCGTCTACCGCGAGACACGTATTACCGAACGATTCAAACATAAAAGGAACAAACATAAAAGAAAAAAATGAACTATCGCGATTTTCTTCAGAAAGTCATCTATCACGTCATAGATCCTTTCATCAAGCTCATGATCAGCATGGGCATCACTCCCAATGCCATCACAACGGCTGGCTTTGTGGGAAACTTGTTTGCCATGTGGTTCTTCTTAGATGCGGCAATGGCCTTCGAAGAAAGCACTTGCGACCCTTACATCTTAATCTGCCTGGGCGGCATCATCATCCTGGTGGCCGGACTGTTCGACATGATGGACGGTCGACTGGCCCGTATGGGCAATATGTCATCGACGTTCGGTGCTTTGTGGGACTCTACGCTCGACCGCTACAGCGAACTGGTCACGCTTTTTGCCATCTGCCTCATCTTCATCAAGGCAGGCTGGTTCTGGATGGGTGTCACCACCTTTGCCGCCATGATTGGCTCCATCATGGTGAGCTACGTCAGAGCACGTGCCGAAGGACTGAACATTGAGTGCAAAGTTGGACTGATGCAACGTCCTGAACGTGTGGTCGTTACGGCTGTCGTAGCCATTATCTCCGGTTGCGTCTCTGACCTTTGGTGGCTGGCCGGCGGCATGATTCTCATCGCTGTTCTGGCAAACATCACCGCTTTCTGGCGAATCATTCACTGTTACAAAGTACTCAATGGGAAATAACACGCTGTTCAATCTTAAAGGTTTATCACGAAAAGAAACGTCCACGGTCATCATTGGAACAGTGGTCTTCCTCCTATTTCAATGGCTAGTGGTGGGACTTCTGCCCGCCCATGTGTTCATGGCCGGCCTCTTCAACCTACTGTTCTTTGCCCATCCCACTTCACGCAAGCTTGCCGTGATGCTCATTCCGTTCATTCTGTTTGAAATGAGCTACGACTGGATGCGCCTATACCCTAATTACAAGGTGAATCCTATCGACATACGTGGCCTTTACGAAACTGAGAAGGCATTATTCGGCATAGCTGCCGAAGGCACTACGCTCACTCCATGCGAATACTTCAGCCTGCACAACAACGCAATAGCCGACCTGATGTCGGGCATTTTCTACTTGTGCTGGGTGCCTGGCCCCATTGCGCTCTCACTCTGGCTTTTCTTTAAGGGCAAGCGCAACTGGAGTGTGCGGTTCACATGGGCATTTCTGTTTGTCAACATGATTGGCTTTGCCGGATACTACATCCACCCCGCTGCCCCACCTTGGTTTGCCATCAACTACGGCTTCGAGCCCGACTTCTCCATGCCTGGCAACGTGGCAGGACTCGCCAGATTCGACGAACTTATCGGCGTGCCTGTTTTCCATAGCATCTATGTCAACAATTCCAACATCTATGCTGCCGTGCCATCGCTCCATGCAGCCTACATGCTGATAGCCACGATCTATGCCGTTCTGAGCAAGCAATCACGAACGACCATAGGATTGTGTTTCTTCATCACCGTAGGCATCTGGTTCACAGCCATCTACTCATCGCACCACTACACCATCGACGTTCTGCTTGGCATTGCCACAGCCATCGTCGGCGTGCTGCTCTTCGAGCAAGGACTGATGCGGATACCAGCCTTCAAACGATTCATACAATCGTACACAGACTATATTTCATGATCACAAGAGCAAAAGCCCTACTCTGTCTGACCATGCTGCTGACAGCCCTGACGGTGCAAGCCCAACTGGAGCTTTGCACCGAAGGGCAGCTGACAGCCTCAACAGGCGAACACACGCCGTTGTGGCTGAATGCCAACAAGTATGGTCTGAGCTCACTCGAAAAGACCAACGGCTACTTACGCGCTGGTCTTTTTCGGTCTATGGAAGAGGACAGTCTGAGGCATTGGGCTTTTGCAGGCGGAGCCGATGTTACCATTGCAGCCGGTAACACGAGTACCCTCATCATACAACAACTTTACGGCGAACTGAGATGGCTGAAAGGACGGCTCACCATCGGCAGCAAGCAACAGCCTATGGAACTGAAGAACCAGCAACTGAGCAGCGGTGCGCAGACGCTGGGCATCAATGCCCGTCCCGTACCCAGCATCCGACTGTCGTTGCCCGCCTACTGGTGGGTACCCTTCACCAAAGGATGGCTCGGTCTGAAGGGACACATAGCCTATGGCATGCAGACCGATGACCGATGGCAAAGAGAGTTCACCGAAGCGGCACAGAAACGAACCGAACATGCCAAGCTGCACACGAAGGCCGGCTACCTGCGCATCGGAAAGCTGGGCAAGCCAGTCAGCGTAGAGATGGGGCTGGAGATGGCCTGTCAGTTCGGCGGCACCTCGTTTGCCGACATCGGACAGGGCATGACCCGCATCAAGAACGAAGACGGACTGAAAGGCATGGCACGCGCATTCATCCCCAGCGGAGGCGACGTAGGCGAGGATCTCTACGAGAACAAGGCCGGCAACCATGTGGGCAGCTATCTGCTACGCGTCAACCTCGACTTCAAGCAATGGTATCTGGCACTCTATGCCGACCATTTCTTCGAAGACCACTCACAGATGTTTTACCTCGACTACAACGGTTACGGCGAAGGCGACGAGTTCAACGTGTGGAAGCATAACCGCTATTTCGTCTATGATTTCAAGGACATCATGCTTGGAGCCGAACTGAAACTCAAGAACATCACATGGCTGGACAACATCGTCGTGGAATACATATACTCGAAATATCAGAGCGGCCCCATCTATCATGACCGCACTCGCAACCTTGCCGACCATATCGGCGGACGCGACAACTACTACAACCACTACATGCACACGGGATGGCAACACTGGGGACAGGTGATGGGCAACCCGCTCTATCGCTCCCCACTCTACAACACCGACCATCAAGTGGCCGTTGAGAACAACCGTTTCTGGGCATGGCATCTGGGACTTAGCGGCCATCCCATCGCCCCACTCCACTACCGTGTGCTCGCCACATGGCAACGCGGCTGGGGTACCTACGACCTTCCGTTTGTCAATCCTGAGCACAACTTCAGTTGGATGGCCGAGGCCGAATACAAGTTTGCCGAGCACACCGCACTGGCAGGCTGGAACGTAAAGGCTGCCGTCGGCATGGACAGGGGCCAGATTCTGGGCAACAACTTCGGCGGGCAAATCACCATCGCCAAGCGATTCGCACTCCACAGCAAATGAGGAGTACGCGACTCTACTGAACTTTCCACCTTTTAAGACGACCACAAATTTCTCAAACTAAACAAATTTGGATATGCAGAAAAGGTCTTTTCAGAAATATCGAAAATACAACAATTCTAACGAATCATGGCAGCACAGCCAATTCGTGAAATTTGTTGCATCATTCTATATCCTGTGTTTCCTCGTCATCACGATCACGTCCTGCGATTTTGAACGGTCCAACAACGGCAAGTTTGACGGCAACTGGCAACTGACGCAATTGGACACGCTACAAACGTCGCGCACTGCCGACATGCGCGGTTCGGGCATCTTCTGGTGTGTGCAGCACCATTTGCTCTTGGTCAGAAACGTCTACGACATAGAGCACAACATATTCTTTCGCTTCGAAAAGACTGAAAACACGCTACGATTGTGGAACCCCGTCAGCGACAACAGAGCCGTTTCCGACAGTGTGGTCACCAGCAGCCTAACGCTGCAACCCTATGGCATACAAAACTTAGACGAAACGCTCATCATTGAATCATTCTCAGCCGACAACATGGTGCTGAAAAACGAAAAGCTAAGATTCTATTTCCGAAAGTTCTAACGAATAAAAAAAGTACCAACCATACTGATCTCCAGTTGGTTGGTACTTTTTGCTTAGATTATCTACCGACAACGGTTTCTATGCCGTCCAGTTCTGCTCGTCGCTATGTGAGGGCATATAGCCGAACTCACCGCCGAATGTCTGCGGAGCCGGTGTTGTAGCGCTACTTGCTGCCATCCTTTTCATCGTTCTGTTGATTTTTTAATTGTTTCATTCTTGTTTTCTGAGAGGAGAGGGCCTATTTCACCATCACCTTCTTGCCGTTCTGGATGTAGAGGCCCTTCGCCGTGGGCTGGCAGATGGTCGATGGCACGTCGGCGGTGAACGAGCGGGGGTGGGCCACCGAGGCGGCCTTGCCTGCGAAGTTAGTCACCAGGGCCGTGAGGTCGTCGGTGCTGTTCAGGTTCTCGTAGTACTCCACCTGCAGCTCCACGTCGCTGGCGGGCATCGTCAGTGTCCATTCGTTGGTGTTGGCAGTCTTGGTCACGGCCACATTGTCGTCCGCGTCCTCTGCCCATGCGCCCGTCATGCTGAGTATGGCGGCGAGCGTCAATAGAAATCTTTTTGTTGCTTTCATAATTGTTTTGTTATTATTACTTGTTTTGTTTATTATACTTTTTCTTTCGCTCTCTGGCGATACGTGAGACAAATACGGAAAACGCCGAGAACATCGCGGTGATGTCTCGGCAGGTGCAAGGGTACAACTTTTATTTCAAAATCATATCGTTTAGGGTGGAAAATATGCGAAAAATGGGCGAAGATGTGTTTTTTTATCTTGGCAGCCTTACGCTTGGTGTAGAGTCACCCATCGAAAATATGAATTTTCTTTACAATGACCCCTCTGAGAATCGCATGGAATTCACCAAACTGAAAGTCGCCTGCAAATATGCGAGTATTGAAAGGGGTTATGTATACAACTGACTGTCAGCGCGTTGCGAAATTTTACTTCACAAAAAGAACAATTTTAGTCTCATAAAGATTCGTCTTTCGAACTGTTCTGAGAGAGAGGCGACGGCCTTCGCGCTGTGATTAGTATTGAATCATGGTGGGTTTACAACCATATCAAACTGAGTTATGACTTAGAACAGGACGTAACGGAAGTTAGAACTCAGTTTGATTTGACTGTAAACCCACTTTGATTCAATATCAATCTCAAAACGAGGGCTGTGGCATGGTGTGAGGACTGGCATGTCTCCGCTTCCAGAATGCAACTTTCAGAAGGTGCTTTTTTCTATGAATTATTTTGACAAAACGCAAGCGCCGCATCGACACAGACATCTATTGTAAAGATGCTGCTTGAACATAATTTTTTTTACTTTTTTTCTACATTTCATACTAATTTCAAAAAAATTATATATATTTGCATCCATAATATATAATATTCACCGAAAAAAAACTACACCTATGAGAAAAAAACTGAAACTTGTGGTGTTGGCACTCAGCCTTTCGCCGGCTGCATTAGCACAAGAAGTCGATTCTGTGGCTATTGACATGCAAGACGAACAGGCATACACCTTCACCGAAGCACAGTTGGACGAAAACGACGATGCGAGCCAGAACATTACCGTCATCTCGTCGAATCGCAATGTGTATGCCAATGAAGTGGGCTACCGGTTCAGTGCAGCCAGATTCAAGTATCGCGCATTCAACTCGAAGTACAACGACATCTACATCAACGGCAACCCAGTGAACGATGCTGAGCGCGGCGAGTTCCGCTACTCGTTCGTTGGCGGTCTGAACAACCAGACACGTGCCAAAGAGGCGTCGCTGCCCTTCGAGGACACCAACTACACCATGTCGGGCATGGGCGGTGCCAGCAACTACAACTTCCGCCCGTCGAGTTTTGCCACAGGCCACCGCGTGTCGCTTGCCGGAGCCAACCGCAACTATAACACACGCGCCATGTACACCTTCAACTCGGGTGTCACGAAGAAAGGATGGGCATTCACAGGCAGTCTGACCTATCGGTGGGGCAACGGCACCGGATTCGTAGAAGGCACCTCATACAACTCACTGAGCTACTTCCTCGGCATCGAGAAGATTCTGAGCGACCGCCATTCGCTCTCGCTCGTCACATGGGGCAACCCCACAGAGCGAGGCTCGCAGACGGCCTCGACCGACGAGATGTACTGGATTGCCAACAACAATCAGTACAACCCTGTGTGGGGCTATCAGGACGGCAAGAAGCGCAACTCGCGCATCGTGAGAGACTTTGCCCCCTCTGCCCTGCTCACGTGGGACTGGACAATCGACGAAGGCTCGAAGCTCGTCACCAGCGTACTCGGCAAGTATGCCAAGTTCAGCTCCAGCCGACTGAACTACAACAACTCTTCAAACCCGGCACCCGACTACTACTCCAACATGCCCAGCTCTTTCTTCGACGTCTACGAGCCTTTCGACGGCGACCGCAACGAAATGGCCATGAGCAACTGGCAGACGGCCTACGACTATCTGAGCGCATCGAAGGAGAACCGACAAATCAACTGGGACCGCCTGTACTATGCCAACCGCATGGTGTCGCAGCAAGGGGGCGATGCCATGTACTACCTACAACGCTACCACGACGACCAGCTGTCCATCAGCCTGGCATCGAATCTGCAAAAGACGCTCTCCAAATACACCACGCTCTATGCCGGACTGCAGCTGTCGACCAACAAGGGCATGCACTACCAGACGATGGACGACCTGCTGGGGGCTACCACGTTCCACAACATCAACACCTACGTTATCAAGAACTACGGCGAGAACTCTACGGAGGCTCAGTATGACCTGAATGCCACCGACAAGTCGATTGCCAAGGGCGACCGCTTCGGCTACGACTATAACATCTTTGTCAACAAGGCACAGGTGTGGACGGGCGTTTCCACCAACATTGAGGGAGCACACATCTTTGTCAACGGTCGGCTGGGCGGCGTCACCATGCAGCGCGAAGGCAAGATGCGCAACGGTCTGGCACCCAACAACTCTTACGGCAAGAGCGGCACTGCCAAGTTCCTTGACGGAGGCGCAAAGGCCGGCGCACAGCTCGACCTGGGACACGGCAATGCCTTGCTCATCGGCATGGGCTACGAGATGAAAGCCCCCACTGCACGCACCGCCTTCCTGGCAGCACAAATCAACAACGACTTCGTGAAAGACCTGACGCACGAGAAGATTTTCTCTGCCGAACTCGGCTATCGGCTGCAGAACTCATGGCTGAAGGCCAACCTCAATGCCTACTACAGTCACCTGTACGACGTGACAGAGCAGAGCATGTACTACATGGACGACCGCCGCTCTTTCACCTACGTTGCGCTGTCGGGCATCGAGAAGGAATACTACGGTGTGGAACTGGGCATGGACTTCACGCTCGCCGAATGGCTGAACCTCAAGGCTCTTGGCACCATCAGCGATGCGCTCTACGTGAACAATGCCAACGTGTCCTACATGCTCTCCGAAGACGGCATCACCTACAACGACCGCTGCCACAACCAAGGGATGCGCGAGGGATGCACCCCGCTGACCGCCGGAAGTCTGGACCTGAGCTTCCACACCAAAGGATGGTTCATCGACCTGATTGGCAACTACTACGACCGCATCTATCTCTACTACACACCTGTCACGCGCTATGAGAGCCACATCAAGAGCACTGCCTACGACAACGACGGCAACGAGATTCAGGCTTCCTATCCCGAACAGGCCAAGGGCAAGGGCGGCTTCATGCTCGATGCTTCGATAGGCAAGTCGTTCTTCCTGAAGAAAGGCCGTCGGCTGAGTGTCAACCTCATGCTGACCAACATTCTGAACAACCGCAAGATTGTAACGGGCGGACGCGAGCAGAGTCGTACCGATGTCGACGAGAACGGCGAGTCGATACGCACCTACTCGTTCCAGAACAACCCCTACAAGTTCTATGCCAACGGCATCAACGGCATGCTGATGATTAACTATCAATTCTAAAAATTGCAAACTGACGATTATGATTACCAAGAACATAAAGAGATTACTACTGGGATGCAGTATCGTTGCAGCCGTCACGGCTCTGACGGCCTGCCAGAAAGACTGGGATGCACCACAGACCACTCCATACGGCAACAACAGCATCAACGACGAGAACATCATCACCATCGCCCAGCTGAAAGCCGACTATCCTAACGTGTTTGAGAGTACCGACAAGAACGCGAAAATAGACAAGGACATCAAGATCAAAGGGCGCGTCACCGGCAACGACATCGGCAGCAACATCTACAAGCAGTTCATGCTGCAAGACGAGACGGGAGCCATCATCGTGGCCGTCAACCAGAGCGGCATGCACGGATTCCTGGCTGAGGGGCAGGAGATTGTCATTGCGCTCAAAGACCTCTACATAGGCGGCTACCGTCAGCAGCCGGAGATCGGACAGCCCTACAACGGCACGAGCATAGGCCGCATGAACAAAGACCTGTTCCAGCAGCACTACAAGTACACGGGCAGTCTCGATCCCAATGCCATCAAACCCATCGACTTCGATGTAAACATGGACAAGAATGAGCACTGCGCCAAGCTGGTCACGCTGAAGAACGTGTCGTTCATTCCGCCCGGCGGAACGGGTACGTTTGCACCCGACTCCACCGTCGACCGCACCGTCACCGTAGTGGGTGGCTGCGTCAATCGTGCGCTTTACGAATACTCTGAGTCGAAAGTGGTGGTGCGAACCAGCACGTATGCCAAGTTTGCAGCCAAGAAGATTCCTTACGACTATGTGAACAAGAAGCCCGTGAAATGCAACATCACCGGCATTGCCACGCGCTATAACGACACATGGCAGATTCTGATCAGGAAGGAAAGCGACATTCAGATCATTGAGAATTGAGAGTAACAACTAATGAGAAAAACTAAAAACAAAAACGATATGAAAAAACTGTTCAAAAACCTGATGTTTCTGGCACTAACCGCCATCACATTTACTGCATGCGAGGATGTGCCAAGTCCTTATGACATTCCGGGGACTGGAAAGAACATTCCTGGCTCAGGCCAGTTGGAGGGTGCTACAGGCGAAGGCACGCTCGCCAATCCATTCAATGCCGTGGCCGCCCTGAATTATGGCAACAAACTGGCTCCCGGCGAGGAATCGACCGACTACGTTTACGTGAAAGGCACCGTGGTATCCATCAAGGAAGAGTTTACCACACAATACGGCAGCGGCACATTCTACATCTCTGACGACGGGACAGCCGCCAACAGATTCTATGCCTATCGCGTCTACTATCTGGGCAATCAGAAGTTTACCAAGGACGACGAGCAAGTGAAGCCCGGCGACGTGGTGGTGCTCTGCGCTAAAATCACCAACTACAACGGAACAATCGAGACGGTGCAGAACAAGGGCTTCGTCTATGAGCTGAACGGAAAGAACCGTGGCGGTGCCGTCGAGCCGTCGACACCATCGGCTGATCCTACAGGCGAAGGCACACTGGCTTCACCCTACAACGTGGCTGCCGTGCTGAAGTACATCAACACACTGGGAGCCGATACTGAGTCGCCCAAGGACATCTATGTGAAGGGCAAGATTTCGCAAATCAAGGAAGAGTTCTCTACCCAGTATGGCAACGGCACGTTCTACATCTCCGATGACGGAACCACCAGCAACGAGTTCTATGCCTTCCGCATCATGTATCTCGGCAACAAGAAGTTTGCCGCCGGCAACACACAGGTCAAAGCCGGCGACGAGGTCATCATCTGCGGCAAGGTGGTCAACTTCAAGGGTAACACGCCTGAGACCGTGCAGAACAAAGCCTATCTCTATTCGCTCAATGGCACCACTGCCAGTCAAGACACGCCGACACCCGAACCGACCGAGGGCGAGCCTAAGGGTTCTGGCACACAGGCTGATCCCTTCAACGTGCTGGCTGCCCTCAACTACACCACTGCACTGGGGGCCGACAAGGAGTCTGACAAGGAAGTCTACATCAAGGGCAAGGTGTCGACCATCAAGTTCAACTATGTGGCAGACAACTACGGCAATGCCACCTTCTACATCTCCGACGATGCAACGACCAACAACGAGTTCTACTGCTACCGCGTGCTCTACATCGGCAACCAGAAGTACACAAGCGGTGCGCTGCTGAATGTAGGCGACGAGGTGGTCATCTGCGGCAAGGTGGTCAACTACAAGGGTAACACGCCTGAGACCGTGCAGAACAAAGCATACCTTGTCTCACTGACGGCAGGCAGCGGCAGCGAAGAACCAGAACCTGTTGCAGGTGGCGACGTGACAAAGACGGTCAGCGGAACCACCGTTACGCTCGTCAACACCAAGGCCACGGCCTCAACCAACAGCGTGACAGTAGACTTCAACAATCAGGGCTGGAACAACGCAACGGCTCCCTCGACCGTCACACTGGCCGACGGCACCACCATCGAGTTCGGCAATGGCGAGAACACCTCTAATTCTCCGATGTTCTACACAGCCACAAAGGGTGTGCGCGTCTATGCCAAGAACACCATCGACATCAACGGTAGCAAGCCTGTCGCAAAGGTGGTGATGGAGTGCGACTCATACAATGGCACCGACTATGTAGGCAACAGTCTGCTCACGGCCACGGTCAGCGGCAACAAGTTCACCATCATCAACGACCATACCGAGGCCAAAGGTGGTGTGCAACTTCGCGTGAAGACCATGACCATCACCTACGCTCAATAAATGAAACAGTAAAGACGCCGCAATGTGACGTCTCTAAAAAAAATCATGTCGTGCTTGATTTGAAATTCAAGCACGACATGATTCTTTTTAGTAATGATTAAAAAATAACTTGGGACAATTATCAAATGAATTTGTCCCAACTTATTTCTTCACCGTTACTTATGAACAAACATGAAGGTTATTTCATGAACTTACAACCAATCCGGTTGCCTTCGACATCGGTGGCCCTTGCCACATAGAAGCCTGTAGGCAGGTGGTCGACCTGAATGCGGGTCGTGCCGTGATGAAGGGCGACTGACAAACGCTCAACCAAGCGACCGTCGGTTGTGAAGATTTCCACCTGTGCCGACTCCACATCCTCACCCTTGACAATCAGCTGATGAGCACCGTAGCTGATGCGGAAACCATTGGACGAGGCAATGACGGGAGCCGAAATGCCAGAAGCTTCCTTCTGCTCCTCCTGGTCGATCTTCGTCATGTAGCTCGTCAGCAAGTTGGCACCTGCAATTGTAGGCACATTCAAGGCATAGACCTCTGCCCCACCGTCGGGATAACGGCCTACGGTTGAAGTGGCATCGTGAGCCGTATAGTACAGTTCGTCGCGCCAAGACTTGTCGGCAGCCGTCAGCGCGAGCACACCGCCATCGCCCGACACCTTGAACGAGGCATGCAGTGCCTGGGCTGTCGTCTCAAGCTTGTCGCACCACACGAGCAGGAAGCCGTGAGCCGGAATAATGGTATTGGCCTGCGTGTTGCCTTTCGTGATTCTATATTTCTCCGGCTTATCCAGATTGTCGGTCAGATACATGCCTTCTACGTCGACAGGCTCGTTGGTCGTGTTATAGAGCTCCACCCAGTCGCTCTTCTTGCCGTACTCGTTGACCAGACTGTTGTTAGAACCGCTCACCTCATTGATGCGCACAGGCGTTACACCCTCTTCTGCCAACTCCTGCTGCGACAGCTGACGATAGCTGGCCGTAAGGCTGACCGTGCCACTGGGCAAAGTGATTTCTTGCTCTGTCGAATAATAGGTAGGCTCTGCACTGCCTGCCATCTGAGCATTGATAGACGCATCGAAAATAATATCCGTGCTGTTGGCTGCATTGTTGTGTACCTCGACTGCAATCACATTCGAGCCTTTATGGAACAGACTGGCAGGAAGTGTGAGCGTACCCGTCGGGAACTGATCGGCATAGGTCGAAGCGAACGTGTTGTAGCTGATGGTACCCGAAGGCATGTTGAACCGTCCGGCTTCGATGCCGTTGACATAGACCACCAGACCGTCGTCAATGTAATAGTCGAAAGTGAACACGTCGCTGCTGGCTGGCTCATCTGTCAGACTGACCGAAGTGCGGAAATAATAGGTAGGCCGCTTGTTGTTAGCATCCGAACCGTAGTTCAGTGTCGTACCCATCGTCTCCTGATTGCTGAAGCCCAACGGGGCCTTGCCCTGCTTCCAACTTGTCGTGCTGTAGGTAGGCGAAGTCCAGTTCTTGCCGTCGAGCGAGCCCTGATCGTAATACAGCCACGACTCTCCCTTGTTCTTCAGCACCACCGTATTGGTACCCGTGCCTTGTAGCCATCCCTGGAAGGCATAGCCTGCGGGAGCAACAGCCTTCAGCTTGACGGGTGCAAAGAGATTGCCATTGAACTTGCCCGTAGGCACCTGCTGGTCGTTGATGAGCAACTGAGCACCCTCGGCATCGCTTGCAAGCGTGACGCGCTGGGCCGTCTTTCCGCTCAGGCTCATGCCCGAATAGTTGCGCAGATAGCTGGTGGCAGTAGCCAGACGACCTCTGAACTGGTTCTTCATCTCGCTGGCCTTGCCGTTCAGATTGAATCCTTCCATCTGCAAAGCAGGCTTCACCCTGTCAGCAAGTTGGTCAATAATTTCGGCGGCACGGTTGGCTTCGAACACACTGCCACCCATGAGACAGAAGGCATCGATGAACCGACGACGGAACTGTGCGTTCTTCAGCAGATTCTTGAACAGGGTTACAAACTTTATCTGCGCGTAGATACGCTCTTGCCCAGCTGGATAAAGCTCGTCGAAGAGATACCATTCCTTGTTCATGAAGTCGTTGAACGGGTTGCTGGTGCTAAAGGCAAAGTCGACATCGAAGAACACGAAGCGCCACTGTCCACCGTCCTTCAGCGTGAAGCCCTTGACGTTGTTCTGTGGCCAGTCGGTGCTGCCCAGATAGAACTCAGCAGCCATATAGTTGATGTATTCGTCCATGTTGATACGACGGCACAGCTCGGCATAGGTCTCGCTGTTGGCAGCCGCAGCCGACAGGCTGACCAGCTCTTCGAAGACATCTGCCGTTCCGCACTTCTGCACGTAGCCAGAGTCGGGGTTGATCTCAAACAGGTCAATCTCATCGTCGTCGAAGCCATAGTTGGCGTATGCGTAGTGCTTGTTGTTGGGTTCGCGCACATTCAGCAGACCGATGTACTCGCCGTTGACGAACTCATGCACAGGCTGATAGCTCTGCACATCGACATCGACACCCGAAGTCTGCATGATATAGCCGATGGCCGCATCCTTGAAACGGCCCGAATTGTTCTCGTTGCCGCCGTTGCGAATCTGTAAGGTACGGTTGCGAATGTAGGGTTTCTGACTGAAGAAGGGGTAAGGCAGGTTCTTGTCACCACCCATCTCTTTGTTGCCCTTCAGTTTGAATGAATGCGGCAACCACGCACGGCTCCATCCACCGCACATCTCGAGGTTCACGTCCTGATTGAGCACCATCTCGCCCTCTTCGTCCAGATAGGAGAAGTTGACGGGGCGCTCCCAGTCCATGTTCCAGTTGCAGGGCGAAGACTGTCCGTTGCCCGGACGACCGTTGACACCCCTCACCAGCACGCCCAGCGAGTCGCCGTAAAGGAAACGCTCGTCGCCTACGACAGAGACGACTGGCAGATAGTAGTCGCGATCTTTATATATATAAGAACGCGTAGTGACACGCGAAGGCAGCATGCCGTCGGCAAACAGGCGGAAACGATAGCAAGCGGTGCTCCGAACCGTAAACTGGCCCGTGGTGCTTCGCAAGCTCTTCTCGGTTGGCAGCGAGCCATCGGTGGTATAGCGCAACGTGCATCCTGCGGGAATCGCGACATTGACCGACAGCCGGCCAGTGAAAAGCTGCGAAGGCAGGTCTACCACAGGGGCCGCCAACTGCTGAGTGGCAAAGACTGCCGTGGCATTCGATGCGCCGGGGGTGGGTACAGATGTCATTCCCCACGTCTCTCCCCCATCGGTTGTACGCGCATAGCTAACACGCTCCATCGACGACGGATAGGCCTGACTGACAAGCAGGTTGTCGTCGGCATCGCTGAGATAGACGAAGCCTCCGTCCACATCGAGCTTGAACGGCGCATTCTGTGCGGCAATGCTATGACTGTCGAACCACAAGAGGGCAAATCCCTTGGCGGGTATCGACGGCACAGATACGGGCAACTTCCAGTTTTTCAGATTGTTGGCATCGTCGCTCAGATAGAGACCGGCCAGCACAACTTTCTGGTCGGTAGGGTTGTAAAGTTCCATCCAACCGTCAAAGTTGAATGCGGGACTTACAAACTCGTCGACGTTCGATGCCATGATTTCGTTAATGACAATCGAGCCAGGCTTCACCTCATTACGCACCACTCGTATCGTCAGCGTGGCAGAACGGTTCGAACCGTCGGTCGACTTGGCCGTAATCACAGCCGTGCCAACAGACAGACCCGTGATTCTGCCTGCGTCGTCGACCGTAGCAACAGACGGACGGCTGGAACTCCACTCCAAGTTTCTGTTCAGTGCATTTTCAGGCAACACCGTGGCCTGACACTGCACCGTCTCGCCCACCACAATCTCGCTGTGCTCTGTGCTGAGCGCAATCGACTGCACCTGAACGATTTCGCCGCTATACTCCAACTTGAAATTATCGAAGATACACCAGTTGTCCTGCCGCCACATTTCGTTGAAAAGTCCAATGGTCACAGAGCCTGATGCATAGAACTCCAGTTCATTCAGGTAGCCTCCTTCGGCAAAGGCAGCTGCCGCACTCTCCATCGTGTTAGGGAAATAGTGAACGTCTTCCCCTGTCCAGTAGTTACCGTAGGTCCAGCAGCCGTCCACCCAGTAGGGCAGTTCGTATGAATAAACGTTCACAATCTTTGTCTTTGCATCCGCGGCATAAAGATAGGTCGTCATGTCGTTGTCATAATTGCCCTGAAGATAGCGTGCATAGCTGTCATTGTTATTGCCCGGACGATAGTATGACTGCACGCTCAGTCTGTAGCGCCCCTCAGGCAGTCCCGTCAGTTCCTGCCAGATGTTGAACGAGCCCTGCCAGAACTCCATGCACTCCGCACGCACCGTCTGCGAGGCGGCATTGCTCGCCCACGTCCATCCCTTAGTGCTGTTACCATCAAACCCAGGATTCTGAATGAATACCGACGTCACATCTTTCCAGTCGTCAGCCCACACTCCTGTGAGTGAGAACAAGGAAAGAAACAACAAAGCAATCTTTCTTGTAACCATTGTCGTAATAATTAGTTTTTATTAATATCGGTTCAAATAAAGTAGTATAGTTTTGAGGTTGCAAAGTTAAGTAAAAAGATTGGTAATCAGCCTTCTTTTTAGAAGATTAACGTAAATCATTTTAATTCTCTGAAGACACCAAAAAAAGACAGCAGCTTGGTTGCTACTGTCTTTGAGCCTCTTGTCGGATTCGAACCAACGACCCCGAGATTACAAATCACGTGCTCTGGCCAACTGAGCTAAAGAGGCGGGTGGGCAAGCTGTCTGTATCGCGCCGCTACAACCAAGTACCTTTGCTACGTTCCCGTCCTGGAGGATTCCGAGGGAGCTGGCCGTACAGGACTTGCCCATGTTTTGTTGTTTGCGGGTGCAAAGGTAGTATTTTAAATTAAGAATTACGAATGAAGTATCAATAAAAATGCCCTTTTTAACTTATTTTTGTAGCTACAGGAGCCTTATATGGCAGAAAATGAGTAATTTTGCATCGTTTTTTTAAATGTAAAGCTGAATTGATGACTCCTGATGAATATATACAACTGAAGGCTTTTGCCCGTGTAGACGGTGCAATGCTGTCGCTGTTCTGGATAGGCAGCTTTGCCTGCTATGTGGGTGGGCTTTCCCACCAGCCGTTAGGTCTTGCCGCGCTTTTTCTGGCGGTTGCCTCGCTTTTTTTTATAGCCAAGCGCCTACAGAATTTTCGCGACTATGGCCGTGAGGGAATCATCTCGTTCATGCGAGCATGGGCATACGTCATTCTGTCGTTCTTCTATGCCGGACTGCTGTTTGCGCTGGCTCAGTACATTTATTTTGCCTATCTGGATCATGGCTACGTTTTCTCTGTGATAGAACGCACGATGGAGATGCCTGAGTTCAATGACATGATGGCACAATATGGCATGGGCGACATGGCCGGCCAGATGATGGACGAATTCCGACGTATCAGTCCGATTGACTTCGCGTTGCACGGTCTGACGACCAACATCACCTTTGGCATCATTCTCGGCATGCCCATTGCGGCACTCCTGAAGACGAGCGTGAAAATCGGTAAACAATGAAATTTAGTTAGCAAGAAATGGATATATCTGTAGTCATACCTCTCTATAATGAAGAAGAGTCGATTGTAGAACTGTACAAGTGGATAGAAAAAGTGATGGACGAGCATCACTACACCTACGAGGTGATCTTCATCAGCGATGGCTCGACCGACAAGTCGTGGCCCATCATCTGTGAACTGAAGGAACAGTCGGAGCACGTGCACGGAATCAAGTTCCGTCGCAATTACGGCAAGAGCCCTGCGCTCTACTGCGGCTTTGAGCAGGCAAAGGGCGACGTGGTCATCACGATGGATGCCGACTTGCAGGACTCGCCCGACGAGATTCCCGAGCTGTATCGCATGATAACAGAAGAAGGCTATGACCTGGTGAGCGGCTACAAGCAGAAACGCTACGACCCTATCTCAAAGACACTGCCCACGAAGCTCTTCAACGCCACAGCCCGAAAGGTGAGCGGCATCAAGAATCTGCATGACTTCAACTGTGGTCTGAAAGCCTACAAGAACGATGTGGTGAAGAACATCGAGGTGTATGGCGAGATGCATCGCTACATACCCTATCTGGCCAAGAATGCAGGCTTCGACAAGATTGGCGAGAAAGTGGTTCACCATCAGGCCCGGAAGTACGGCGAGTCGAAGTTCATGGGGTGGAACCGCTTTGTCAATGGTTATCTGGACTTGATCACACTTTGGTTCCTAAGCACCTTTGGCAAGAAGCCCATGCATGTCTTTGGCTTCCTGGGAACATTGATGTTCATCATTGGTTTTATTGCCGCCTTTGTGATAGGTGCCGACAAACTATGGTGCCTGGCCAACGGAATACCACAGCGGCTGGTAACCAATTCACCTTATTTCTATATAGCGCTGACCATGATGATCATTGGCACGCAGCTGTTCCTGACGGGCTTTATTGCCGACTTGGTCAGTCGCTCGTCTACCAACCGCAATGACTATCAGGTAGAAAAAATGATATGATGATGACTCAGCAAAACAGAGGGAAGTCGATTGTGTGCAGGACTGTGCTGGGTTGTGTGGCAGTGCTCATGTTCCTTTCGTCGCTGGTGGCCTGTTCTTCCATCGACTGTCCCGTTGAAAACACGGTGCTATCGGTCTACAACCTGGACGAGATTCTGAAAGACACACTTACCATCACCTCGCATCGCAAAGATGGCAGCGACACCATTTTGCTGAACCAGGGCATCAACCAGTCGACATTCAAGTTGCCCATGTCATTTACGCAAGACGTCGACGTACTGTTTTTCAAGACGAAGAAGCTGCCCGTGACCGACACGGTTAGGATAGGAAAGGAGAACATTCCCCATTTTGAGTCGGTAGACTGTGGCCTGACCTATTTTCATAACATCACGTCGCTGAACCACACCACATACGGAATTGACAGCATTGTCCTATTAAAATCCCGAGTAGACTATGTCTCAAACAGTCCACATTTCCTCATTTATTTCAAGGATCGCGATTAGTTTCCTATTGCTCTTGCTGAGCTGTGTGGAGACAAAAGCACAGTTGCGCTTAGGCTATGAGCGCGACTCCATCCCCTTGTTCCGAGGCTTTGCGGTGTCGTTCGACATGGCCGGCTTCGCAGAGAAGATGCTGGGTTCTCACGGACAGATAGAAGGTGCCTTGCGACTGAACCTGCACGACCAGTACTTTCCTATCGTCGAGTTGGGCTACGGCATAGCCAATCATGCGAACGATGCCGTGACCAGTATCACCTATAAGACCCGTGCGCCCTATTTCCGAGTGGGTGCCGATGTGAACATCATGAACAAGAAGCACACGGGCAATCGCGTCTTTCTGGGCATTCGTTATGGCTTCACCCATTATAAGGTAGACATCAGTCACCCTCTCTTGAAAGATCCTGTCTGGAAATACGAGGAGCCTTACAACATCAGCGGAGAGCCTTGCACCATGCAATGGGGCGAAGTGCTGTTCGGTCTTGATGCCAAGATCGTCGGTCCGATACATCTGGGGTGGAGTGGCCGCTATCGCTTCCGTCTTTCACACAATGACGGTATCATGGAAAAGACTTGGTATGTGCCTGGCTATGGCAAGCAAGACAGTTCCGCGCTGGGCTATAGCTTCTATATCTCATTTGATATATAAGACAAAAACTAAAAATGATGGCAAAAGACAATGATTCTCTGAGCAAAAGCCAGAAGAAGAAACTTTGGTGGCAAATACCTTTTTTGTTGTTTCTGGTTCTTGGCACGTTCTATATTGTGCGCCAACAGCACTCCATGCCCTACCAGAAGAACCACGGCGTGGTGTTCGGCACGTTCTACAATGTGACTTACCAGTTTGACACAGACTTGCAGCAGGAGATTGAAGCCGAACTACAGCAGGTGGATCAGGAGTTCTCCATGTTCAACCAGGAGTCGACCGTCAGCAAGATTAATCGTGGCGAGACTCCCAAACTGAACAGCATGTTCCTTGAGGTGTATCGGCTGGCCACTCAGGTGAATGCCGACACCGACGGTGCCTTCGACATCACCGTTGCACCGTTGGTCAACGTGTGGGGCTTTGGCTTCAAGCACGAAGAGATGCCTTCGGCCCATCAAGTTGACAGTTTGCTTGAGTTTGTGGACATGAAGCAGTTGCAGCTCGACGAGCAACAACAGGTGTTGCACAAGAAAGACGAGCGCACGATGCTCGACTTCAGTGCCATTGCCAAGGGCTATGGCTCTGACTGCGTGGCCCGGTTGTTGCAGAAGCATGGGGTGAAGAACTACATGGTGGAGATTGGGGGCGAGGTGGTTACCAACGGCATCAGTCCCAGCCGGGTGCCTTGGCGAGTTGGTGTCAGCAAGCCCGTGGAAGACAGTCTGCAGACGAGCAAGGAGCTGCAGACGGTGCTGA
Source organism: uncultured Prevotellaceae bacterium (assembly GCA_902771445.1). Classification (GTDB taxonomy): domain Bacteria; phylum Bacteroidota; class Bacteroidia; order Bacteroidales; family Bacteroidaceae; genus Prevotella. Next base: position 58,360 of record CACXXD010000067.1, read on the forward strand.
ATGTCACCGACCTATCGATGGCCACCAGCGGCAACTATCGCAACTTCTATTATAAAGGTGGGCGCAAATATGCCCACACCATCGACCCGCAGACGGGTTATCCTGTGCAGCACAGCATCCTGTCGGCTACCGTTTTGGCTAAGAGCTGCGCACTCGCTGATGCCTATGCCACCTCATTCATGGTGCTGGGTCTGGAGAAAGCCAAGCAAGTGCTGGAGCGACACCCTGAGCTGATGGCCTATTTCATCTATTCCGATGCCAAGGGCGACTATGCTGTGTGGTATTCGCCATCGCTGAAAGAGAAAATCAATGACTAACAAGACGACCCAGGGCTTGTTGACTGGCAATGGACTTTCCCCATTCTACGACCAGCTGTTGCAGTTCCCTTTGTTTCAAGGCATGAGCCGTTCCGAGCTCTTGCAGATGGCAGGCAACACCCGTTTCGACTTCCAGAAAATCAGTGCAGGAAGACATGTCGTAGACGAAGGCGAGCCTTGTGTCAGACTCTTCTTCCTCGTGAGTGGCACGCTCGACATCTTTTCCAATAGCGACGACCGCAGCTATCAGATGTGCGAACGGCTACAGGCACCCTGGCTGATACAGCCCGAGGCACTCTTCGGCCTCACTTTCAGATACACCTTATCGGTGCGTGCGCATACCGATTGCCGCTTCATCATGCTGTCAAAAGACGAAGTGCTGCGTCTGTTTGACGATTTCCTGACGTTTCGCCTGAACCTGCTCAATCTGTTGGCCACGCTGTCACAGCAGCGAGGGCATCGCCCTTGGCGTTCTGCCCCTAAATCACTCTATGAGCGCATAGCCCGTTTCTTCGTCGACCACTCCTGTTATCCTGCAGGCTGGAAAGAGTTGCGCATCCTGATGGAACAGCTGGCTATCGAGGTCAATGACAGCAGGCTGAACGTCAGTCGTGTGCTGAACGACATGCAGCATCGCGGACTGATTGAACTGCACCGTGGTCGTATCGTCATTCCTTCGCTCGAACTCCTTTTCATGTAGAAAAGGAAACACTCTGCTTCATTTAGTAATGGTAAATTACTAAAAAACGCTCCTTTTCTTCGGTCAGGGGGAAAATCCCCCATAGCTTTAGGGAAAACTCCCCATCTGTTTAGGGGTTTTCATTTCGCCTGCTACACGGAATGTCGTATCTTTGCATCGTGAACAAGATCGAAAAGAGTTTCGACCGTATAGGTTCCATAGTTAGATTTGTTTTTTAGGTTATTGTTTGCTTTTAGTACACACTTTTTTGAGGGAGCATCTTCGATGTGAATCGAGGATGCCCAGTTTTATGGCCAAAGGCACAACCCCAAACGAAAATGTGGCAACTATTGACCAGTATTTAATAAACTGCTCCAACTTTGCACCGTCAACCCGATTTAACGCAAGTTCCTGATAATCAGGCATGGCGATTTAGTTATATGGAAGTTCTCGCTAAAGCAAGCGGCAGAGCCGAGCGAGGAGGGGTTAGGATAGGTCCGTGCCAGTCTGCTGCGCATCCCACATATTGCGGTAGGTGGTGTTGCTGGGTTTGTAGTCGACGTTATAGAATGTCGTAGGATTCTTGATGTTGTCGGCGATGGTGCCAGTGTTTACAACAGGGGGGTCAACGCTTCCGCTGCCACTAATTTGTAATAATATCTTTCCGACAAAATTTTTCGCGAGAAAAATTTTCAATCGCAGGTCAAATAATTACGGAAATTTCTTTCCTTAAAAAAATATGAATTTTCTTGACAAACACCCCTCTGAGAATCGCACGGAATTCACCAAACTGGAAGTCGCTTGCAAATATGCGAGTATTGAGAGGACTTGCGCATACCGCTGATTTACAGTGTGTTGCGAAATTTAGTTTCGCAAAAAGAACAGTTTCTCTTCATGAGGCTTCTCCTTTCGGACAGCTTTGAGCGGCCTTCGTTCTGAGATTAGTATTGAATCAAAGTGGGTTTGCAGGCATATCAAACTGAGTTCTTACTTTAATCATCATGCAACTAATGCTAAAACTCAGTTTGATATGGCGAAGGTGCTTTTTTTTATGAATAATCTTGACAAAACTACAGTGAATCAGGGTATCCTCCCCTGTCACACGCATTTTTACGTTCACTTGGCGAAAAAGGATACATGGCTTGTAAAAGAATTCTTCAAAATCGCTCGTTTGTTACATTCTTTTTTCGTATCTTTGCGGCATTAATAACTAAAACCAATTATGAAAAAACTTTTTACATTTCTGCTCTTCATCCTTGTGGGGACTGTAGCAGTGCAGTCGCAAGGAAGAAAATACAATGTCTATGCTGTCGGATTCTATAATCTGGAGAACTTGTTTGACACATGCCACGATGAGGGCAAAAGTGACTATGAGTATCTGCCAGACGGACGCAACCGCTGGACGAGTCTGAAATATTCGCACAAGCTGAAGAACATGGCCCGCGTTCTCTCTGAGATGGGTACCGATTTCCTGCCCAACGTCGGCTGTGCCTTCATCGGGGTGAGCGAGGTGGAGAACAGCCGCTGTCTGACAGACCTCTGCAACCAGGCTCCGCTGAAGGCACGCAATTTCCAGTTCTGCCATATTGAAGGACCGGACAAGCGCGGTGTGGACTGCGCTCTGCTCTATAATCCAAAGTTCTTCAAGGTGCGCAACGTGAAGCTGGTGCCTTACGTCTACGAGCTGCCCAAGGACAAAGACCGGGCCACCCGCGGCTTCCTGACCGTCAGCGGTACGTTGGCCAACGAGCACGTGACGGTGGTGGTGTGCCACTGGCCCAGCCGCGGCGCAGAGTCGTACTATCGCGAGTGCGCCGGCAGGCAGGTACGTGTGCTGAAGGACTCGCTGCTGAAAGACGACCCGAACGTGAAAGTTTTTGTGATGGGCGACATGAACGACGACCCGACCAACAAGAGCATGACGGAAGGCCTGCGCTGCAAGGCGGAGATTGCCCAGGTGGGACCGAACGACATGTACAATCCGTGGTATAACACACTGGTGAAGAAAGGAACAGGCACGCTGATGTATCAAGGAGCCTGGAATCTGTTCGACCAGATTGTCATGACCCCAAATCTGCTATATAAAGAAAATGGTGGTAACTATAAGACGCTGAAGTTCCGTCGGCACGAAATATTCCGTCGTGACTATCTCTTCCAGAAGGAAGGCAAATATAAGGGCAACACCTTGCGCACCCATGCCGGCGGCGCCTGGCTCGACGGCTATAGCGACCACCTGCCCACGGTTGTCTACCTGATGAAAGAGATAAATTAGGAAGAACGGTTCCCATTGTTTACATCAATCAAGGCAAAAGAGTGGAGATGCAACGGACGAACGCGAATGTCGGGAGCGAGGATCAGGCGATAGAGTCGCATCCCTTCGAGCCTTTTCTGCCCGAAGGAGCACGTGTGCTGATGCTTGGAACATTTCCTCCGGCAGCGAAACGGTGGTCCATGAAGTTCTACTACCCCAACTTTACCAACGACATGTGGCGCATCGTGGGACTCAGTTTCTTTGGCGACAAACAGCACTTCGTAGCCGATGACGGTCGGCACTATCGTCTGGAAGAGCTGAAGGCTTTTCTTGCAGAGAAGGGCATTGCCCTCTTCGACACTTGCACGCGCATCATCAGAACCAAAAACACAGCAAGCGACAAAGACTTGCAGGTGGTGGAACAGACCGACATTGCTGCCATGCTGCGTGCGTTGCCACAATGCGAATTCATCGTCACGGCAGGCCAGCTGGCCACGACACTCTGCAGTCAGCATTTTTCGATAGCCGAGCCCAAGGTGGGCGAATGCAGTTCCTTCCTGTTTGAAGGGAGAGCCATGCGGCTCTACCGCATGCCGAGCAGTTCGCGTGCCTATCCCATGCCCATCGAGAAGAAAACAGCATATTACGAAACGATATTCAAATACTTAAAACCATGACCATCATAGGAATAGCTGGCGGAACAGGTTCGGGCAAGACCACCGTCGTCAAGAAAATTGCCAATGCGCTGCCGCCCCACTGCGCCGCCGTGGTGCCGCTCGACTCGTATTACAACGACACAACGGGCATGACCGACGAGGAGCGCAAAGCCATCAACTTTGACCACCCAGATGCTTTCGACTGGAAATTGCTGACGGAGCACATCAAGCGACTGAAGAATGGTGAGGCGGTTGAGCAGCCCACCTATTCGTATGTGCTCTCCAACCGTCTGCCTGAGACCATTCACGTGGAGCCGAAGCCCGTCATCATTCTGGAGGGCATCATGACACTGCACTACAAGAAACTGCGCGACATGATGGACCTGAAAATCTTTGTCGACACCGATGCCGACGTGCGCCTCATTCGCAACATCAGGCGCGACGTGGTGGAGCGTGGCCGCACGGTCGACATGGTGCTCGACCGCTATGAGAAAGTGCTCAAGCCCATGCACGAACAGTTCATTGAGCCGACAAAAAAGTTTGCCGATCTCATTATTCCCTCGGGAGGGGACAACAAGACCGGCATCCATATTCTGAGGACCTATATAGAGGGCATCGTGACAGGCGTGTAAGTCTGTCGCCTGCCCCCTACTCTACCGTTGCGGGGGTGTTCTTCGTCGGTGCTGCCGAAGAAGCATCGGGCTCGTCATTGTGTATTTCGCTTGCCACTTCTTCAGCCTCAATAGGTTCATCCATCTGCGCAAAGGCCTCCTGCTTCTTTTCCCAGCGGCTGCGCAGGGCATTGAACAACAGCGTGTTGGCGGCCTCGACAATGCCGTAGAACAAGGTGAGATAGCCCAGCATGAGCATGGCCATGCTCAGCGGTGTCATCGGCTTGATGATGACGTAGGCACCCACCAGCAGGATGAGAGTAGGGCAAACCCAGTACCAGAGCGAAACGGAACCGTAGCGGCGGGCTGTGATGATGGCAAAATACTGATTGACGGCTCCCAGGATGAGGATTGCGCCAATGACATACATCAATGCCGAGATGAAGGTGTTGGGCATCACGGCCAGTATGCCGCCGAGAATCATGCTGCCAATGCCGACAATGGGAAACACGGGGGCTTGTCCTGCAACCTGACGGCCTGCGGCATCGAAAATCTTGTAGTCGCTCATGTGGCGACGGGCATTCAGATAGGACAGCAGCGACACCAAGCCTGACAACAGAAACAAAACACCGATGGCAATGACAATGCCCGTCACGGTGTTGTCGGGATACTTGATGAGCAGTACACCAACAGCTATAGCCGTCAGTGCGCGAAAGAAAGAACTCTGTAGAATTTTCATATTTGTTCTATTGTGTTTAAGTGATTTTTATGCAAGAATGACTCTCTCTGAAGGTCAATTTTGTCCCTCTGACAGAAAGTTTATGCAAATATACACAAAATTATTGAGACATAGATTCGTTTGAGCGATAAATCCACTATAAAACTGAAAGAAAAGTTTGTTCTTTGCATTTAAATTCATATCTTTGCAGTCATAATATATTGTCAATAAAAAATAATAAGCCAATGAAAAACAGATTGTTTATTGCTGCCCTCCTGATGTTGTTCTGCGTCAGCGGATGGGCTGCCAAGACAAAGAAAACGTGTGTGCAGGAGAAGACCGTGGGCGACATGACGGTTCGTGTGGAATTCTATAATGACGGCATCGTCAGGGTGATGAAGTATCCTGCCGGCATGGTTCCGCAGAAGAAAAGCTATTCGGTCATTCTGGAACCACAGGCCGCAGACGGACTGTCGGCCTGTATGAAAGTGGATGTTGACGCACAAGGCCGTCTGACATTTACCACACGTGAAGGAAAGCTGCTGCTCCGCGAATCGGGAGAGCCAACCCTTGAGAAGCGCACCAACAAAGCCGACGAAGGCAAGTTCAGAATTGCCCAGTCATGGCAGCTCGACAGTGAAGAAGATGTCTTCGGACTGGGCCAGCTGCGCGACGAGGCCATGAGCTGGCGCGGACGCGAGATGGAAATATGGAATCATAATACTTATATCTCTATCCCATATTTTACCAGCGAAAAGGGCTACGGTCTCTACTGGGACAATGCAGGCAAAAGCCGTTTCAAGAGTTCGGTTGCCAATAAGGCTGAGGGGCAGACGGTGTCGTTCAGCAGCGAAGTGGGCGCCTGCATCGACTATTATTTCATGTATCGTGATGGCACGCAAGACGGGGTCATTGCCTGCATACGTCAGCTGACGGGTGAGGCCACCATGTTCCCCCTGTGGACGATGGGACACTGGCAGTGCCGTGAACGCTACAAGACAAGTGACGAACTGGCCGAGGTGCTCGACAAGTATCGCGCATTGCAGATTCCGCTCGACGGCATCGTGCAGGACTGGCAGTACTGGGGATGTGACTCGAACTGGAATGCCATGCGTTTCGAGAACCCTTATTATATAAATAAGGTGGGCGACCTGGCTTGGGAGAAATATCTGCCCGACGACCTGAAGAAGCTCGCAGCCGAATATAAGGCCAAAGGACTGGAGCCACGACTGAAGAGTCCGGGCGAGATGGTCGACTATGTGCATCAGCACAATGCGCATCTCATGATCTCTATTTGGGCCAGCTTTGGCTCGTGGACACAGCCTTACAAGGAACTGCAAAAGATAGGCGGTCTGTTGCCGTTCGACACATGGCCACGCAACAAAGGGGTGCTGCCCTACGACCCCTTCAATCCCAAGGCGCGTGACATCTATTGGAAATACCTCTCTAATCTCTATAAGATGGGATTCGATGCCTGGTGGACCGACTCTACAGAGCCCGACCATTTCGACGAAACGGCGGCTACCGATGAGCATCAGACGCACGACGGCTCGTGGTTGTCGGTGAAAAATGCGTTCCCGCTGATGACCAATCGCGGTATTTATGAGCATCAGCGTGCCACAAAGGGCAACACAAAGCGCAGTGTGCAGATGACGCGCAGCGGCTCGTTTGGCCTGCAACACTATGGCACGTTCTCATGGAGTGGCGACGTGAAGGCTTCGTGGGAGGAAATGAAGAATCAGATTCCCTCTGGACTGAACTATACGCTGTGCGGCATTCCTTTCTGGAACACCGACTTGGGCGGCTTCTTCTACTGGGACTACGAACAGAATCCGAAGAATCCGGCTGTGCAGGAACTGCAGACACGCTGGATGCAATGGGGTACCTTCATGCCGCTCATGCGCAACCACTGCTCTTCGCCTATGGTCAGCGAGCTTTACGAGTTCGGCAAGAAAGGCGACTGGGCCTATGATGCTATGGTCGATGCCATCCATCTGCGCTATCGCTTGTTGCCGTATATCTATTCGATGGCAGGCAATGTTGTTCAGCACAGCGGCACCATGATGCGCCCGTTGGTGATGGATTTCAGCAACGACAAGCGGGCAAGTCGCCTGAACGACACCTATATGTTCGGCCATGCTTTCCTGGTGAAGCCCGTCACCGATCCCCTCTACACTTGGAAAGACAATCATAAGCGCGGTCATGAAATCTATCCCGAACTGAAGAAAGCTGCTGCGCCTGTGAAAGTCTATTTGCCAAAAGGAGCAAAATGGTATGATTTCTGGACCAACGAGCTCTTTGACGGTGGACGGGAGCTGATGCGTCCCACACCAATCACACAGCTGCCTGTGTATGTCCGGGCGGGTTCTATCATGCCTTTTGGCCCTGATGTTCAGTATAGCAGCGAGAAAGCATGGGACGATTTGGAAATCCGCGTATATCCCGGTGCCAATGCTTCCTTCACGCTCTACGAGGACGAAGGCGACAACTACAACTATGAGAAAGGGGCTTTTTCTGAGATTTGCTTTAAGTGGAACGACGACGCCCGTCAGCTGACGATTGACGAGCGCAAAGGATCGTTCAAAGGCATGTTGCAGCAACGTCGGTTCCGCATCGTGCTGGTAGACAACAAATCGGGTGCTGGCAACCTGCCTATGCAGGGCGGTAAGTCCGTTTCTTATGACGGCAAGGCTGTCAGTGTTTCATTTTAACATTGTTTTATGACGACACTACTTTTGATCAGACATGGAGAAACTGTAGATAACGTTCGGCAGGTGATGCAAGGACAGACGCAAGGTGAACTGACTGCCGAGGGCATTCGCCAGGCAGAGGCACTGGCAGAGCAACTGAAAGACATGGCAATCGATGCCTTTGTGGCGAGCGACTTGAAGCGTTCGATTGACACTTGCCGTTTACTGGCTGAACCGCATGGCAAGCCATTCATCACAACTCCGTTGTTGCGCGAACGCGACTGGGGAAGCTTCACGGGGCGTTACATCCCGGAACTGAAAAATGAAGTGTGGCCCGATGATATTGAAACACTTGAGAAACTGAAAGAACGCGCACGCCATTTTCTCTCATTCATAGCCGAGGCATATCCCGATCAGACTGTTGCGGCGGTAGGTCATGGCATTATAAACAAGGCTATTCAGGCGGTGCATTTTGGCATTACAATGAAACAGGTAGAGAGAATGGTAAACTGCGAAGTGAGGAAAATCACGATAGGATAAAAAGAAATGGAGTAGACGTTCTGCCTACTCCATTTCTTTTTCTGTGCTGCTTTTATTGTTCCAAAAGGAAACGTTCGGCCTCGATGGCTGCCTGACAACCGGTTCCTGCAGCCGAAATAGCCTGACGATAGGTGGGGTCGGCGCAGTCGCCTGCCACGAAGATACCGGGCAGTTGGGTGCGAGGCGTGCCGTTTATCTTCTTCAGATAACCCACCTCGTCGGTCTCTAACCATTCCTTGAATATATCGGTGTTGGGTTTATGACCGATGGCGAGGAAGAATCCGTCGATGGCAATGTCAACCAGCGTTTCGTCTGGTTCGCCTTTGCGCCTTACGAGGTGAGCCCCTTCTACGCCATTCTCACCGAAGAGTCCCAGCGTGTTGTGCTCAAACAGGATCTCAATGTTTTCGCGATCCATGACGCGCTGCTGCATCACCTTCGATGCGCGCAGGAACGGCTTGCGCACGATGAGGTAGACCTTCTTGCACAGTCCGCTCAGATAGAGCGCATCCTCGCAGGCTGTGTCGCCACCGCCAACAACAGCTACGGTCTTCTTGCGATAGAAGAATCCGTCGCAGGTAGCGCAGGCTGAGACACCCATGCCGTTGTATTTGCGCTCGTCGTCAAGTCCCAGGTATTTGGCCGAGGCACCTGTTGCAATAATCACCGTGTCGGCTTCCAGTTCGCGGTTGCTGTCATCCCATGCCTTATAGGGACGTGCGCTGAAGTCAACTTTCACGATTTCACCGTCACGAATGTCTGTGCCGAAACGCTCTGCCTGTTCGCGCAAATCCATCATCATTTGGTTACCGTCCACTCCCTGCGGATAGCCGGGGAAATTTTCAACCTCAGTCGTCTGCGTGAGCTGTCCACCAGGCTGTAAGCCACAGTATTCCACTGGGTTCAGGTTGGCTCTCGATGCATAGATGGCAGCTGTATAGCCCGCAGGTCCACTGCCTATGATGAGACACTTTACATGTTCCATAATTCTATTTGATTTTTTGTTGAGGATTTGAAAAAAAATTTGCTACCGCTTTTTTCTTGTTGCAATTCCTTGATAGCGGTAGCAAACTCTATACTGTAACTCTAAAAAAAGATGCCTTATTTTAGAAGTTCTTCAATCTTTGCTGCGATATTCTCAATCTTCTCCGTCGGCTCGAAGCGGGCAACAACCACACCTTTCTTGTCAACGAGGAACTTGGTGAAGTTCCACTTGATGTCTGCCTTCTCCTTGTAATCAGGATCTTCCTTTGAAAGCATATCGTCCAGAATGTGGGCAATTGGATGCTCCATGTCCCACCCAGCAAAGCCTTTTTGTTCTTTCAGGAATTTGAAGAGTGGGTCGGCATCTTCACCGTTCACCTTTACTTTCTTGAAACGGGGGAATTCCGTGCCGAAGTTCAGTTTACAGAACTCGTGAATCGATTCGTCGGTGCCAGGAGCCTGTTGTCCGAACTGATTGCAGGGAAAGTCAAGAATGACAAAGTGCTGCGAGCGATATTTCTCATAGAGTTTTTCCAGTTCATCGTACTGAGGGGTGAAGCCGCACTTCGTAGCGGTGTTCACGATCAGCACAACTTCGTTAGCATACTCACGGAGTGATACGTCCTTACCTTTTCTGTCCTTGACAGTGAAATCATAAATTGTTCTCATTGGGTTGATTGTGTAATAATTAGATAATTGATTGTCTTTCTTTTGCAAAAATACGGAAAAACTTTTTTTTCACCAAACTTATTACAGAAAATTAAATATTGTATAGTCCGTAGAACCACACACTTACAGCCCCCATGCCCTTTTCACGTTTTCAACAGGAAGCGTCTCTACGTGTTCTTCTATGTCGTCGGGCAGATTGCAAAAGAAGTCAATGTCTGTCTTTTGTTCCAGTTCACGTATGTTCACTGCGTAGGTTGCCAGAGGTTCTGCTTTTGCATACTGGCTCAGATGTTCCATCCAAAAGCCCACGGCCTTGTAGCCTTGCGCATTCTTCAGAAGCAATGCCACAAAGAAATACTTGGGAATGCGCATTTCGCCTTTTATCTTTGTCGGGAAAATCTGGTCGTCTTCAATCGTCCCCCCTTTGACGACATACATATTTTCCGTCGTTGTGGCATTCGCCCATGATCGTAACTGGATTTCCAGCCGATACCACGGGCTGTATTCGCCACCATTGAAATTACCGTATTGAGGCTGCATGTTGGTCAGGAAGAACGTCTGATAGTTGGCATTGGCAGAATAGAGCCTGTCTGCCGATGGGCATATGTGTCCATGATCGAAGCCTGACCCCCAAAAGCAGTCCTGTGAGAGATAGTCACTTTTCGGCAACAGTGGGTCGAATGGATACTGGTTATCGTTTGAGCGATAGCGTGATGCGTTCTTCGCGTTGGTGATACTGTTCATCTGATAGCAGCTCCATCGCTGCGCTTTCTTGTTCTTGTCCCACTCCACGGAATAGTTAACGCCATAGGAATCGTTGGTCGAGTGGATCAGTACAACCGAGCTGCCACCCTTTACTTTCGGAAATTCCAGACGTGAGAGTGTCGGTTCCGTGCTTGCATCATTGCAGTTGGCATTGACGACAGTCTGTTTAACAGAGTCGTCGTCATCCTTGCTGCATGCTGAGAATGCCATGAGTGACGCGATGAAGAGCAAAAGAAAATGTAGGTCTGAATGCTTCATGTCTTTAGAAATTGGTAATTAAAAAAGGTGCATTCAAGGCATATGCAACTACCCCGAACGCACCTTTATCCTTTTGAAAGTATCTTATCTCTTACTTCTTCGAAGCCTTACCGTAGCGGCTCATGAACTTATCAACACGACCAGCGGTGTCGACCAGCTTGCTCTTACCAGTGTAGAAGGGGTGAGAGCTGCTCGAGATTTCTACTTTTACCACAGGGTAAGTTTCGCCTTCGAACTCCACGGTGTCGTTTGTCTTTGCCGTAGATCTCGTAAGGAACATATCGCCGTTGGACATGTCCTTAAACACGACGGGGCGATAGTTTTCGGGATGAATACCTTTTTTCATTTCTGTTAAAATATTTGTTTTATATTGATTCAGGCTGCAAAATTACGATTTTTTTTCTTCTTGCGCAAATTTTTCTATGAAAATTTCGTATAATCTTACATATTCATGCCGCCATCCACCTGAATAACCTGCCCGTTGATGTAGCTTGACAAATCAGAGGCAAGAAACAGCGCACAGTTGGCAATATCGTCGACGGTGCCGCCACGACGCAGAGGAATTTTGTTGCACCACTCTTTGCGTACTTCGTCAGACAGTGCCTGAGTCATGGCTGTGTCGATGAATCCTGGTGCAATGGCATTCGCGCGAATGCCCTTTGGTCCCATCTCCTGTCCGATGGACTTAGCCAGTGCAATAAGGCCGGCCTTCGAAGCGGCATAGTTTGCCTGTCCGGCATTGCCGTGTACACCTACAACCGAAGCCATGTTGATGATGCTGCCCTTGCGCTGACGCATCATGACGGGTACACAAGCATGAATGAAGTTGAAAGCCGACTTCAGATTGACGGCAATCACAGCATCCCACTGCTGCTCGCTCATGCGGAGCATCAGACCGTCTTTAGTGATTCCAGCGTTGTTGATGAGAATATCGATGCTGCCAAACTCTTCTTTCACCTGTTTCACGACTTCTTCTGTCTCAGCAAAGTCAGCTGCATTCGATGCATAGCTCTTGGCCTTCACACCCAGTGCAGCAATTTCCTTTTCGGTCTCTTCGTTGACGGCCAAGTCCGTAAATGCAATGTTGGCACCTTCCTGTGCAAATCTCAATGCAATAGCTTTTCCGATGCCACGTGCTGCTCCTGTAATCAGGGCAGTCTTACCTTCTAATAATCCCATTTCTGTAAAATAATTTGTTAATTAATTCTGTTTGTGTTTCCCAAGAGCGCCATAGACAAATTTGGCCACTTGGGGTTTGGTTGCCTCTTCAGTCATGCCGTGGGCAATACGTCCATAAATATATGGTACTTCCAGACCTTTAATGCAATAGTGCGTGATATCAGCCACAAGATTGACATTCTCAATGTCAAATTCCCCGTCTTCTTTTCCTTCGGAAAATACTTTGCGGAACAACTCAACCTCAGCCAGATCGAAATGCTTACGAACCTTTTCGACCATCCATATATTGCGGAAGAACTCAGCACGCAGATTGCCATTGCGTACAACAGTTTCGCGAATCATGTTCAGATGGGTGTAGATGAGTTCTATCACTTTCTCGTGAGGACTGATCTTCTTGGCGGCCACCTCGTCAAGTTTGTCGCTGAGCCGTTCCAATTCAGTTTCTATAACCGCGTAGTAGATGTCCTCTTTAGATTTAAAATAGGTATAGAGCGTTCTACGCCCTTTGCCCGAAGCCTGAGCAATATCGTTCATAGTTGTGTTTTCCATCCCGTTTTTGGCAAAAAGCTGACGGGCCACATCAACCAATAATTGTCTTGTCTTTGATATTGACATATTCTAATCTTTTGTGATTTTATGACATTGCACATGGGTTAAGTCGTGTGCAAAATTATCTATTTTATTTGAAATAGCCAAGAATTTGAAGGAAAAAAATGTCAGATGAGAAAAAAGTTGTGTAAATATTTGCTTATTTAGTAAAAATGTACTACCTTTGCACCCGCAATTAAGAAACATCGCGGAGTGGAGCAGTTGGTAGCTCGCCAGGCTCATAACCTGGAGGTCGCACGTTCGAATCCTGCCTCCGCAACAAGAGAAGCCGCAAGTACCCTGAAACAAAGGACTTGCGGCTTTTTCGGGCAAACAGCTCGGACACAATTCGGACAATGTTTCATCAACGTTGGGGGGTTCGCCAAACAACGTTAAAAAAATGTTTCCCAAAACAGAACGCGACAACGACGTAATTAAAAGGAGCCGAATCGTCGACTTCATCCCGCCCCGGCGCCATGACGGCGCACATTCCTACATCTGGTTTTCTCAGACAGATCCCATGACAGGAAAGTTGAAACGGAAGAAATACATGCTCGACCGTTTCAGGCCTGGCAGGGAGCGTGACTTTGCAGCAAACCGTATCATTGCCAACATTTACAACCAGGTATCACACGGCTGGAACGTGTGGGCGCCGACGAACACTTCTCGCAGCGACTCTGCCGTAAAAGATGTTCTGGAGCGCTATCGTGCGTATATTATAAATGTGAACAAGAAAGGTGTGCTGAAGCAGAAGACCTTCTACGACTACACCTCTCGTCTGCGGATCCTGGAGGAGTATATCAGCGAGCAGCTACAGCCAGTCAGGATGTGCTATCAGATGGACCAGGCTTTCTGGGTGGATTTCTTTGACTACTTGCTCATCGACCGGGACTTGTCGGCCAAGAGCAGGAACAACTATCGGACATGGTCGTCAACGCTTTGTTCCTGGATGGTCGAAAAGCGGTACCTGAATGAGAATCCCATCCAGTATATCCATCAGCTGCCGGAGCACGGGAAGTTCCGCCAGCCTCTGGAGCCTGATGACCTCCGTAAGCTCGGTACCTATCTTCAGGAGAACAACAAGCCTTTCCTGCTGGCGGTGATGATGGAATACTGCACGGCCATCAGGCCAACAGAGCTGAGCTTCATCAAGCTGAAGGACATCAGTATCAAGGAGGGCAGCGTGTTTGTCAGCAGCCAGATCAGCAAGAACCGGCGCGACGGCAAGATCAAGCTGCCCAACAAGGTGATAAAGCTGATGATCGAGCTGCATGTCTTTGACCATCATAACGAGTGCTACTTGTTTGGTCACGGTTTCCTTCCCTCCGAGAATCGCCAGGATGCCCGCTATTTCTCTCAGGAGTTCAACAAGGTGCGCGAAGCGCTTGGTTTTCCTAAACACTACATGTTCTATAGCCTGAAGGATAGCGGACTGCGTGACATCTCCAATGCCGTAGGCGTAGAAGTGGCCCAGAAGCAGGCAAGGCATAGCAGTATACAGACAACAAATATGTATCTGCAGGGACGCGGGATGAAGGTGTATGATGTCCTTGCCGACTTTGAGGGCTACTTATGACTGCACACGCTGCACACGGGCGCACACCACCAGGGCACGATGCGTAAGCGTGACGGCTCAGGGCGGGCTGGACTGGTGTGCGCCTGAGTGCAAAGCGTGTGCAATTGTCATGTTTTGTGTGCAGTCAGAAGGTCGCTCGGTTTCTCCGACAGGTACAAGCTCTGCAGCCCGAAGGACATCAAGAAGGCCGACGAGCTGCTGATGAACTACAAGGGTGTGCTATATAATCTCGTAGAAGTAGCCTTTCTTTTTCCTGTCTATCCCGTCTTCCCTGACCGTCAGCTCTATTTTCCGGCACTCGTATCTTTTCCCCCTGAAGATATAGGTGGAGAGCGGGTCGGGAATGGCGTCGGTGATGAATGTGTAGACATACTCCAGCCGGTTCTCGACCGTCCTCTGCGAGC
>CACXXD010000068.1 GCA_902771445.1 uncultured Prevotellaceae bacterium
CGAAGCCGTTGGTATGCCGTTCTTTGCAAGAAGTGCCAGCGCAGCGTAGAAGCATGCATAATACAAACGGTTAAAAGTGGCATTGTAATAGCCCTCTTTTGCCAGTAGTCGAGCTTCCTGCAAAGTTTCATTGGCCCGTTCCATCCTGTATTTCACCAGGTCGGTGCGGCTCTGTTCATCAAGTGTTTCACTCATATTCTGATACCCTCATTCATTACGTTTATATAAAAAGGTGTCTTGAATGGGCGATTCTCCCATTGCTTGCGCAGCAATATCATCGGACTGATAAGGATGCCTGTGGCAAGTTCTATTTCATAGAGACACCCGGAAATCTTGTCCTCATGTTTCAGATTGCGCTTGTCGCCTTCCAGCAGAATCAGTACGTCAATGTCACTGTCGCTGCGAGCATCGCCACGAGCCTCCGACCCGTAGAGTATGGCCGTCGCCGTAGGGTCAGCCTTACGAATCGCCTGGCTTATCTGGTCTACAATTTCCGTTCGTCTCATGTTTATAGTCCTTAAGCAATTGCAAAAGTAGTCAAAAATATCCGCATGACCACCTTTTTTTATTTAAAAAGTGCTAATGTGCATTTGTAAAGAAAATTCATAAAAAAAAGCACCTCCTAAAAGTTGCATTCTAGAAGCGGGGACTGGCTTGAGCTCATACCATGCTGTGACCATCGTTTTGAGATTGATATTGAATCAAAGTGGGTTTACAGCCATATCAAACTGAGTTTTAGCATCCGTTACATTCTGATCTAAGTCACAACTCAGTTTGATATGCCTGCAAACCCACTTTGATTCAATACTAATCTCAGCACAAATGCGGTTAATCGTCTTTCAGAACTGTTCGAAAGGCGAATCTTTAAGATGTGGAAATTGTTCTTTTTGCGAAATATAATTTTGCAATGTGTTGTAAATCAGTAGGATGCGCAACCCCTCTCAATACTCGCATATTTGCAAGCGACTTTCAGTTTGGTGAATTCCACGCGATTCTCAGAGGGGTCGTTGTCAAGAAAATTCATATTTTTTTTGAGGGGGACAGAAATGGATATTGGAAGAAAGTTACGTAATTGACGGTAATAACTTTGGGGAGGACAGAAATTATTATGTAGTGATATTCTTCTATGCTTCAGATACCTGAATTGTTTATTCTGGCAATCCTGTTCAATAGTTAAATATCTATAAAATATTAAGTGTGGATATTGCGATTATAAATTATTATGTGTACCTTTGCAGCCGCTAAAGTGAGTATTGCGCTGGCTGATATGCTAACAATACGCTGATAAAGAGCGATTTAACCTTCAAAAACGAAGAAGTGAACGTTTCTTTTTAAGTGTGTTATGAGCGCAGAAAACTAAGTGGCACTTAAAAAGAAACAATAATTATTTCATCTGTTTATTTAAAATTTAAAAACTGAAATGCCAGGATTGATTGGAAAAAAAATCGGAATGACATCCGTTTTCAGTGCCGACGGTAAGAACGTACCGTGCACTGTTATCGAAGTTGGTCCTTGTGTTGTTACACAGGTCAAGACAGTCGAGAAGGATGGCTACAAGGCCGTTCAGCTCGGTTTTGGCGAGGCTAAGGAGAAGAACACAACGAAGCCTATGATGGGCGTGTTCAAGAAAGCCGGTACAACACCAAAGGCCCACTTGGCCGAGTTCAAGTTTGACGAGGACTACAACTTAGGTGACACGCTCACCGTAGAGCTCTTCAACGACACAGAGTTCGTAGATGTTGTAGGTACGTCGAAAGGTAAGGGCTTCCAGGGCGTTGTGAAGCGTCATGGCTTCGGAGGCGTAGGCCAGAGCACTCACGGTCAGGACGACCGTCTGCGCAAGCCGGGTTCTATCGGTGCCTGCTCTTATCCCGCTAAGGTGTTCAAGGGAATGCGCATGGGTGGCCACATGGGTGGCGACCGTGTTACGACGCAGAACTTGAGAGTGTTAAAGGTTATTCCAGAGCACAACCTCCTTCTCGTGAAGGGCAGTGTTGCTGGATGCAATGGTTCAACCCTCTTAATTCAGAAGTAAAATGGAAGTTAGTGTAAAGAACATCAACGGTCAGGAGACCGGACGGAAGGTTAACCTCAACGAGGCTGTCTTCGGGATTGAACCTAATGATCATGTCATCTATCTGGATGTAAAGCAGTATCTGGCCAACCAGCGTCAGGGAACGGCTAAGTCGAAGGAGCGCAGCGAGCATGCTGGTTCTACTCGCAAGCTGGGCCGTCAGAAGGGCGGCGGCGGTGCTCGTCATGGTGACATCAACTCGCCTCTGCTGCGTGGTGGTGGCCGCGTGTTCGGTCCGAAGCCCCGTGACTACAGCTTCAAGCTCAACAAGAAGGTGAAGGCGCTGGCCCGCAAGTCGGCTCTCTCTTACAAGGCTCAGGAGAACGCAATATTGGTGTTGGAGGACTTCAGCTTCGAAGCTCCTAAGACTAAAGAAATCGTAAATATTGCTAAAAATCTGAAAGTCGATGGTAAGAAGTTGCTCTTCGTTTTGCCAGACACAAATAAAAATGTATATTTGTCAGCTCGTAATTTGCAGTGTGCAGAAGTGATGGAAGCAGCCACCATCAACACCTATAAGGTATTGAATGCTGACGTGCTCCTGATTACCGAGAAATCGCTGGAGACCATCGACGCTATCTTAAACAAGTAAAAGGAGACATAACATATGGCATTTATCATAAAACCCCTGGTCACCGAGAAGGTAACCAAGCTTACAGAAAAGACTTCTGTCGCTAGAAAGCTCCGTGCTCGCGGCCAGAAGACTATCGAGAACAAGAATGCTGTAGAGGAGAAGATCACCTATGTCGTGAAACATAAGGGCAAGCCCGAAGAGACAAAGGAGAAGTCCATCTACACTTATGAGAAGCCTGCTCGTCCCCAGTATGCTTTCGTTGTGAAGCCAGAGGCTAACAAGATTGAAATCAAGAAGGAAGTTGAGGGACTCTACAATGTTACGGTGCTGAGCGTAAACACCATGCGTTATGCCGGCAAGCGTAGCCAGCGCTACACCAAGGCCGGACTCGTGAAGGGCCAGAAGAATGCGTTCAAGAAGGCTATCGTAACGCTGAAGGAAGGCGATGAAATTGATTTTTATAGCAATATCGATTAATAAGAAATGGCAGTACGTAAATTAAAGCCCGTTACACCGGGTCAAAGACACAAGGTTATTGGCACGTTCGAGGATATTACTGCATCCGTGCCAGAGAAGTCTCGACTGTTCGCTACATGGGCGGCGGTCACAAGAGAAAGTATCGTATCATCGACTTCAAGCGAGAGAAAGATGGTGTTCCTGCTGTAGTAAAGACGATTGAGTATGATCCGAACCGCTCGGCTCGCATCGCTCTGCTTTTCTACGTAGATGGTGAAAAACGTTACATTATTGCTCCTAATGGACTGCAAGTTGGCGCCAAGCTGATGTCTGGCGAAAGTGCTGCACCTGAGATTGGTAACGCACTTCCTCTGGCCAACATCCCAGTAGGTACGGTGATTCACAACATTGAGCTCCGTCCTGGTCAGGGTGCCTTGCTCGTTCGTTCGGCTGGTAATTTTGCTCAGTTGACTTCTCGTGAGGGAGACTACTGCGTGATTAAGCTCCCCTCGGGTGAGACACGTAAGATTCTCTCTGCTTGTAAGGCTACTGTCGGTGCTGTTGGCAATTCTGACCACGCGCTGGAGCAGTCGGGTAAGGCCGGTCGCTCTCGCTGGTTGGGTCGTCGCCCGCACAACCGTGGTGTTGTGATGAACCCGCATGATCACCCGATGGGTGGTGGTGAAGGACGCCAGTCTGGCGGACACCCACGCTCACGCAAGGGTCTGTATGCTAAGGGTCTGAAGACACGCGCACCGAAGAAGCTTTCAAACAAGTACATCATTGAAAGAGCTAACAAGAAGTAATCTAAAAGACAAGAGTTAAATTATGAGTCGTTCATTAAAGAAAGGTCCGTACATCAACGTCTCTCTCGAGAAGAAGGTTCTCGCCATGAATGAGAGCGGCAAGAAGTCAGTCGTCAAGACATGGGCCAGAGCATCAATGATTTCCCCCGATTTCGTGGGACACACTGTTGCAGTTCATAACGGTAACAAATTTATCCCTGTTTACGTTACTGAGAACATGGTTGGCCACAAGCTCGGTGAGTTTGCACCCACACGTCGCTTCGGTGGACATGCCGGTAACAAAAAGTAATCCCAGGGAGAATTGAAAACTAAAAATTGAAAATTAAAAATGGGAGCAAGAAAACATATTAAGGCTGAAGAGAGAAAAGCAGCTCTTAAGACACAGTATTTTGCAAAGCTGAAAGGCTGTCCTTCTTCTCCGCGCAAGATGCGTTATGTCGTCGACATGATTCGCGGCATGGAGGTTAACCGCGCTCTTGGCGTCTTGAGATTCTCGAAGAAGGCTGCTGCCGCCGATGTGGAGAAACTTCTGCGCTCGGCTATTGCCAACTGGGAGGCTAAGAACGATCGCAAGGCTGAGGCCGGCGAGCTGTTCGTCACACGCGTCTTCGTCGATGAAGGCGTCACCTTGAAGAGAATGAGACCAGCACCGCAGGGCCGCGGATACCGCATCCGCAAGCGTTCTAACCACGTTACCCTGTTTGTTGACGCTAAAACTACTAATGACGTAAAAGAATAAGAGAATGGGACAGAAAGTAAATCCAATTAGCAACCGTCTGGGTATCGTTAGAGGTTGGGATTCAAATTGGTTCGGAGGCAAGGACTTCGGTGACAACCTGGTAGAGGATCAGAAGATCCGCAAGTACCTCAACGAGCGCCTGGCCAAGGCCAGCGTTTCGAAGATTGTCATCGAGCGCACACTGAAGCTGGTTACCATAACTATCTGCACGGCTCGTCCGGGTATCGTCATTGGTAAGGGTGGACAGGATGTTGACAACCTGAAGGATGAGCTGAAGAAGCTCTTCGACAAGGAGATTCAGATCAACATCTTCGAGGTTAAGCGTCCGGAGCTTGACGCTACGATCGTTGCTACCAATATCGCTCGCCAGATTGAGGGCAAGATCGCTTATCGCCGCGCCATCAAGCAGGCTATCGCCAACACGATGCGTGCCGGTGCTGAAGGTATTAAGGTTCAGATTTCGGGACGCCTGAATGGAGCTGAAATCGCACGTAGTGAAATGCTGAAGGAAGGCCGCACACCGCTGCACACCTTCCGCGCAGACATTGACTACTGTCAGGCTGAGGCTCTCACGAAGGTAGGTCTGCTGGGCATCAAGGTTTGGATTTGCCGTGGCGAAATCTACGGTAAGGTCGACCTCGCACCCAACTTCGCTCAGGAGAAGCAGAACGGCCGTGCAAACGGTGGTAACAGAGATGGCCGTAAGTTCCGTAATAAGAAAAAGTAATCACTTTTAAAAAAAGCAAGAAGCTATCATGTTACAACCTAAGAGAGTAAGATATAGAAGGCCTCAAGACGGACGTGGCAACAAAGGCAACGCCCACAGAGGTACAACGCTGGCATTTGGCTCGTTCGGCATCAAGACGCTCGATGCTAAATGGATTGACAGCCGTCAGATTGAGGCAGCTCGTGTTGCCATCAACCGTTATATGAACCGTGAAGGTCAGGTCTGGATCCGCATTTTCCCTGACAAACCCATTACTCGCAAGCCGGCTGACGTGCGAATGGGTAAAGGTAAGGGTGATCCCGCAGGATGGGTTGCACCTGTGACTCCTGGTCGTATTCTTTTCGAAGTAGAGGGCGTGCCCTTCGAGGTTGCCAAGGAGGCACTGCGCCTTGGTGCTCAGAAGCTGCCCGTGAAGACCAAGTTTGTTGTAAGACGTGACTACGATAAAAACGCTTAATTAGTATGAAAATCAATGAATTGAAAGAGCTCGAGACCAAAGAGCTGCAAGAGCGCATCGAGACGGAGGTTGCCAAGTACAACCAGATGAAGTTGAACCACAGCATCTCTCCGCTGGCTAATCCATCACTGATTAAGGCTACGCGTCGTGACATCGCACGTATGAAGACGGAGCTCCGTCAGAGAGAACTTAACAAATAACAATGGTCCAGATGGAAACAAGAAATTTAAGAAAGACAAGACAGGGTGTCGTGATCAGCAACAAGATGGATAAAACCATTGTTATCGCTGCAAAGTTCAAGGAGAAGCACCCTATTTATGGTAAGTTCGTTCAGAAGACGAAGAAATACCATGTTCATGATGAGAAGAATGAGTGCAACGTTGGTGATACGGTGCTCATTATGGAAACCCGCCCTCTGTCGAAGACAAAGCGCTGGAGATTAGTACAAATCGTTGAAAAAGCTAAGTAATTATGATACAGACAGAAACAAGACTTACAGTTGCTGATAACAGCGGCGCACGTGAAGCTCTCTGCATTCGTGTGCTGGGTGGCACCCGTCGCCGTTATGCCAGCGTAGGTGACGTGATTGTCGTTGCTATCAAGAACGCCATCCCTACGAGTGACGTAAAGAAGGGTGCAGTATCGAAGGCTCTCGTTGTACGTACGAAGAAGGAAATCCGTCGTCCCGATGGCTCGTACATCCGTTTCGACGACAATGCCTGCGTACTCTTGAATAACGCTGGCGAGCTTCGTGGAAGCCGTATCTTCGGCCCCGTCGCACGTGAGCTGCGTGCCGTTAACATGAAGGTCGTTTCTTTGGCACCTGAGGTTCTTTAACATTTTAAAGCATTTAGAAGTAATGAGTAAGTTACATATCAAGAAAAACGATACCGTTATCGTTCTGACCGGTGAGGACAAGGGCAAGACGGGTAAGGTGCTGAAGGTCTTGGTAGATAAGCAGAAGGCTATTGTCGAGGGCATCAACTTCGTCAACAAGAGCTCGAAGCCCAGTGCCAAGAATCCTCAGGGTGGCTTCGAGAAGGTAGAGGCTCCCATCCATATTTCTAATTTGAGTCTGATTGACCCGAAGAGCGGCAAGGCTACTCGTGTGGCTATCAAGCATGAGGGCAAGAACGTGATTCGTATCGCTAAAAAGTCAGGGGAGGAGATTAAGTAATGAATACAGCACAATTGAAGAAGAAATATGCTGAGCAGATTGCTCCGGCATTGATGAAGCAGTTCAACTACAGTTCTGCCATGCAGATTCCTGTCCTGAAGAAGATCGTGGTCAACCAGGGCCTGGGCGATGCTACACAGGACAAGAAGATCATCGAGGTGGCCATCAACGAGATTACTGCCATCTGTGGTCAGAAGGCTGTGGCTACCTATTCGAAGAAGGACATCGCCAACTTCAAGCTCCGTAAGAAGATGCCTATCGGTGTGATGGTCACTCTGCGTCGTGAGCGCATGTACGAGTTCCTGGAGAAGCTCGTCCGCATCGCTCTGCCTCGTATCCGTGACTTCAAGGGTATCGAGAGCAAGTTCGATGGTCGTGGCAACTACACCCTCGGTGTTGAGGAACAGATCATCTTCCCTGAGATCAATATTGATTCAGTAGACCGCATTCAGGGTATGAACATCACCTTCGTGACATCGGCCAAGACCGACGAAGAGGGCTATGCTCTGCTCAAGGCTTTCGGTCTCCCATTCAAGAACGCTAAAAAAGACTAAGAGAATATGGCAAAAGAATCAATGAAGGCCCGCGAGGTGAAGCGTGCCAAGCTCGTAGCACGTTATGCTGAAAAGCGTGCTGCGCTGAAGAAGATCATCGCCACTGCCGACGTGAATACCGAAGAGGGCGCTATGGCTGCCTACGAGGCCGCACGCAAGTTGCAGGCTATCCCCCGCAATGCCAACCCCATCCGTCTGCACAACCGCTGCAAGATGACGGGTCGTCCCAAAGGTTACATTCGTCAGTTCGGCCTGTCTCGTATCCAGTTCCGTGAGATGGCTTCAAGCGGTCTCATTCCTGGAGTGAAGAAGGCCAGCTGGTAAGAAGAGCTTTATTTTTTAATATTGTCGGGGGAGTCCCGATTAATTAAACATTATATTTTTTATGACAGATCCAATAGCAGATTTTCTGACGAGGCTGAGAAACGCAATCATGGCCAACCACCGTGTTGTTGAAGTTCCGGCTTCAAACTTGAAGAAGGAGATTACGAAAATCCTCTTCGAGAAAGGTTACATCCTGAACTACAAGTTTATTGAGGATGGCCCTCAGGGCACTATCAAGGTTGCCTTGAAGTATGATCCTGTAACAAGAGAGAACGCAATCAAGTATCTCAAGAGAGTGTCTACGCCAGGTCTTCGCAGATACACTGGCTACAAAGACATGCCGCGAGTAATTAACGGACTGGGTATCGCCATCTTATCTACGTCCAAAGGTGTAATGACTGACAAGGAGGCCGCCCAGCAGAAGATTGGTGGTGAGGTTCTTTGCTACGTTTATTAATTGGAGGATAGAGTATGTCAAGAATAGGAAAATTGCCAATTAGCATTCCTGCAGGCGTTACCGTTGCACAGGATAAGGACGGCATCATCACCGTCAAGGGTCCCAAGGGTGAACTTACTCAGAAAGTTGACAAGTCGATTATCGTTAAGATTGAAGATGGTCATGTGACCTTCGATATTGATGAGAAGAGCCCTGTAGACATCAAGCAGAAGCAGGCTTTCCATGGTCTCTATCGCGCACTCGTACACAATATGGTGGTAGGTGTCAGCGAGGGCTATAAGAAGGAAATGGAGCTCGTCGGTGTGGGCTATCGTGTTTCCAACACGGGCAACCTCATCGAATTCTCACTCGGTTACACGCACCCCATCTTCCTCCAGCTTCCAAAGGAAGTAAAGGTTGAGACCAAGTCGGAGCGTAACCAGAATCCGCAGATCATTCTCGAGAGTGCCGACAAGCAGTTGCTCGGTCTCATCTGCGCCAAAATTCGTTCTTTCCGTATGCCTGAGCCTTACAAAGGAAAGGGTATTTTGTTCAAGGGCGAGGTTATCCGTCGCAAGTCGGGTAAGTCAGCTTCAGCTAAGTAATCTTGTGAATTGAAAATTGAAAATTGAAAAATTGAAAATTTAAGATTATGACGACAAAGAAAATCGAAAGACGAATTAAGATTAAATATAGAATTCGCAAGAGTGTGTTTGGCACTGCTGAGCGCCCTCGTATGAGCGTATTCCGCAGCAACAAGCAGATCTACGTTCAGGTGATTAATGATTTGGAAGGCAAGACGCTTGCATCGGCTTCTTCACTGGGTCTCGAGGCTATGCCCAAGATTCAGCAGGCCGAGAAGGTGGGCGAACTGATTGCTGCCAAGGCTAAGGAGGTTGGCGTGACCGCTGTTGTCTTCGACCGTAACGGTTATCTGTATCACGGACGTGTAAAGTCGCTCGCTGATGCTGCACGTAAAGGTGGACTTAATTTTTAAACGATTATGGCAATGAATAAAGTTAAAGTAAATAGTGACGTTGAACTGAAAGACAGATTGGTTGCCATCAACCGTGTTACTAAGGTAACGAAGGGCGGTCGCACCTTCACATTCGCAGCTATCGTTGTTGTCGGTGACGGCAATGGTGTTATCGGCTGGGGTCTTGGCAAGGCTGGCGAAGTTACCGCTGCCATCGCCAAGGGTGTAGAGGCAGCCAAGAAGAACCTCGTGAAGGTTCCTGTGCTGAAAGGCACAATTCCCCACGAGATGGAAGCACACTTCGGTGGCGCTCAGGTGTTCCTGAAGCCGGCTGCTGCTGGTACTGGCCTCGTGGCTGGTGGTGCTATGCGTGCCGTGCTGGAGAGTGTTGGTATTAATGATGTGCTGGCCAAGTCGAAGGGCTCTTCGAACCCCCACAACCTGGTGAAGGCTACCATCGAGGCGCTCTGCCAGATGCGCGATGCTTACACCGTGGCTGGTACACGTGGTGTCAGTATGGATAAAGTATTTAGAGGATAAAAAGGAGATTAAACCATGGCAACTATTAAGATTAAGCAGATTAAGAGTAAGATCGGTTATCCCGTTGACCAGAAGCGTACCCTTGAGGCACTGGGACTTCACAAGATTTCTCAGGTTGTCGAGAAGGAAGACTCTCCCGCTATCCGCGGTATGATTCGCAAGGTTCATCATCTGGTGGCCGTTATTGACTAAACAGTAATCACTTTATTATAGGAGAATTCAATTATGAAACTGAATAGTTTGAAGCCTGCAGAGGGTTCGACACACTCACGTCGTAGAATCGGACGCGGACCTGGTTCGGGTCTGGGTGGCACTTCTACCCGTGGTCACAAGGGTGCTAAGGCTCGCTCTGGCTATAAGAAGAAGATTGGTTTTGAAGGTGGTCAGATGCCTCTCCAGCGTCGCGTGCCGAAGGCTGGCTTTAAGAATATCAACCACAAGGAGTATTTTGCTGTGAACCTTTCTACTCTGCAGCGTCTGGCTGAGGAGAAGAACCTGACCAAGATCGGCGTTGAGGAGCTGGTGGCTGCCGGCCTGACCAATGGCAAGGTGCTGGTGAAGGTTCTGGGCAATGGCGAGCTCAAAGCCAAATTGGATGTTCATGCACATGCTTTCTCTAAGACTGCTGAGGAGGCTATTAAAGCAGTAGGTGGAAACACAACTATAATCTAAACTTGACATGAAGAAGTTAATAGAGACACTGAAGAACATTTGGAAGATTGAAGATCTTAGAACCCGCATCGGTATCACTATATTGTTTATAGCTATCTACCGTTTTGGTTCGTTTGTCGTGCTTCCTGGTATCAACCCTGGCATGCTGGACATGCTGCAAAAGCAGACAGCGGGTGGCTTGATGTCACTGCTGGATATGTTCTCTGGTGGCGCATTTTCCAATGCATCTATCTTTGCACTTGGAATCATGCCTTACATCTCGGCTTCTATCGTGATGCAGCTTCTTGCTGTTGCTGTACCTTATTTCCAGAAGATGCAGCGTGAGGGTGAGAGCGGACGTAAAAAGATTAGTATGTATACTCGGTACCTGACAGTAGCAATCCTAGTGTTTCAGGCACCGAGCTACCTTATCAACCTGAAGATGCAGGCTGGTGCAGCCCTCGCTACAGGTGTGAGCTGGTCTTTGTTTATGTTTGTTGCTACTATTATCCTTGCAGCTGGAAGTATGTTCATTCTCTGGTTGGGTGAACGCATTACGGATAAAGGTATAGGTAATGGTATCTCGATTATCATTATGATTGGTATTGTGGCTCGTTTCCCACAGGCCTTCGTACAGGAGTTCACTTCGCGTTTCACTACTTTGTCGGGTGGTGGTGTGATGTTCCTGATCGAGCTTATCATCCTGTTTGCTGTTGTTTGTGCATCTATTTGTCTGGTACAGGGTGTCCGCAAGATTCCTGTACAGTATGCAAAGCGTATTGTTGGTAATAAGCAGTATGGTGGTGCGCGTCAGTACATTCCCTTGAAACTGTTTGCTGCCAATGTGATGCCTATCATTTTTGCCCAGGCAATCATGTTCATCCCATTGACCATCATTCAGTACATGAATCCTGAGAATGCAAGCTGGCTGCTCCGTTCGTTGCTCGATCATCACAGCTGGATTTACAATGTGGTCTTCGCCTTGCTGATCATCGCCTTCACATACTTCTACACAGCTATTACGCTGAATCCGACACAGATGGCTGAAGACATGAAGCGTAACAACGGATTCATTCCGGGTGTGAAGCCTGGTAAGGATACTGCCGACTATATCGATACGATTATGTCGCGTATCACATTCCCTGGCTCGCTGTTCATTGCCTTCATCGCCATTATGCCTGCTTTTGCTAGCTTGCTTGATGTACAAGATGCCTTCTCACAGTTCTTCGGTGGTACCTCGTTGCTCATCTTGGTGGGTGTTGTTCTCGACACCTTGCAGCAGATTGAGAGCCATTTGCTGATGCGTCACTATGACGGTCTGCTCAGCTCAGGTCGTATTCATGGTCGTGGTGGTGTCTCTGCTTATTAGGAAATGAAGATATTTCTGAAGACAGAAGATGAGATTGAGCTGATGCGGCAGGCGAACCGTTTGGTCGGTCGCACGCTTGGCGAATTAGCAAAGCATATCAAACCTGGTGTGACGACCCTCCAGTTGGATAAAGTTGCCGATGAATTTATTCGCGACAATGGGGCTGTTCCGACTTTCAAGGGATTCCCTAATCCTTATGGAGGGCCGTTTCCCGCAAGCATCTGCACGTCGGTCAATGATGTTGTAGTGCACGGGGTTCCAAATGAAAAGACCGTTCTGAAGGACGGTGATATCATTTCGATTGACTGCGGTACGTTGCTCAACGGCTTTAATGGTGACTCTTGCTACACCTTCTGCGTGGGTGAGGTCTCCGACGAAGTGAAACGTTTGCTGCGTACAACGAAAGATTCTCTCTACAAGGGCATCGAGCAAGCTGTTGTCGGTAACCACGTGGGCGATGTGAGTTCGGCAGTTCAAGACTATTGCGAGGCACATGGCTATGGTGTCGTGCGTGAGCTGACAGGTCATGGCATTGGCCGTGAAATGCACGAAGACCCTCAGGTGCCTAACTATGGGCGCAGAGGCAACGGCGTGATGCTGAAGGCCAACATGTGCATAGCCATTGAGCCTATGATTACGATGGGAAAGCGCGACATCTATCTCTTGCCCGACAAGTGGAGTGTTTGCACGCGTGACGGAAAGCCGGCTGCTCACTTCGAGCATACCATCGCAATACGCCGGGGAAAGGCTGAGATTTTATCTTCATTCGAAGAAGTAGAAACATTAGAAGGAAAACTTTACTAAAACCAACGTATGGCAAAACAATCCGCTATCGAGCAGGACGGGACTATCATCGAGAGTCTTTCGAACGCTATGTTCAGAGTAGAACTTGAGAATGGTGTGCAGATTATAGCGCACATCTCTGGAAAGATGAGAATGCACTATATCAGAATCCTGCCTGGTGATAAAGTCAAGGTCGAAATGAGTCCATACGACCTGACTAAGGGTAGAATCGTGTTCAGATATAAATAAACTATAAAACAATATGAAGACAAGAGCATCATTGAAAAAGCGTACTCCTGATTGCAAGATCGTGCGTCGTAAGGGTCGCCTGTTCGTTATTAACAAAAAGAACCCTAAGTACAAGATGCGTCAGGGTTAAAATGTTAAATATGCATAACAAAGGTGGGGAATATCATTTTATTTCCTTACCTTTGCATGCTTTTTAGCGTAAAATCGATTTTAATTCATTATTTTTCATCATTTAATTAACAAATGGCAATAAGAATTGTTGGAGTAGATTTGCCCCAAAACAAGCGTGGCGAAATCGCATTGACCTACATCTATGGTATAGGTCGAAGTAGTTCAGCAAAGATATTGGACAAGGCCGGCGTGAGCCGCGACCTGAAAGTCAGCGAATGGAGCGACGATCAGGCAGCCAAGATCCGTGAAATCATCGGCGCTGAATTCAAAGTGGAAGGTGATCTCCGCAGTGAGATCCAGTTGAACATCAAGCGTCTGATGGATATTGGTTGCTACCGTGGCGTCCGTCATCGTAATGGTCTTCCCGTGCGTGGTCAGAGCACTAAGAACAATGCTCGTACTCGTAAGGGTAAGAAGAAGACGGTTGCTAACAAGAAGAAGGCCACGAAGTAATTGAAAATTTAACATTGAAAGTTGTAAATTATTATGGCAAAGAAAACAGTCGCTTCTAAGAAGAGAAACGTGAAGGTTAACGCTATTGGTCAGCTTCACGTGCACAGTTCTTTTAATAATATTATTGTGTCTTTGGCTAACGACGAGGGTCAGGTGATTTCTTGGTCGTCAGCAGGTAAGATGGGCTTCCGTGGCTCAAAGAAGAACACTCCGTATGCTGCTCAGATGGCAGCTGAGGATTGCGCTAAGGTTGCTTTCGACCTTGGTCTTCGTAAGGTGAAAGCCTACGTGAAGGGTCCCGGTAACGGTCGTGAGTCGGCTATCCGTGCCGTGCATGGCGCTGGCATCGAAGTAATGGAGATTGTTGACGTTACGCCACTGCCGCACAATGGTTGCCGTCCTCCTAAGCGTCGTCGTGTGTAATCAATCTTTTGGACTATAAGTCCCATAGGTCCTATAAGTCCTATAAGACCTATAAGTCCTAACAATAACAAGAACAATTATTTTTTTATCATTATGGCAAAGTATATTGGACCGAAATCTAAAATTGCCCGTCGTTTTGGCGAAGCCATCTACGGACCGGACAAAGTTTTGTCTAGGAGAAACTTCCCTCCTGGACAGCATGGCCAGAACCGTCGTCGTAAGCAGTCGGAGTATGCAGTCATGCTGGCAGAGAAGCAGAAAGCCAAGTACACCTACGGCGTGCTTGAGCGCCAGTTCCGCATCATGTTTGAAAAGGCCGCCAAGGCTGAGGGTATCACCGGTGAGGTGCTGCTACAGAACTTGGAGAGCCGTCTTGACAATGTGGTGTTCCGTCTGGGTCTTGCTCCTACACGTGCAGCTGCTCGTCAGCTGGTAGGTCACCGTCACATCGTTGTCGACGGTAAGGTAGTAAACATCCCGTCGTTTGCTGTTAAGCCTGGCATGATTGTAGGCGTTCGTGAGAAGTCGAAGTCTCTTGAGGTTATTGAAACTGCTTTGGCAGGATTCAATCACAGCAAGTACCCCTGGATCGAGTGGGACGAGCAGCAGAAGGCTGGCAAGTTCTTGCACAAGCCTGAGCGTGCCGACATTCCTGAGAACATTAAGGAGCAGTTAATCGTTGAGTTGTACTCTAAGAACTAAAAATCATTAAATTAATGGCGATATTAGCATTTCAAAAACCTGATAAAGTGGTAATGTTGGAAGCCAACGACAAATTCGGCAAGTTCGAGTTTCGTCCGTTGGAGCCGGGCTTCGGTGTGACCATCGGTAATGCCCTGCGCCGCATACTCCTTTCATCGCTTGAGGGCTATGCTATCAACACCATCCGTATTGCTGGTGTGGAGCATGAGTTCTCATCCGTTCCTGGTGTAAAGGAGGACGTAACCAACATTATCTTGAACCTGAAGCAAGTTAGGTTCAAGCAAGTAGTAGAAGAATTCGAGAACGAGAAAGTCAGCATCACTGTCGAGAA
Source organism: uncultured Prevotellaceae bacterium (assembly GCA_902771445.1). Taxonomy (GTDB): domain Bacteria; phylum Bacteroidota; class Bacteroidia; order Bacteroidales; family Bacteroidaceae; genus Prevotella. The sequence continues at coordinate 14,973 of CACXXD010000068.1, forward strand.
TTCTACTGAATTTAAGGCCGGTGACATCGGCAAGTATCTGACTGGATTTGAAGTGTTAAATCCCGATTTGGTGATTTGTCATCTCGACGCAAAGGCTTCAATGCAGATTGACCTTACTATCAATAAGGGTCGTGGCTATGTTCCTTCTGAGGAGAACCGTGAGTTCTGCACTGATGTTAATGTAATTGCTATCGATTCTATTTATACCCCCATCCGTAACGTCAAGTTCACCGTTGAGCCTTATCGTGTTGAGCAGAAGACCGACTACGACAAGCTCGTGTTGGAAGTGACGACGGACGGTTCCATTCACCCGAAAGATGCACTGAAAGAGGCTGCAAAGATTCTTATCTATCACTTCATGCTCTTCTCAGACGAGAAGATTACGCTCGAAAACAACGATGTTGAGGGCAATCAGGAGTTTGATGAGGAAGTGCTGCACATGCGTCAGTTGCTGAAGACGAAGCTCGTTGACATGAACCTCTCGGTTCGTGCTCTGAACTGTCTGAAGGCTGCTGATGTAGAGACGCTTGGCGATCTTGTACAGTACAACAAGACTGACCTCTTGAAGTTCCGCAACTTCGGTAAGAAATCGCTCACGGAGCTTGATGATTTGCTCGAGAGTCTGAATCTGTCGTTTGGAACTGACATTTCAAAGTACAAACTGGATAAGGAGTAATTAAGTTATAGGACTTATAGGACTCTTAAGACCTATGTGGCCTATAAGACCTATATGACTTATCTGACTTCTATGCCAATAAAAGCAAAAAAAAATGAGACATAATAAAAAATTTAACCATCTCGGTCGTACTGCATCGCATCGCGCTTCCATGCTTGCCAACATGGCCATTTCGCTGATCATGCACAAAAGAATCACTACGACCGTGGCCAAGGCAAAGGCCCTGAAGAAGTATGTTGAGCCACTGATTACCAAGGCTAAGGAGGATAGTACCAATTCTCGTCGTGTAGTGTTCAGCTACCTGCAGAACAAAGAGGCTATCAAGGAACTTTTTGGTGAAGTATCGCAGAAGGTAGGCGACCGTCCAGGTGGCTACACCCGTATCATCAAGCTTGGCACTCGTCAGGGTGATGCTGCTCCGATTTGCTTCATCGAGCTTGTGGACTTTGATCCTGAAATGGCCAAGACCAACGAGCCCAAGAAGAAGGCTACTCGTCGTTCTCGCAGATCAGGAAAGTCGGCTGAAGCTGCTCCTGCCGCTGAGACTGTTGCTACAGAGGCTCCCGCTGCAGAGGCTGAAGCCCCCAAAGCTGAGTAATCTGGATATAATACATATTCCCAAAAAACGAATGCTCACCGTGAGGTGGGCATTCGTTTTTTTGCTTTGTATTGTTGCGCTATGCGGTGCTTAAAGCAACGCGCAAAGTACGAAAGGGTGGGGAGGCTGCTGAACCGCTATTTTTGGCTGTTGGCTTGCAATTTTGGCTATCGGCTTGCAATTTTGGCTATCGGCCCGCAATTTTGGCTGTTGGCCCGCTATTTTGGCTATCGGCTTGCTATTTTGACTGCTGGTTCGCTATTTTTTCTTCTTGATGTCGAAGTCGAAGCCGCAGCGGAGCGTGAGCATCTGATGCCATTGCAGTCCTTTGTCGGTCACGTTGAAGACACAGCGGGCTTCGAGTTGTGCGTTCTTGTGCTGGGCGATGCGATAAGCCAGATCCGTTCTGCTGTACCAAGGCGACTGCAAGAATGTGTCGCCCCAGTAGTATTTGCCAAATCCGTCATTGCCGAAGTATTGCTGCCTTTTTCCTGCATAGAAAGTCTCGTGCAGAGAGAAGCGTTTCCAGTCAGCCCCCAAGTCGCCCACAAATCCCAACGGACAGTGCCATGTTCCCTCCCCCTCGGCCCGGTCGCGGTCGGCTTGTATCAGCATGCCAGCCCTGAAGTCCAGTTGCAGCCCCTTAGCTACATCGTCGCTCAGCCAGCCCACGAAGGGATGCCCCGTGATGACCTCATGTATGGAGTGGTCGTCGTTGTTCCACTTTAGTGCATAATGGTAGAGGTAGCCCTCTATGCCCAGTTGGAAGTGACGGCCCAGTCGGAAGCGTGTGGTGAGTCCGGCCATGAACTGTTCGCGCTCCGTCTCACTGCGCAGTTGCGTCCAGTCGCAAAATACCTCCAGATGCCCCTTCTCCGTTGTGTAGAGAAAGTCGAAACCACTCATCTCAGGGCGATAGTAGCGTATGGAATCGCAGACGAGGTAGTCGGGCAACTGCTCGTGCATGAGCGTTCGTGGAAAGCATCCGAAGAGTACCCGTAGTTTCTTGCCGTTGTATTTGTAGTACATCTCCGGGTGTCCTTTACCCATTTTCCCTTCGCCAAACTCCTGATAGAAGGCATAACCGCCCACAAGGTGATGCTCGTCGTTGTTGCTACTGACTTCGAGGCGCGGAGTGAGTCTGATGCCAGAGTGTGTCAGAGCGGTGCGGTACGTATCGTCCCCCTCAGAGTTGTCGAAGAAGCCGTAGGCATCTATGCCCGCTTTCACTCCCTGAGCCTCGATGGTAGTTGCGACACTCCAACAAAGCAGTGTCGCAATCAATGTCTTGATAGTGCTGGGATGTATCATGGTCTGCTATTGCGTGATGATTTAGAATTTGATGGCCAGCACGGGAGCAATGTCACCGCCCGGACGGTCAGAAGGCAATGAAACATGCAGACCGTCGGCCTCGCGTTTGAACTTCACGGGGCCGTAGCCGAGCAGTTCCACTTTTCTTACCTTTCCGTTGTAGTAGGGCGAGCTCTTGGCCAGACTCTTGATAACGGTCGCGTTGCTTTCCGGCCAAGCCATAAGCGTGGCATAGAGCGTAGCTCCCTTTTGGTTGAAGCGAATGTCGTCAGAAGAGTACTTGAATCCCTCGTTGAATCCCTGTGCCTTCAGTGGCTTGGCCGTCTCAGCCAGAGGCCCCTCGCCAAACGTCTTCCACGGTCTTGTGCCAAAGATGCTCTCTTTGTTTACGTCCATCCAAGCCTTGATGCCGTTGAGGATGGCCACCTCCTTCTCGTCGATGGTACCATTGGCCCTGACGGGAATGTTGAGCAACAGGCAACCGTTCTTGCTCACTACGTCGACCAGCATGCGAATCACCGTTGCAGCCGACTTATAGCGGTTCTGCGTGTAGACGTTTCGGTCGTAGTGCCACTGCCCGATGCAAGTACACGTCTGCCAGGGCAACTCTTGCGCCTTGTCGGGTACGCCACGCTCCACATCCCAGAGCATGAGCTGTTTCTGCTGGTCGTTCAGAATCTTTCCCATCGGCACAACCATAGCCCGACCGTTGTTGCGGTTGGCACTGTGATTATAGTAGTGAGCCAGTATGTTTTGTCCAATCTGGTTGTCGCAACCATAGAATGGCAGAACCGTATCGTCGAAGTACAACATCTGCGGATCGTAGTCGTTGATGAGCTGCACGATTCTGTTCTGTAACTTCATCTTGTAAGCCTCAGAGGGTTGCGACGCACCGTTGCCCCAGTCCCACTGGTCGTGAATGCTGCGCACATTCTCCCAGCCCTTGCTTGGCTCATGCTGCTGAGCATACAGCTCCTGCGGGTCCAGTCCCTTCCACCACTTCTCAGTGCCGTCGGCATTAGGCTTGTAGCCGTCCTCACGCGTCAGGTTGCCATCATACTTCTGTGCAATCTCCAGCCACGTCCAGGTGTGCGCACCGTGGATGCTGACACCCAGTGGCAGATTGTACTTCTTGCATGCCTGCGCCCACTCCTTCACGATGTCGCGATGCGGCCCCACTCGCACCGAGTTCCACTCCTGATACGGGCTGTCCCACAGGTCGAAGTTGTCGTGGTGCTGGCCCAGCGTGAAGAAGAATTGCGCCCCCACGCTCTTGTATAGTCTGACCAGCTCATCGGGATTCCACTGCTCTGCTTTCCAGTCGTTGCACAGCTCCTTCAGTCCGTAGTCCTTGGGATTGCCGAAGTGCTCCACGTGGTATTTGTTCTGTCCCTGTCCCTCGAAGTACATGTTGCGCCCGTACCAGTCGCCGTCCTCAGCCTGACATTGTGGCCCCCAGTGCGCCCATATGCCGAACTTGGCATCGCGGAACCACTCCGGGCATTCCCATTGTTTCAGACTCTCCCAGTTGGCTTCGTAAGGGCCTTGCTCGATTGGCTCGTTCTTCTGTGCCTGCGAGTTGACGGCCCATCCTACGAGACAGGCTGTCAGCAATGTTTTCATTTGATTTCTCATTCTCATGGTTGTTATAGATTTATATGTTAGTTCTTGTAAGTTTTTTTCGGAAGCAGAGGTTGTAAGAAAGTTACAGACCCCACCCCTTGCATAACGCGGCGCATGACCTCTTGATTCTTTACACCCCAGCGGGGAGCGATGAGCAGATGAGCGGGCGATTGCGACACGACGCGCTCGATGACGAGCGAAGGACGCAGCAAGGCGATATAGCGTTGCAGCAATTCTACGTATTCGTCGAGCGTGTAGAGCCTGAAAGGGTGCTCCGCATACTCTTTTGCCAGCTGGGTTCCTTTGATAATCTGTAGCTGATGAATCTTCAACACGTCGAGCGGCAGAGCCGAGATGAGCGGTGCCTGCCGTATTGACTCTTCAGCCGACTCGCCCGGCAGCCCGAGGATGATGTGTCCGCCCGTCAGAATGCCTCGTCCGTGGGTTCGCTCGATGGCATCGCACGACTGTCTGAACGTGTGTCCCCGATTGATTCGTTGCAACGTGTCGTCGTTGGCCGACTCTATGCCATATTCCACCATGAGGAACGTGCGTCGGTTCAGCTCCTCCAGATAGTCGAGCAGTGGCTCCGGCATGCAATCGGGACGAGTGCCGATGATCAGTCCTGCCACGTCGGGCTGTGCGAGTGCCTCTTCGTAGCGTTTCACGAGTTGCTCCAACTCGCCGTGCGTGTTGGTGTATGCCTGAAAATAAGCCAGATACTTCAGCGGCTGTTGGCCGTTCGCTGCGTTCTGCCGATGCTTATGGGCGAAGAATTGCTTGCCGGCCTGCATCTGTTCGGCCACCGACAGCATCGGCGAGCAATAGCGGGGCGAGAACGATGCGTTGTTGCAGAATGTGCAACCGCCCGTGCCGACGGTGCCGTCACGGTTCGGACAGCTTAATCCGGCATCGATGGCTATCTTCTGAACCCGAAAGGGCAGCTTGCTTCTCAGCCACTCTCCATAATCGCGGTATGTCCTACAGTTATTCAACAGGTTCTTTCTTGCTATTTGTTCTCAGTCTGATCGTCGTGTGACCGATATTGGGTCATGACGTGAAACGTTCGAAAAGCAAAGGTATGAAAAAATTCTGATTCACCGTAGTTTTGTCAAGAAAATTCATAAAAAAAAGGCCCTTCTGAAAGTAGCATTCTGGAAGCGAGGAATCGCAGTGCTCACGTGATGTCTTAGCGGCAGTTTTGAGATTGATATTGAATCAAAGTGGGTTTACAGCCATATCAAACTGAGTTTTAGCATTAGTTACACGATGATTAAAGTAAG
>CACXXD010000069.1 GCA_902771445.1 uncultured Prevotellaceae bacterium
CTCTCAATACTCGCATATTTGCAGGCGACTTTAAGTTTGGTGAATTCCATGCGACTCTCAGAAGGGTTGTTGTAAAGAAAATTCATAATTCAAGTGCAGAAGCGTGGACAAGAAACAGAACGCGGAAATTGGGAGGGCGCATAGAGGAATGTCAAAGACATTTGCAGAGTCCGCAGAGCCGTTCGACATGCTCAGTGGCCTTTGCTGGTGGGTTCAGCCCCCCCTATGGTTTGCCGCAAGTCACAATACCTTTAGCAGAGCTTTCAAACGTAAAACGGAACTGCCCGTGACAGCCTGGATGAAAGCATATAAAGAGCCTGGGAAAGTCCAAGAATACCAAAAACTGCAAAAAAAGTACCAAAATCTGCAAAATTCACAGCTTTTGGACATGGGCCACGATTCTTTATTTGTGGCAATTGCTACCTTTGCCATAAAACAATACCATGCTCATACAAGGCAGAGGGAGAAACATTCTTTGAGACATTTATCACCACACGGAGTTTATTTAGCTTTCAACTAATCATGTACGATTCTATAAGGGAAGATACACTCTTTATTATACTTTACTCAATGGTGACGGCTGTGGCCATGATGGCAAGCGGCTATCTGCTGTTCCGTCGGAGAAATGCCTTTGCCCCAGACATCACGTCACCAACTCGTCTGCGTCGATGGGTTGGACTCTTCATAGCGGCCATCGCTCTGAATCACGTGTGGTATATGCCTATGATTTTTTGGGTCTCGAGTGATGACATAAAGATGAACGATCTTATAGGCTGCCTGCTCGACAATATTACGTTTTTTCCTTTGTCAATAGTCGTTTTGCTCGCTATGCTGCAAGACCGCAAACGGCCATTGTGGCCCATTGCCATGATGATGGCTCCACTCATTTTAACGATTGCTTACTCCTTTTTCCGCGTCCAGCTTTTTTTTATTTACGCTCATTCTGCGTTATTTCTCCAAAATCGCTCTTTAAAGTCAACCTTTTTCAGTAACTTTGCAGCGTCATTTGGAAACGGGGGCATCTTTGCCCGCATCATTGGCGGCGAGGACACCCGTGTTCCCAATGTAAAAGCAAAGAAATTGCAGGTGAAAAGATGAACAAAATCGGTTCATGTGGAAATGGCCGAAGTATAAACGTATATTGACCCAAGGAAGGGCATCAGACAAGCGAAATTGAATAAAAATACATATCAGTAGAATTTGATTAACTTACAAAAAAGCAGATGATAGAATCGCAGAGAACTTACAGTTATGAAGAGGCCTACGCTGCCACACTGGCATACTTTGGCGGCGACGAACTGGCCGCTCGCGTGTGGGTGAACAAGTATGCAATGAAAGACAGCCTTGGCGCCATCTACGAGCAAAGCCCTGCCGACATGCACTGGCGCATTGCCCGCGAACTGGCTCGCATTGAGCGCAAATATGAGAACCCTATGGAGGAGGACGAGATTTTCCATCTGCTGGACCACTTCCGCTACATCATCCCCGCAGGCAGTCCGATGACGGGCATCGGCAACAACCATCAGGTGGCATCGTTGTCGAACTGCTTCGTGATTGGCCTGGACGGCAATGCCGACTCCTACGGTGCCATTCTGCGCATCGACGAAGAGCAGGTGCAACTGATGAAACGCCGCGGCGGTGTAGGCCATGATCTGAGCCACATCCGTCCGAAAGGCTCGCCCGTGAACAACTCAGCCCTTACGTCGACTGGCCTGGTGCCCTTCATGGAGCGTTATAGTAATAGTACACGCGAGGTGGCACAGGACGGACGCCGCGGCGCACTCATGCTGTCGGTGAGCATCAAGCATCCCGACTCAGAGGCTTTCATCGACGCAAAGATGACGGAAGGCAAGGTGACCGGTGCCAACGTGTCGGTGAAGATTGACGACGCCTTCATGCAGGCCGCCATCGACGACGAGACATACGTGCAGCAGTGGCCCATCGACGGCAGTGACGTGCCAGGTGCCATGCAACGTGAAATCTCGGCTAAGATGCTATGGGAGAAGATAGTACACAACGCATGGAAGAGCGCCGAACCGGGCGTGCTGTTCTGGGACACCATCCTGCGCGAGAGTCTGCCCGACTGCTATGCCGACCTGGGCTTCCGCACCGTATCGACCAACCCTTGCGGCGAGATTCCGCTCTGTCCTTACGACTCGTGCCGACTGCTGAGCATCAACCTCTACAGCTACGTGAAGAACCCGTTCACGGCAGAGGCCACGTTCGATTTCGACCTGTTTCGCAAGCACGTGCGCGCTGCCCAGCGCCTGATGGACGACATCGTGGACCTGGAACTGGAGAAGATCGACCTGATCATAGAAAAGATTGAAAGCGATCCACAGTCGGAAGAGGTGAAAGGAGCCGAGCGACACCTTTGGGAGAAAATCAAGCGCAAGAGCTCAATGGGCCGTCGCACAGGCGTGGGCATCACTGCCGAGGGCGACATGATTGCCGCTATGGGCCTGCGCTATGGCACACAGGAGGCAACCGACTTCAGCGTAGAGGTGCACAAGACACTCTGCCTGACAGCCTATCGCTCCAGCGTCGAGATGGCTCGCGAGCGCGGTGCATTCGCAATCTTCGATGCCCGTCGCGAAGCACAGAATCCGTTTATGTTGCGCCTGAAGGATGCTGATCCTGAGTTGTATGAGGAGATGGCGAAGTATGGCCGTCGCAATATAGCCTGTCTGACCATTGCACCGACAGGCACCACCTCGCTGATGACGCAGACCACCAGCGGCATAGAACCCGTGTTCCTGCCCTGCTACAAACGCCGCCGCAAGGTGAACCCCAACGATGCCGACGTGCACGTGGACTTTGTCGACGAGGTGGGCGACTCGTTTGAAGAGTACATCGTGTTCCACCCCAAGTTCAAGGAGTGGATGAAGGTGCAGGGCCTGGACACCGAGAAGCGCTACAGTCAGGAAGAGATTGACGAGCTGGTGACGCGCTCGCCCTACTATAAGGCCACGGCCAATGACGTAGACTGGCTGATGAAGGTGCGCATGCAGGGAGCCATCCAGAAGTGGGTGGACCACTCCATCAGCGTAACCGTCAACCTGCCCAACGATGTCGACGAGGAGCTGGTCAACAGGCTCTATGTCGAGGCCTGGCGCTCGGGCTGCAAGGGCTGCACCATCTATCGCGACGGCTCACGCTCGGGTGTCATGATTTCGGTGACCAAGAAGGAGAAGAAAAACGAAGACGAGGTGCAGGACAACAACCTGGAAGAGGCTCCGCAGAAAGAGCCGCCATGCAAGCACCCGCAGGTGACCGAAGTGCGCCCGCGTGAACTGGAGTGCGACGTAGTCCGATTCCAGAACAACAAGGAGAAGTGGGTGGCGCTCGTCGGACTGCTCGACGGCTATCCCTACGAGATCTTCACAGGTCTGCAAGACGACGACGAGGGCATCATGCTGCCCAAGTCGGTGACGAAGGGCAAGATTGTGAAGCAGACAAATCCCGACGGCACCAAGCGCTACGACTTCCAGTTTGAAAACAAGCGAGGCTACAAGACCACCGTCGAGGGACTTTCAGAGAAGTTCAACCCCGAGTACTGGAACTATGCCAAGCTCATCTCCGGCGTGTTGCGCTATCGCATGCCCATCGAGCATGTCATCAAGCTCGTCTCTTCGCTCCAGCTGAAGTCGGAGAGCATCAACACCTGGAAGAACGGTGTGGAGCGTGCCTTGAAAAAATATGTGACAGACGGCACTGAGGCAAAAGGACTGACTTGTCCCAACTGCGGACACGAGTCGCTCGTCTATCAGGAGGGATGCCTCATCTGTAAGAACTGTGGTGCATCGCGCTGCGGATAACCATCCGGCTGAGGTTGAACCGGCACAGCACACACGACAATGATAAGAATCGACACAAGTATCTATATACGCGACCTGCGGCTTTACGCCTTCCACGGTGTAATGCCGCAGGAGCGAAAGACTGGGGGATGGTTCGTTGTATCCTTACGCGTACATTATAATATTATGGGCGCAATGGAGAGCGACGATGTGGCCGATACGCTGAACTATGCCGAACTGTGCAATCTGGTGAAGCACGAGATGGCCGTGCCGTCGAACTTGCTGGAGCATGTGGCCGGACGCATCGTGCGGAGCATCTTCGCATGTTATCCGCAAGCGGAGGCCATCGACCTGACACTTACCAAAGAGAACCCGCCGATGGGTGCGAACTGTAGCGGTGCCGGGGTCGAACTTCACTTAATAAATGATAAAACTCAGAGGTGATTAGTCCGTTTTTCGACAAGAAAATGTAATTTTGCAAGGAGAGATAACGCATACTGAAAAAGCTATAGACACATGGGGCTGAGAAGGATTGTTGCTTTATTGATACTATTGAGCTGTTTTGCGGTGGATTTTGCCATTGCAAAGCATCGCTATACGTTAGTCATCGATGCCGGACATGGCGGAAAGGATGCCGGAGCCTGTACACGCAGGTCGAAGGAGAAGACCATCAACCTGAACGTGGCATTGGCCTTTGGCCGGTATGTGGAGCGTAACTGTCCCGACGTGCGGGTCATCTACACCCGCAAGACCGATGTGTTCATCCCTCTGCATGAGCGGGCTGCCATAGCCAATCGCAACAAGGCCGACGTGTTCATCTCTATCCACACCAATTCGGTAGCCAGCAAGCGGCCCATCTCCGGTATGGAGACCTATACGATGGGTATCCGACGAAGCGACGAGAAACTGAGTGCCGCACAGCGTGAGAACAATGTGGTACTGATTGAGGACAACTATCGTCAGCACTATGCTGGCTATGATCCTCGCTCGCCCGAGAGCATGCTGATCTTTCAGGTGATGAACGAGAAGAACATGGCGGCAAGCGTTGAACTGGCGCAACTGATACAGAAATACACTTGCTCAACGGCGCGTCGAATCAACAAAGGTGTCAAGCAAGACGCATTCCTCGTGCTGCGCGAGACCTCAATGCCCGCCTGTCTGGTGGAGCTGGGCTATATCACGACGCCTGCCGAAGAAGCGTTTCTTACGAGCAAGAAGAATGCCGACCGCATGGGATTCGGCATCTATCAGGCTTTCGTTGCCTTTAAGAATAAACATTCGGGCAAAGGACATGCAGCTGTGCCGACGGCTGAGCAGTTTGTTGAAACAGAGGAGCCCGCAGTGGAGGAGCCTGAGGTGGCCGAAGAGCCTGCATACGTAGAGGAATCGCGCCCGTCGAAGTCAAGAAAACGTTCAGGAAATGCCTCGTCGTCGTCAAAGACAATCTTCAAGGTGCAGTTCCTGACCAGCAACAGGAAGCTGAAGGCAAAGGACTCGCGCCTGAAGGGACTGAAGAACGTGGACTGCCATAAGGAGGGAGGCGTCTGGAAATACACCATAGGGGCCTCGTCGGACTACAACGAGATTTATCGTTTGCGCAAGAAAATCCTGGGTAAGTTTCCGCAGGCCTTTATCATTGCTTATCGGAACGGTGAAAAGGTAGATCCGGGCAAGGCATATCAAAACTATAAAAGTAAAAAGAAAAAAAGAAAGAAATAAAAAACTATGAAGTTGACTAATGAAGTGAAAATTGGCCTTGTGGCCATCGCAGGTATTGTTTTGCTCTTTATAGGTTTGGAGTATCTGAAGGGCAGTACCTTGTTCTCTAACGATGACCATTATTATGCTCGTTTCAACGACGTGTCGGGCATGTCGGTGTCGAGTCCAATCTATGCTAATGGCTATCGTGTCGGCGTGGTTGAAGCCATCGACTATGACTTCAGCCGTCCCGACAACATTGTGGCTACCATATCGCTCGACCAGCGTCTTCGTCTGCCGCGAGGCACGCGTGCCGAGATTTCGAGCGACCTGCTGGGCAACGTGAAGCTGGAACTGAAAATGGGTGAGAATCCGTTGGACCGCCTCGCCATTGGCGATACAATCATCGGCGGGGTTCAGCAGGGCATGATGGGCAAGGCCGCCAAGATGGTGCCGCAGATTGAACAGATGTTGCCCAAGCTCGATTCCATCCTGTCAAGTGTCAACACGCTTCTGGCCAACCCCGCACTGGCCAATAGCGTGCAGAACGTTGAGGGAATAACAGCCAACCTGAACAAGACCACCAACGAACTGCGCCAGCTGTCAGTCTCACTCAACAGTCAGTTGCCCCAGATGCTGACCAAGGCCGACGGCGTGCTGACCAACACGGAGGGACTGACCCGGCAGCTGAACGAAATCAACGTGGCTTCGACGATGAACAAGGTAGACCAGACCCTCGCCAACGTACAACAAATGACCAAATCGCTGAACAGCAAAGAAGGAACTTTGGGACTGCTTTTGCACGATCCGCAGCTCTATTACAACCTGAGCGCAACTATGGGCGATGCCGACAAACTCTTGATTGACCTCAGAGAGCATCCCAAGCGCTATGTCCACTTTTCTATTTTCGGAAAAAAAGATAAGTAATTTTATTTTGTCTAAATAAGAATCAGCCGATAAAACAATCTTTCCCGATTGTAATCGGCTGATTTTTAGTTGTTTGGACATTTGCAACACCTTTTAACTCCAGAAAAATCGTGAAACATCATAATTGCCCCTGTATAAGCTGGTTACGATGTTTGTAAACACATGATTAATATATGAATTATTTGGCTGTTTGAAAAAAAATGTCGAACTTTGCAAACGAAAACGCAAATAGATAGCGTTCAACATAATCTGATTTTCATTTTAAAACCTACCGCCCGATGCAACAAAGTCATAAGGCGCTTTGGGACAACTGCCTCAGATTAATCAGGCAGAACGTAACAGAGCAAATCTTTAAAACATGGTTTGAGCCAATCGTTTTTGAAAAATACGATGAGGCTAATACCACTTTGTTGGTGCAGGTTCCCAGTCCCTATGTCTACGAATATCTTGAGCAGCACTTCGTGAAGCTCATGGGCTGGGCTTTGAATCAGAGTTTCAAGGCCAATGTCCGGCTGACCTATCGTTTGGTGACCGATAAGACGCACAACCTGACACAGGATGTGGAGAGCGACCGTCCTGCCGACATCGGACCACAAATAGGAACGACACTTGCCAACAAGGCTCCCACCGTGCTTGACGCAGCTGTGGCTCAGCTTGATCCACAGCTCGATGCCAAAAAGACTTTCGATAATTATATTGAGGGTGATTCAAATAAGTTGCCGCGCACGATAGGCCTTTCTATTGCTGAACATCCGGGCAAATCGACTTTCAATCCTTTCTTTATCTTCGGCCCGTCGGGATGCGGAAAGACGCACTTGATCAATGCCATCGGCGTGCAGTGCAAGAAGATTTATCCGCAGAAGCGTGTGCTGTATGTGTCGGCCCGTCTGTTCCAAGTGCAATATACGGATGCTCAGCGGCAGAACACCGTCAACGACTTCATCAACTTCTATCAGACCATCGACGTGCTGATTGTCGATGATGTGCAGGAGTGGGCTACAGCCGAAAAGACCGTTGCCACATTCTTCCATGTGTTCGACCATCTGTTCCGTCTGGGCAAGCAGATTATTTTGGCAAGCGACCGTCCACCGGTTGACTTGGAGTGGCTGAAGGATCGCATGCTGACACGATTCTCCTGTGGCCTGATTGCAGAGCTGGAGAAGCCGAATGTGCAGCTGTGCAAGGCTATCCTCGAATCGAAATGCCGCAGGGACGGTCTGAAGATTCCTGCCGAAGTGATCCAGTTCATTGCAGAGACAGCCAATGGCAGCGTGAGAGACCTAGAAGGAGTGCTCAATTCGCTGATGGCACATAGTATCGTCTACAATTCGAACCTCGACATGCGGCTGGCTGAGCGCGTGATGAAACGTGCCGTGAAAATAGACAACCACCCGCTGACCATCGACGATATTCTGGAGAAAGTGTGCCTGCATTATAACGTTTCTCAGCAGAACATCTTCAGCAAGAGCCGCAAGCGCGACTATGTTCTGGCTCGTCAGATTTCGATGTATCTGGCTCAGAAGTTCACGAAGATGCCTACCTCACGCATTGGCCAGCTCATCGGCGGGCGCGATCATTCGACGGTCATCCATAGTTGCTCGGCTGTCGAGCAGCGTCTGAAGGTCGACAAGGCCTTCACGGAAGAACTGAACAGCATTGAGACATCATTTAAGCTGAAGCACAATTAACTGCTTCAGTTTTTTTGTTATCCCTCAGTTTATGAATCAGTTTTTGTCTTCATTTGTTTAAACGAATTGTGTTTTTTCGCGTCATATATTTTGTAATGTATATTAAAACATATATGAAAGAAGTGCGTCGTTTGCTTTTGTTTCTTTTCGCATGGGTCGCCTTGCAAGCCAATGCGGACCAGTTGGACGATATTCGTCACGCTCTTGAGCAGTCGTCTGTTTCACAGCTTCAAGAGAAAGTATATATTCATACCGACAATCAGTGCTATTTCGTGGGCGACACCCTGTGGTATAAGGCATACGTGGTGCAGGCAGGTACGTTGCAGCCTACCCATCTGAGCAAGTTGCTCTATGTCGAACTGCTTTCGCCAGACGGCTTACTGGTGGAGAGACAGACGATTGTCATCAATCCGAAAGGCTTCACTTGCGGGCAGTTCGAACTGAAAGACTCGCTCTATTCCGGCTACTACGAACTGCGAGCCTACACCCGTTGGATGCTGAACTTCAATGTGAGACAACATCGCTATAGCACTACAGACAAGTGGGCCTTCTTCGACAAGCGCATGGCTGCCGATTTCTATCGCCTGTGGGACGGACTTTATTCGCGTGTGCTCCCCATCTACAGCAAGCCCGAAAAGTCGGGTGACTATGATGTCCGGCGTATGTACCAGCGCCCCAAACAGCGTGTTCAGAAGCCAAAGAAAGACGATCTGATTGTGACTTTCTATCCCGAAGGCGGTCATCTGCTCGAAGGTGTGCCGAATAACGTGGCCTTCGAAGTGGTCAATCAGCTGGGCGAGGCTGTCAATATCAAAGGAACGCTGACGGGAACTGCCACGAAACAAGAGATCAAGACTGAGTACATGGGGCGTGGTTCTTTTGTGGTGACACCGGGCAGCGACCGTCTGAAGGCCCATTTCACGTATAAAGGCAAAACATACGATGCAAGTCTGCCCAAGGCAGAGAAGAAGGGAATGGCCATTCAGTTGCAAGACAGTGTGCTGACGATCACCGCCAATGGTCTGTCTCTGTCGGACGAATATGGCATCTCGGTACTTTGCCGTGGCGTGTTGCAGCATTTCCAGAAACTTTCACTGGGAACCAATCGCCTGTTGCTTCCTTTCTCTTCGCTGCCTACGGGTGTAAATGACGTGACCGTTTTCAATAGTGATGGGCAGATACTGGCCGACCGACTTTTCTTTGTCAACCATCACGACCAGGACGGCAACCTCATCGTCGCCGACTATGACCAGCGTCGCTCCTACGATGCCTACGAGAAGATTGAGGTTCCCCTTCAATGTACGCAGACGGACGGGCCTGTTCGTTTCTCGCTTTCCATACGCGACAGCTACACCGACGAGCCGACTTACGACGACGGCAACATCATGACCGATCTGCTTCTGTCCAGCGATTTGCGTGGTTTCATTGCCCGTCCTGCCCATTATTTCGAGGCCGACGATGCCCTTCATCGCCGTCATCTCGACTTGCTCATGCAGGTACAAGGCTGGCGCAAATACAAGTGGAAGGAACTCTCCGATACAGCCAGGACGATGCGCTATGAGCCGGAAGTGGGGCTTACGGTCGAAGGTACGGTGCATAAGATGATTTCGCTCAACGAGATTGAACCCGAAGAGATTCCCAACTGGCTCACCGGCATAGGACAAGTGGGGCCGAAATCACCAGAAGAGGAAACGGCGGCTGTCGATCCGTTTGCAGACGAGCCCGAAGAAAGCGGTGGATTCATTTCGACCGACGACACCACGATACCGATGGAACGAGCCGATCAGTCGATGTTAGACTATGGCACTATGGATGCGGTTACTTCGGGCCTGCGCACCTACGGCAGTACGCTTCGACGTGACGTGCTGGTCGAGGCCGAAATCAGCCTCGGCACGCAGTTCGTCGGTGCAGTACAGAAAACAGAGAAAGGTCATTTCGTATTCAAGGTGCCTCCTTTCTACGGTGACGGCTATCTGAACATGAAGGCCTACAAGGAGAGCGACTCCATCAAGAAGAACATGGCTTCGCGCAAAGACACGAAGATGATGGACGAGGATGCCTTCCCCGATTTCTATGTGAAGCGCGAACTGTTCTATCCCATGTTCACCCATCCCTACAACTATTACGAGAACCATCAGCCCGACTTTACAGACGAGCAGCTCATTGACACGCTCTCAGACTTGTCGATGGAGAACGATGTCTATCAACTGGACAATGTCACCGTGAAGGGACATCGGCGCGGCAAGCGTGCCATCGACTGGAAGAAGCCGGCTTTTGTCCTGGATGCCTACGACATGTATAACGAGCTGACCGACCGCGGCCTGTCGTATGGCAAGCTCGACATGCGTCTTTTCCCTATCCAGGTGTGTCGCTATTTGTATGGCAACATGAACCGCTATCGCATGTTCAATGTCGATGGCCGTATTGAGGGCCATACCTACTACCGCAACTATTCGCCCTACGCCATTGGCTCCTTAGCCGAGAAGTCCGCGCTGCATCGTCCGCATCGCACACCTCAGTGGTACATGACAAATCTCAAACTGAATCGTTTGCAAGACGTGCGTGTTTTCAGCGACTATGAGCCACGCAACGAGGATTCCACATTGGTGATGGGTGTCACTTCGGCTGATGCCACTGTCGACCTTGTTCCCATTCCCGACGATGGCAAGCAGATTACGTTCCGCGATCGTCACATCCTGTTCCACGGCTTCAATGCTCCCGAGGCATTCTATCAGCCCGACTACAGCGAGCGCCGTCCTGCCGAGCCTACCGACTATCGTCGCACGCTCTACTGGAATCCCAATGTGGTGACCGACGAGTCAGGTCGTTTCACTGCCACCTTTTATAATAATAGTAAGGATACACGCATCAGCGTGACGGCTGCAGGTGTCACACCCGATGGAAAATTACTACACAACAAATAACGAGTAAATTGAAAACGTAGTAAATTGAGAATTGAAAATTGAGAATTGAGAATTATGATTACACTGTACTGCCCATAGCAAAACTAATCATAATTCTCAATTTACTACGTTTTCAATTTACAACACGAGTACTTTCTTCACGCGTCCGTTCTTTCTTACGATATTCAGACCTTTGTGCAGACTGTTCAGCTGTCGGCCTTGTGCGTCGAACACCTGTTCCGTCTCTTGCTGTACGGTCGTGATGTTGCCAATGCTGCTCGGCAACTTTCCGTCGATATAGTCAGGCAGATAGTAGCCCAGATGAGGCGGCTGGTTGTAAGCGGTGTTCTGCCAACAGACACCCATGCGGTAGACGTGGTCGTGCATCAGTGTTGGTACGGTGTATTCGGTTGGCGTCCATGTAGAGTAGATCATGATTTCCGACGGGTCATCATAGTTCCACATGATGAGTTCCTCGCGCCAGTCACCCAGTATGTCGGCCTGCAGACAAGGAGTGGCTTTTGTACCGTTACAAGACTGTGGGTTCTTGTAGGTCGAGGAGTTGAAGTCCAGCACGTTCGTAAAGCTTGAGCCGTTCCACTTCTGAATGTAGGGAGCCGCCTTGCCCGTGTTCTTGTTATAATTGCCGTCGAACAGCTGGTCGACATACGAACCGTCCCAGTAGATGCGGTAGTTCACAGAGCACGACTTCTTGATGACCTCCGTGCCGTCGGCAGCCGACCGCGGATAGCGGTTATCGCTCGACCAGAACTGATAGCCGCGCAGTGTCGACGAGAGTGCAGCGGCCATTCCGCGTCCGTTGTCTTTCTCGGCCAGATCACCGTGCCAGATTACTCGGCCCGTGCGTGCATTATGCAGATCCCATGAGCCGTGATCCGATGTCAGTTTCTCCTCGTGCACGTCGAACACATACAGGTCGGTCGAGTCGGGAATCATCTTGCCCACGTGGATGGCATCGCCGTGTCCGTAGCCTGTGGCATAGAGCAAGGTGCCATCGTTGTTCAGCGCAGCAGCACCCCACAGAATCTCGTCGCAGCCGTCGCCGTCCACGTCGGCAATGCTCAGGTTGTGGTTGCCGTTGCCATAGAGCGTATTGCTGCCGACAATGCCGCCCTTGGTGTCGGTAGCCCCCACACCGCCCGTGTTGGCATTGGCCTTCACCAGCGGATTGCGCTGCAACACGTCGCCGTCTACCGTAATCTTAGGCCACGACTTGCTCTGGTCCACCTTGCTGCTGAACACCAGCGACTGGCTCTCATTGGGCGAGGCATGCAGCCATTCCGTATGCAGACGAGTGCCATCGAAGCTCACGGCCCAGGCGTATGCCTTCGTGTAGTAGCCTCGGGTGAAGATGCCGCAGGGACGCTGGTCGGCACCGTTGATATAGGCCACGCCAGCCAGGAAACGCTCTGAACGACCACCGTAGTTGTCGCCCCAGAATCCGCTGGGGAAGTCGCTCACCTTGCCCAGTTCCGAACCGCCCTCAGTGGTCGTTGACCCCGATGGTGTCTTGGTGCCAGTTCCGGCACGTCCGGGCAAATACCACGTCGTGTGAATGGCCTCGCCCGTCTCACCGTTGAACACGGTCAGGTATTCCGGTCCGCTCAGGATGTGTCCGTTCGAGTTGCGATAGTCACTCGTGTTGCCGTGGCCCTTGATAGTGGCATCGGTGGCAGCCAGGTTCACGTAGTTGCCCTTGCCGTCAATCGAGCCAGTGGCCGTCTTGCACATCATTTCGGCCTTGCCGTCGCCGTCGAAGTCATAGACCATGAACTGTGTGTAGTGTGCGCCTGCGCGAATGTTCTTGCCCAGGTCTATGCGCCACAGCTTCGTACCGTCCAGACGATAGCAGTCTATGTAGACATTGCCGGAGTAGCCGCAGTTGTAGGAGTTGTCCTGCGAGGTCGACGGATCCCACTTCACAAACAGTTCATACTCTCCGTCGCCGTCAACGTCGCCCACGCTCATGTCGTTTGGCGAGTAGGTGTAGGGATAGTCGGTCATTTCTGTGTACGACTTGCCGTCGTCGGTATATTTCCATTTAGCCCAGGTGCCTCCTTCCGGACGGTCCAACGTCAGCGTGAGGAACTTCTTGGCCCACGGCCTGACGGCAGTCGATGTCTCTGTCACCTCGCCGTTTACTTTGGTCACAATCTGATATTCAGCTGAGGCGACACCAGTGCCAGAGTCCTCGTAGTTGGTCTTGGTCAGGCCACTGGCAATCACCTCACCGTTGCGCAGCACGTCGAACGTGATTGCGCTCTTGTCGTCGGTGCCTAACAGTCGCCAGCTGACAAAGTTCCTGATGATCGATGTGGGTACTACCACCACGCCACGATCCAGTTTCTCCATCTGGCTCGTGGGTGTCACCTGTGCTTGCATGGTCAGCGCGGCAGTGGCAGCAGCCAGAAAAGTGTAAAGCTTCAGTTTCATGTTCAAGTAAGTTGTTAGTGAATGAATTCTAACCAATCAGGGGTTATCGCTTGCTCGTCACGTCCTTCTCGTACTGCTGAATGCACTGTATGTACTCTTCGCCTACGGGAACGTTGTTCTTCAGGTTGAAGTAGTCGAACACGGCACCGAAGGGCAGCGACTTGGCCTCTTCCATCAGTGCCAGGCGCTCAAAGTACTGACCGTTGTCCTCATACTTGCGCAACAGTTCCTTCGGCTCCAGCAGTGCCTGCAGGATGCACTTCTGTGTTGCACGCGAACCTATGATATATGCGCCTATGCGGTTGATGCTGGCATCGAAGTAGTCGAGGCCCACGTGGGCGCGGTCGAGTGCATCGGCGCGAACCAGTTCCTTGAAGAGGTCGAGTGTCTGGTCGTTCATGATGGTCACGTGGTCGGAGTCCCAGCGCACGGGGCGGCTGACGTGCAGCATCAGCTCTGGCACGTACATCAAGAGCGTAGATACAAAGTCGCTCACGTTCTCCGTCTGCTCATAGTGGCCGGTGTCCAGCGTGTACATCTGCTTGCGCGTAGCACAGTAGGCGGTATAGAAGTCGTGCGAGCCCACGGTGTAGCTCTCCAGACCGATGCCGAACAGCTTGGCCTCGAAGCAGTTCTTCACGCCGTCGAGCTTCTCCTCCATGATTTCATCGAGCGAGGCAGCCAGTATCTCACGGTATTTCTTGCGCTGTACGGGCATGTCCTTCGAACCGTCGTGCACCCAGATGTTCATGATGCAAGGGTCGTTCTGCGCCTTGCCCATCGCGTCGGCAATGCGACGGCAGCGCTTGGTGTGTTCAATCCAGAAGTCGCGAATGCCTTTGTCGGGGTTCGACAGGGTCAGGTCGCCGCTCTTGGGGTGAGAGAACGAGGTGCTGTTGAAGTCGAGCTTCATGTTGTTCTCCTTGGCCCAGTCCATCCAGCTCTGGAAGTGCTCCACGCCGCACTCGTCGCGGTCAACGAACTTGCCTTTGAAGTCGCCGTAGATTTCGTGCAGGTTCAGGCGGTGGTTGCCGGCCAGCAGCGTCTTCACGAACTCAATGTCCTGTCGCACCTCGTCGATGTTGCGAGCCCGTCCGGGGTAGTTGCCAGTGGTCTGAATGCCGCCGCTCAGTGCCTCGTTGCGCTCAAAGCCTACCACGTCGTCGGTCTGCCAGCAGTGCAGCGAGATTTGCTGTTTCTGCAGTTGGTCAAGTACTGCGTCGGTGTCGACGCCAATGGCAGCGTAGCGGTCTTTAGCCACGGCATACGCTTTTTCAATCAGTTCTGCTTTCATTTGTTTTTGGTTTTAAGTAATAAAGAATTTATTAATATATCAACGTTTTGCCTATTTGTTTGCAAATATACAATTTTTCAGTAAACCCTCCCCTCATTGCCAATGATTTTTTAGACCTATGCATCTGAAAAGTTTTCTCACGAAAAATTTCGTGCCGTGCGGATGAACGAAATTCCAATTCGTTTCAAACAGACTAAGACTATTTCCTTATATTACATCTGGTTATGATAAAAAAAAGTACCAACCATACTGATCTCCAGTTGGCTGGTACTTTTTGCTTGAATTGTCAACCGACAACGTTTTTTATGCCGTCCAGTTCTGCTCGTCGCTATGTGAGGGCGCATATAGCCGAACTCACCGCCGAATGTTTGCGGATCCGGTGTTGTAGCGCTACTTGCTGCCATCAGTGGCTGTTCCTCAATCATGTCGACAACCTTCATTGTTGCTTTCTGATACTTTCTTTTCATCGTTCTGTTGATTTTTAATTGTTTCATTCTTGTCTGCTGAAAGGAGAGGGCCTATTTCACCATCACCTTCTTTCCGTTCTGGATGTAGAGGCCCTTCACCGTGGGCTGGCCCTGCAGCTGACGACCGTCCAGGGTGTACCACTTGTTGTCAAGCTCCCTGATGCTCATGGTGGCCACCCATGCATTCTCAGTCTGGTCATAGGTCACGTTGAGCAGACTGTAGACCTTGCCGCCGCTGATGCTCGTCATGGCGAAGGGCTGGCAGATGGTCGATGGCACGTCGGCGGAGAACGAGCGGGTGTGGGCCACCGAGGCGGCCTTGCCTGCGAAGTTAGCCACCAGGGCCGAGAGGTCGGCGGCGCTGTTCAGGTTCTCGTAGTACTCCACCTGCAGCTCCACGTCGCTGGCGGGCATCGTCAGTGTCCACTCATTGTTGTTGGCAGTCTTGGTCACGGCCACTTCGTCCGTGTCCTAAGCCCATGCGCCCGTCATGCCTATCGTGGCGGCGAGCGTCAATAGTAGTCTTTTTATTTTGTTTGTTATACTTTTTCTTTCGCTCTCTGGCGATACATGAGACAAAACGGATAAAGCCTCACCCCCGACCCCTCTCCAAAAGGCGAGGGGAGTAGATAGAAAAATTCCGTACATTTCGCGAGGGGAGTGAATAGCAAAGCGCCGAGAACATCACGGTGATGTCTCAGCGGATATTTTTGACCAGAGGAGAGGGATTAAGCTTCAGGTGAATCGATGTCGACAGAAGTAAACTTACCCTGCCCGATGTCCTTGATGGTTTGGTCGAGGAACTCGTCGGAGACGTTGTCCAAATCGCTCTTGTCATAGATATAGACAAAGGTAAGTCGGGTGTCTTCTACAGCCAGTTGGATGATTACCCTTCCACCTCCACGCCTGCCTCGCCCTTTAGAGGCGAAGCTCAAGCGCAGTTTCCGCATGCCATTATACAGTTCTGTGCCCTGCTGCGGGTTCTCGACGAGCGATGCCAGCAACAGCTTCAAGTCCTGGGGCAATGAGTGATAGCGCTTTTTCAGCCGTTTGAAAGCACGGTTGAACTCGTCGGCAAAGCATACTTCACGAATCATAGTTTGTCGATGAAGTTCATGGCCTCGTCCACCGTCATGGCGGGTGCCGTCTCTGCCTGTTTCATACTGCGCTTGATGATACGCGATAGTTTGTAGGCCTGTTCCATCTTCTGTAGCCTGTCCCAGCGCCGTGTACTCATTCGAACCGTTACGGTTTTCGGTGTTCTTTCGATAATTGCTTCCATCATCGTATCGTTTTTACGTTTTACGGCAGCAAAGATACAAAGAGTTTTGCGAAAACGTGCCGTTTGCGCGTAAAAATGACGAAAGGCGAGTATTTTTTTTAATACCAGAGTTCATTTTCATTGTATTTTGTCAAAATAATTCATAAAAAAAGGGCCTTCTGAAAGTTGCATTCTGGAACGAAGACATGCCAGCCATTACGACATGCCTGAGCCATCGTTTTGCGATTAGTATTGAATCAAAGTGGGTTGGCAGTCATATCAAACTGAGTTCTAACTTTAGTTACGTTCTGTTCCAAGTCATAACTCAGTTTGATATGACTGCCAACCCACTTTGATTCAATACTAATCTCAGCACGAAGGCCGCTTAGAGCTGGTCGAAAGGCGAAGTCTCATGAAGAGAAACAGTCCTTTTTGCGAAATAAAATTTCGCAACACACTGTAAATCAGCGACATGCACAACCCCTTCCAATACTCACATATTTGCAGGCGACTTTCTGTTTGGTGAATTCCATGCGATTCTCAGAGGGGTGTTTGTCAAAATAATTCATATTTTTGGTTTGTCCAAATTTAGCGTGTAAAGGCTGGAATTTTGATAAGATTCCCCCAAGCAGACAAAGGGTTGACAGTGTTGTCAACCCTTTGCCTTGAAGTTATAGATAGGCTTGATAATCTTCTGGATTGCTACTGTGGGCTGAACGCATTCGATGATTTCCTGCATTGGCTTGTAG
>CACXXD010000070.1 GCA_902771445.1 uncultured Prevotellaceae bacterium
AAAACAATCTTGAATATGTTACTTGTTTGTTACTTAAAAGAGTTGCATCTTGTCTTATATAACTTTGTATCAATAGAATACAGTTTTATAGTAAGGTAACAGCCTAATACCCCAACCATCTATCGACGCTTGGGAGGCTGACCAGATAAATTAGCAAGCAATGGCCATTATTCCTCACTTGTATTAGGACTCTATTGACTGCACATGCGCCAAATTGGACAGCAAGAAACGATTTGGAAGAAGCATAGCCAACGACTTACCAACATTGTGAAAAATAACGAGGGCGTATGGATTTCTACGAAACTGTTTTACATTGTAGGCTCATTGTCCCTTCTGTCAATCATAACGATTGCAATAGAGATTGCTTTCTATGTATACTTCAAGTGGATAGCATGACAACCTATTAACAATATGATGGCATCAGGCAGAATACAGACATTCGGCTTCTTATTTTGTAAAGGCCGACAACAGTTGTAAAAAGACGTTTTTCTCTATAAACCCAAAGGCAGATAATCCCATATCGTCATAGTCAATTATTTTGTAATAGTTCTCTACCTCTTTAAAGCCTGCGTGGGCTAATGTATTACGTATGTGGAAAAGTAAGCTATTCAAGAATGTAGCCTTTTTTAGTACGCTTTTCAAAATGAAATCCTGCTTCTGGTCCCTTTTCTCCTTGAAATACATTGAACAACGAGTTTATTGCTTTGTTGTTTCTAACTTTATAGCACTTTCCTGTCTTTTGAATTCCAGAGAATGCCGCTTCAAAGTCTGCAAGTTTAGGCTTTGAGATACAATCCTTTATCTGCTTATCACTTAGTGACTTGACACCAAGAATCTCGTACTTGTAGATAAACTTATAAAAAATGGGTATGATGGTTTCGTCTGGATATTGTAAATACTCTTTCATTACTTGTTTGATTTCTGCTAATAATGGCGGTAAACAACTTCATATTATGATGCAGTCTACCGTGCTAGTTTTATTTTACATATACTTTCTTCACTGTCCCATCACTTTTCTTGACAATATATACTCCCTTTTGCGAGCTAATCACTCTTTTCCCCTCTATTGTATAGTATGTTTCTGATTGAGAAGGATTTCCTGTTTTTGTATTATTGATTCCTGTGGGATCATAATCCATTTCATATATATTCCAAAAATTCTTCCAAACATCAGCATTCATATATTTCTCTTTGCACCCAAATGGAACATATAGTTTACAGTCAAGATAAGTTTTGTTTGCAAAGCCAATAGCAGTAGGAGGGGTTGTTCCATGAACGACAATCTTTTCTAATTTGACGCAAGATGTCATATCGGGAATAGAAGATATTTTTTTACCTATTGTCAAGTCTTTCAATTCTTTGTATTCGCTTAACCTCAAAAAGGAAATATTGTCATCATTCAAATAATTACCAATTGTGATTGAGGTAAAGTTTATACAATCACCAAAGATGCCTTCATTCTTATATGGTGTATTATAGGTGGCTAATAAGGGACGACCTAAATATATTTTTGAAACATCTTTATCAAAAAGTGGTGAGTAGTAATACCTGTTATCCCAATAGCCCATAGCTAAAGGTGCCTCAGAATCTTCAAATATAACAGATTTTACATTCCCATATGATGTTTCATTTGGCAACTTTTCAACATCTTTAGAAAAGACTATCTCATTTAAATAAAAATAATTATCGTCAAAGTGTCCACCAGTTCCATTGTCAAATGGGGAATATTCTGGGAAACCGACTTCTGTCTCCATGCGAAAATTCCTCCTAATTTCAACTCTTTTAGCTCCTCCCAATGAACGTCTCCTTAAAAAAATACTTTGGGGTGAATATAAAAGTATAACATTGTTAAGGCCACAATTATGAAACGACAAGTAAGATAATTCGTTAATAGAACCGGGTATTGTGACAGAACCCAAGGATGAACAGTTTTGAAATGCACCATCACCTATTTTTACGAGCCCTTCATGTAATTGCACATCTGAAATCAATTTGCAATTTCTAAATGCATAATCTCCAATCTCCTTACATCCAGTAGGTATATCAATCGCTTTCAGAGAAACACAGTTGTCAAAAGCCTGAGCATCTATATTGACAATGGAAGACGGAAGATTTATCGTTTCCAAATTTTTGCATTGATAGAATGCCTGTAGTCCTATTTTTGTTACATTAGAGTGTAGTGTTACATGCTTAATCTGTTGTAAATTAAAAAACGTTTTTGCCTTAATCTCGGAAATTGATGTCGGTATCTGGACTTCTGTAATGAGTTGATTATTTAGATACAACTTAGCCTTATCAGAACTCCCGCCCATTGATGAGGCGTATTGAGTAACATCTCCTTTATTGTAATCTACAATAATAAAAGTGCCACCATATTCTATTTGGCACCATGTCTCTAGACTTTTAATCTCAATACGTTCCACATTGCTGCATCCTGCGAAAGCTCCTGTACCTACAATCTTTAGAGAATTGGGGACTACAACTTTTGTTATCCCTTTACAGAATCCAAAACTTTTTACGCCAATCTCTTCAACACCCTCTTCTATAGTCAATGAGGTTATATCTGAGCAGTTATAGAATGCTTCGTCCCCTACACGAACCACTTTAAGTGTGCGTCCTTGATAATGAGCCTCAGCAGGAATTACCAAATCTCCGTGTTTGTCACTCTTTGTAACTTCACATGTTTTGTCTCCTATCGATACAATATTGAAGCAAAAGCCATTGTCCATGAAATCATAGGCTAAAGCCTTTATGCAGACCATGCTCATAAGCACAATAAGCAACTTTGTTATGTATGATTGTTTCATATTTATAACTAAATTAACCCACAATTCTATTTTTTATATCATTCTCTACTTGACTCAAAATATGTTTGAAATCTATCCCCATTTGCATCTTTTCAAGATTCACTTTTTTCCATTCGTCATGAGAATCAGGAAGGAATGCAATGATAAGCATTAAAGAGATAACATGCCTGTCCTCTTCAACATAGACTTGATTGCCCCAGTAAAGGTGTTCATAATGATTTGCACCAAGCGTGAATTCTACAACAAAACATTCATGCCATTCTTTACCTAACCGAAATAAGCGAAGTCGGTTGGAATTTTCGACACTTGAAAATAAGAATTCTTTCATAAGCATTGTCTTCACTTGCCTATAGTCACCCCGATTCAGCCGTTAATAAAGATATGTAAATGGAAGACGTGGGTGCTCTACTCCTCGCTCATCCCGTGTGTGGGCTCTCGCATCGCCTTGTCTCAGGATAAGCAACTCGAGATAGCCCACGTCGTGATATATTGATACTACTCACTACTAAAAATGAGCAGGGTACAATACACCCGAAGTGGACGTTCCGGTTGCGTATCTTCCGAGACTTGAATTTGCGAGATTCACACACAGAAGAAAACGTTCGTAAACGTCCTTTTTTACTAATATTTGACCCGTCTGCCCTTTGGGACTACATCGAGTCATGTGCAAAGGTACTCAAAATATTCAATTATCGAAACTTTTGGTGCCATAATTTTAGATAAAATTTACTTAAATTACGCGCGAAACGATGATTTTATGCCTTCTTCTCAATAAAAATGTGTACCTTTGCAAGGTAATGTATAGGAAGCCAATATTATTGGCAAGTCATTTAGATATGGAATTACATACTTTGATAGCAGAATGTACTGCATACGATTTCAAGTTGATGCTTGAAGAAAAGAAACCTAAAAGTTGGTTGAAAAGCGTAAGTGCTTTTGCCAACGGCTTGGGTGGTTCCCTTTTCTTTGGCATAGATAATGATGGCATCGTCAAAGGACTCGATGATGTACAGCATGTTTGCGAAGCTATCAGTAGTAAGATTCGTGATTACATGGATCCCCTGCCGGAGGTGGAAATGATTCCGCATGATGTAGATGGCTTGCGTATCTTGCAACTCAAAGCCAAGTCTGGGCATTATACTCCATATTACTACGTTGGTGATGGTCAGCGAATTGCCTTTGTCCGTGTTGGTGATGAGAGTCTTCCTGCCACGGCAGAACAGATGGTACGCTTGGTACTGAAAGGTTCTAATAAAACCTACGATTCCCTTCACACGGATTATAAGGTCGAAGACTATGCTTTCACGATATTAGCGAATACTTTCAAAGATCGCACGAAACAAGAATGGGACAAGAAGTATCTCTTGTCGTTTGGACTGGTAACTGGCACAGGGAACCTAACGAATGCTGGTGCATTGTTCGCCGATGACTGCCCATTGTGGCAATCTCGCCTATACTGCACACGTTGGGACGGAAAGGAAAAGGGTGATGCCATCAACGATGCAGAGTTTACAGGCAATGTTCTTATGTTGCTTCGCGAAGCAATGAACTTTGTGAAATCCAACACAAAGAAAGGCTGGGAGAAACTGCCTGATGGACGAAAGAACAAGCCTGAGTATGCAGAGCGTGCTGTTCTGGAGGCTATGGTAAACCATTTCATCCATCGTGACTACACCGTGATGGGTGGCGAAGTTCATCTTGACATATACGATGATCGCCTAACAGTCACATCCCCAGGTGGAATGTACAATGGTATGCTGATACAGAATTTGGACATCAAAGATGTGTCTTCTGAAAGGCGCAATCCCATACTTGCAAACGTGATGGCTCAACTTGACTACATGGAGAAGCGTGGTAGCGGACTCACACGCATCTGTAATGAGACCAAAGCCTTGGAAGGATATAAGGATGAATTGAAGCCACTTTTCAAATCTACTCCGACCCAATTCCAGACCATCATTTATGCTTCTTCCGACACTCCTAATGTCGGAGACCATGACGGAGACGTGTCGGAGACGAAACTCACTGAGCGTCAGCAGAAAATCCTCAATCTCATCAAAGAGTCTCCGACAATCACCGGCAAACAGATGTCGGAGACTTTGTCGGTGAGCCAGCGCACCATCGAACGCGACCTGTCTGCTTTGCAGAAGGTAGGTGTTCTGAAGCGTGAAGGCAAGGATAATAATGGGGTATGGATTGTCGAGACTATGTTATTCATATAACTTTAGAAAAAATGAAAGACTATGCCATGCGCGGCAGCGACAACATCACGGAGCAGGGCTTCATGTACTGGGCGCAGGGAGCCGCAAGCAGTCGGCAGGCTGTGACGGGAGAGAAGCATGCTCCGGCTGTTCCCTCGGATGCCACTACCGTGAAGGCCACGGGCAACGTGATGCAGGCCAAGCTGAAGGGACTGAGTTTCGAGACCACCTACTGCTACGTGGCCTACGTAAAGACCAGCGAGGGCGAGACGTTCTACGGTGACGAGCGGCAGTTCACGACTGGTGTCGACACGTCAGGCATCGACGATGTGGTGGCCGCTCCGACCAGTGCTTGGTCATCATCCGCATGAGTGACGGCACGGTGCGCAAGGTGATGATGAAGTAACGAAGTGTAGAAGAAACTGTATAGTGCATATTCCGACAAGAACGAGCCTGTATCCCTGTAATGATGATTACAGGCTCGTTTTTATCCATTCTTCCACCTGTTTTTCGAAAGAAATGGACAGTTTTGTTTTTATTCTCAATAGATTTTGCTAATTTTGCAGGCCGAATCAGAACAAAGGACTTGTACAGTTCGAGAAACATTTATGCGTCACGATAAACTGGAACGTGAACTGAACCTGTTGCTGATGCTCACCGAGAATCACAACTATACCGTTGAGGATATTTGCGACCGACAGCAAATTTCGCGACGCAACTTCTATTACTATCTGAACTTCTTCCGTGATGCCGGCTTCAAGGTGGAACACCATAAGCCTTTCTATCGCATCAGGAAAGACTCGCCTTTCTTCAGGAAAATCGATGAAATCGTCCATTTCACCGAGGATGAGGCCATCACCCTGCGCCGCATACTCGACCAGACGGGCGACCAGAGCCTGCAGGTGGAACGGCTGCGCCGCAAGCTCGACCAACTCTATGACCTGCGGATCCTGAACGACCTGGAACTGCGCGAGACCCAGGCCCACAACCTTTCGACCATCTACGAAGCCATCAAGTTGCAGCAGACGGTCAGACTGGTGGGCTACTCGTCGCCGCACAGCGACACCATCAGCGACCGAATCGTGGAACCCTTCCTGCTCATGAACGGCAATGAGGAGGTTCGCTGCTACGAAATTTCGTCGAAAATGAACAAGACATTTAAACTTTCGCGCATGCAGAACGTCGAATTATTGGATGCGCAGTGGGAAAATCAGGCACAGCATCGCCAGATTTACACCGATGTATTCATGTTCAGCGGCGAGCAGCAATGGAAGGTTGTGTTGCGAATGGGCCGACTCTCCACGGCTGTTCTGCGCGAAGAGTATCCCAAAGCCGAGAAGTACATTGAACAGCTTGACGACCATCACTGGCAGGCCGCCATTCTTGTATGCTCGTTCGTTGGCATCAGCCGTTTCGTCATGGGCTTGTTCGAAGACATCGAGGTCGTGGAGTGCGATGAATTCAAGGATTTTATGCGAACACGAATCAATTTACTTAACTTAAAAACGATATGAGAAAGATTTCATTTGTAGTGGTAGCTGTGCTGAGCATAGTGCTGGCAAGCTGCGGTTTGGGAACAACAGGTGGCAGCAGCAATGCTTCGGCTAATGCGTCTGCAGGGGCTAATGCCGGAGGGGCTGCCAGCAGCGTGCTGGGCGGTGTGCTCTCGGCAGTGACCAATGGTCAGACGGTGGGCAATGTGCTTCAGAGCGTGCTCGGACTGGACAAGCTGACGCAGAAGGACCTGATTGGCACGTGGAGCTACACGCAGCCGGGATGCGCCTTCACCAGTCAGCAGCTCCTGGCTCAGGCCGGCGGCGAGGCTGTGGCCACCAGCATCAAGGAGAAAATGATGCCTGCGTTTCAGAAGGTAGGGGTCAACGCATCGAACACGCAGATCACGTTCAATGAGGATGGCACGTTCTCGGCCAAGATTGCAGGCAAGTCGCTGTCGGGAAAGTACACGTTCGACGAGTCTACTTATAAGGTGTCGCTGCAGACCCTTCTGCTCCCCATCAACTGCTATGCCAAGAAGAACGTCAACGGTGTGGGCCTGTTGTTCGAGGCTTCCAAGCTCCTGAGCGTGCTCCAGACCGTAGCTGCCATGTCGGGCAATTCAACCCTCTCGACCATCGGCGACCTGTCGAAGAACTACGACGGCCTGCGTCTTGGATTCGAGTTTGCCAAGTAGAGGCTGTGTTGCTCCATCCGCTGACATCATCGTTGGAGCGCCCTTCGCGCTTCAACAATCCATTCGACTACGAACCTCATCCGTTATGCAATTTGGCGGCGGATGAGGTTGTGCGTTTTGTCACCTCGCAGCCACAGCTGAATGCCGATGCACAGCGCGGCAAGATGTTTGGCGTGCTGGTGGTGGAGGCCGATGCCGACGCGAACGGGCAGGGGCGGCTGGCTTATCTGGCGGCCTATTCGGGACTGTTGGCAGGCCGCAACGACTGGGACTTCTTTGTGCCTTCGGTCTTCGATGCGCAGCAACCCGACGGACACTTCAAGACGATGGAACGGCAGATTTCTGCCATCAATGCCGAGATAGCCCACTGCGATGAGGCGCGTGCAGCCGACCTGAAGCAACAGCGCAAGCGAATGTCGGAAGAACTTCAGCTATGGTTGTTCCGACAGTACCGCATGCTGAACGCACGGGGCGAGACGAAGGACATGGTAGACATCTGGCGCGACTATCACACATCGCCCAAGTTGCAGCAGCGCTTTCCGCTTCCGCCCGGAGGCAGTGGCGACTGTTGCGCCCCCAAGCTCTTGCAGTGTGCCTATCAGCACCATTGGCAACCAGTGGCGATGGCCGAGTTCTGGATGGGCGAGTCGCCACGTGGTGAGATTCGCCATCACGGTCACTACTATCCTGCTTGCAGGGGAAAGTGCCTGCCCATCCTGACTTTCATGTTGCAAGGACTTGAGGTGGAAAAGGAAGGCCCGGCCAGCGCGTCAGCCGCCGATGTGCAGGTAGTCTACGAGGATGCCGCCGTGCTGGTGGTCGACAAGCCTTCGGGCATGCTCTCCGTACCCGGTAGGATCGATGCCCCTTCGGTGCAGCAGTTGTTGGCGGCACGCTATGGCGAGGTGTTCATGCCCCATCGGCTTGACATGGACACGTCGGGGCTGCTGGTCGTTGCGCGAAATGTCGATGCCTACAAGCAGCTGCAGAGCCAGTTCTATGCGCGTACTATATATAAGAGGTATATGGCGCTGCTCGACGGATACCTTCCTGTCGGTCGGCGAGGAACCATCTCGTTGCCCATGCGTCCCGATCCGCTCGACCGTCCGCGACAGGTGGTCGACTATGTACACGGCAAACAGGCGGTCACCGACTATGAGGTGTTGTCGAACGATGCGGGCCGCACGCTTGTCTCGCTCATTCCCCACACGGGCCGCACCCATCAGTTGCGGGTTCACTGTGCGCATCCCGACGGTCTGGGTCTTCCCATCGTCGGCGATCCGCTCTATGGCCGCAAGGCCCGGCGGCTCTGTCTGCATGCCGCCGAACTGGCATTTACGCATCCAGTGACGGGGGAACGGATGAAGTTCTTGAAAGATTTGTAAGATGAAAAATGAAAAGTGAATTCATCTTTCATTTTTCATCTAAAAATGAGTGTTGTTTCGCTTTTTTTTCTTACTTTTGCATCATGACTAAAAGCCCGGCTCGCCACGTGGATGAGTCCTTTTGCAACGACGTACAATTACTAACAATAAAACGAGTATGAAACAACTATTCCGAAAGGTTGCCCTCGCTGCCATGCTGATGGCCGCACCGTCGGCTATGATGGCTGCACAGAAGCCTGGTGACTTCACCGTGGGCGACAAGACATTCCTGCTGAACGGCCAGCCCTTCATCGTGAAGGCTGCCGAAGTACACTATCCCCGCATTCCGCGTCCCTACTGGGAGCACCGCATCAAGATGTGCAAGGCACTAGGCATGAACGCCGTGTGCATCTACATCTTCTGGAACATCCACGAGCAGCGTGAGGACGAGTTCGACTTCACGGGTCAGAACGACGTGGCCGAGTTCTGCCGTCTGGCCCAGAAGAACGGCATGTACGTCATCGTGCGCCCCGGTCCTTACGTGTGTGCTGAGTGGGAAATGGGCGGTCTGCCTTGGTGGTTGCTGAAGAAGAAGGACATCAAACTGCGCGAGCGTGATCCTTACTTCATGGAGCGTGTGAAGATATTTGAACAGAAGGTGGGCGAGCAGCTGGCTCCGCTGACCATCCAGCGTGGTGGCCCCATCATCATGGTGCAGGTGGAGAACGAATACGGCTCGTATGGCGAGGACAAGCCCTACGTCTCGGAGATCAGGGATTGTCTGAGGGAAATCTATAACCAAGCCCCCCCTACCGCCCCCGAGGGGGCCTCTAAAGCAGGCAAGTCTAATGTAGCCCCCTCGGGGGCTGAAGGGGGGGCCGACATTCTATTGTTCCAGTGCGACTGGTCTTCGAACTTCGAGAAGAACGGTCTTGACGACCTCATTTGGACGATGAACTTCGGAACGGGTGCCAATATTGATCAGCAGTTCCGTCGTCTCGGCGAACTGCGCCCCAATGCCCCGAAGATGTGCTCTGAGTTCTGGAGCGGCTGGTTCGACAAGTGGGGAGCACGCCATGAGACTCGTCCTGCCAAGGATATGGTTGAAGGTATGGATGAAATGCTTAGCAAGGGCATCTCCTTCTCGCTCTACATGACTCACGGAGGTACTTCGTTCGGCCACTGGGCAGGTGCCAACAGTCCCGGCTTTGCCCCCGATGTGACCTCTTACGACTACGATGCACCTATCAACGAGTATGGTCTGGCTACCCCGAAGTTCTGGGAGCTGCGCAAGATGATGGAGAAGTACAACAACGGGAAGAAGATGCCCAATGTCCCCAAAGCCCCTATGCCTATCATCACTGTTCCTAAGTTCGAGCTGACGGAGTTCGCACCAATGATGACAGCCCTTACAAAGCCCGTCAACGGCACACCGAAGACCTTTGAGGAGATGGACATGGGTTGGGGCACGATGATGTACTCCACCCGATTGCCGGAGATCACCTCGCAGAGCGTGCTCACAGGAGAGTTCCACGACTTTGCCCAGGTGTTCATCGACAAGAAATACATTGGCAAGATTGACCGTGTGAAGAACGAGAAGTCGATCACCATACCTGCCGTGAAGAAAGGTGCCGAACTGATTATCATCGTCGAAGGCATGGGCCGCATCAACTTCGGTCGCGCCATCAAGGACTTCAAGGGCATCGTGGGCAACGTCACGCTGACCACTGAGACGGACAACATGGAGATGGTGCTGACACCGAAGAACTGGATGAACGTCGCCATTCCCGACGACTATCAGACTGCTGTCAAGGCACTTGACATGGTGAAAGGTGTCAACGACCAGGTTGCTGCAGGTAAGGTGAAAGGGAGTACTCCTGCACTCGCCTTCACACAGGGCTATGAGGGGTCAAAGAAGCTTGCCGACATCATGAAGCCGGGTTACCATCGCGGCTATTTTAATATTAATAAGGTGGGCGACACGTTCCTGAACTTCGAGACATGGGGCAAGGGACAGGTCTATGTGAATGGCCATGCTATGGGCCGCATCTGGAGCATCGGTCCGCAGCAGACGCTCTATGTGCCGGGCTGCTGGCTGAAGAAGGGCAAGAACGAAGTTATCGTGCTCGACGTGGTCGGCCCGAAGGAGACGATTGTCTGGGGACAGGCTGAACCTGAGCTGAATAAGTTGCAGTTGGAGAAAAGCAATAAGCACAACAACATCGGCGACAAGCCCGACCTGAACAGCGCCACTCCTGCCGCTACGGGCAGCTTCAAGGGCGGCAACGGCTGGCAGACCATCAGCTTCAATGCTCCACAGAAGGGCCGCTACCTCGCCATCGAATGCCTCTCTACGCAGAAAAACGGCGACCGCGTTGCTATCGCCGAGCTGTACCTGCAAGGGCAGGACGGTAAGCGACTGTCTCGTGAGCCTTGGACCACGAAGTATGCCGACAGCGAAGATGAGAATGGAAACCACACGGGCGACAAGGTCTTCGACCTGCAAGAGAGCACCTACTGGCAGACGGAGAAAGGTGCTGCTGCCCCTCATCTCATCGTTATCGACCTTGGTTCGGTGCAGACCGTGAAGGCCCTTGAGTATCTGCCGCGTGCCGAACAAGGTGCACCGGGCAGTGTGAAGAACTTCCGCGTGTTCGTCTATTGATTTAGATGAAAAATGAGAAGTGAAAGATATGATTAGTTTGTTCCGCAGAATGCATTTGAACAGCAAAACTAATCATATCTTTCACTTCTCATCTTTCATCTTTAAATTTTATACGATGGGTAGTGATATTCCGCAAATCTTTTGATATACATCGAGGGCATATACATCGGTCATGCCTGAGATATAGTCGATGACGGCCATCAGACGGTTCTCTAAGTCGGGACTCTCTATGTCGTATTGGCTCGACACGCGTCCGATGAGCTGTTGCGAGTAGTAGCGTTCGGGATGCTCGATGGCCTCAATCATCAGTTCCATGAGCGTGGCCATGATGTGATAACCCGACAGCTCCACGTCGAGCACAGGCTTACTGCGATAAATATATATTTTCGAAATCTTGGTGCATCGTTGGTAGGCCTCGCGCTGGAGCGGAGCGATGTGGTCGATGAGCGAACCCTCGAACGTGCCTGCAAGGATGGCCTGTTCGTTATCCATGAACGTGCGCACGCACTCGTTCTCCAGTTTTCCTATCACGCATGCCCGCAGATACTGTATTTGTTCGTTCTCATCGGTCAGCTGTTCGTCCTTGATGCGCTGCAATATGCGCTGTTGCACATCCTCCTCAAAGAAACCCAGCATCAGCTCAGTGGTGTCCTTGAAAGAGAGAATCTTCAGCTTGTGGGCATCCTCCATGTCCATAATCTCATAGCAGATGTCGTCGGCTGCCTCCACAAGGTAGACAAGCGGATGACGAGCGAATCTTAGTTTAGAGTTTAGAGTGTAGAGTGTAGAGTTTGCTACCGCATCTGTTGCTTCTTTGGGATTCTTTACGGCGATAGTATCTCCTGTAGCGGCAGCAAACTCAACACTATCCACTCTACACTCTCCACTAAACCGAATTATTCCCAGTTCCTCGGCGATGTGCTGGTAGGTTTCGGCCTCGCTGTTGAAGAAACCGAACTTGCCTTTCTTGCCTGCCAGCGACGATGAATACGGGTATTTTACGATAGAAGCCAGGGTGCTGTAGGTCATGACGAAGCCGCCGGGACGCCGTCCTTGGAACTGATGGGTCAGCAGACGGAAGGCATTGGCATTTCCTTCAAAGTGGGTGATGTCGTCCCAGAACGAGGCCGACACCTTTTGTTGCAGGTAGCGGCCTTTCCCTTCGGTGAAGAAGGTCTGGATGGCTTTCTCGCCGGAATGTCCAAACGGTGGGTTGCCCATGTCGTGAGCCAGACAGGCCGTTGCCACTATCTGACCGATCTCTGCCACCAGTGGACTGAGACTGTTGCCGTAGCGACTGGTCAGTTGCTGATAGACATCGTTGCCGAGCGACATGCCCACGCTGGCCACTTCGAGCGAATGGGTCAGACGGTTGTGTACAAACACGCTGCCGGGCAGCGGAAACACCTGCGTCTTGTTTTGCAGGCGACGGAAGGGGGCTGAGAAAATCAGTCGGTCGTAGTCGCGCTTAAACTCCGTGCGATCGTCGTGGCGCTCAGGGTGTCGGTGCTCCTGACCGAGACGGCAGTTGGAAATCAGTTGGTTCCAGTTCATCATATTTTTATTCTTTCTCTGTTGTTTGCAAAAGTACGGCTTTTTTGCCTATAAAACACATTTTAGCATAAATTTATGGCTGATTCAATATAAATCAGCATATTTTGCATAGTGATAAATATTAGTAACCCATAAAAAAACGGATGAAATATATCTTTGAATAGCAAAAAAATATAAAACCGTGGGATTCTTAAAAAATAATCACTACCTTTGCGAGCACATAACGGACATCAATATAAAATCAATACGATTCATGATAGTAGCTAATCCTATATATGATATTGTTTTCAAGTATCTCATGGAAGACGAGCGAATAGCCCGTACTATTCTTTCGGCACTGCTGAAAAAAGATGTGGTAGCTGTAGAGATGCGTCCTCATGAGTATGCTAACAGCCAGCGAGATTCACTCTCTGTATTCCGTATTGACTTTGGGGCAACCATCCGCGATCAGGAAGGCAAAGAACATTTGATTCTCGTAGAGCTTCAAAAGACATGGCTGCCCACTGAAACATTGCGCTTCCGACAGTATCTGGGAGTTCACTACTCTAACCCCAAGAACATGAATGGCGACTATGCCTTGCCCACCATAGCCGTCTATTTGCTGGGCCACAAGGTAGGCAACATAGAAGAACCCGTACTTTATGTCAACCACCAATCGCTCGACTACAACAACAATCCTGTAACAAAAGGATTACCCGACCCGTTCATTGACAGCCTGACTCACGAGAGCATCATCGTACAGATACCCCGTCTGCATGGGCAAATCAACAATCGACTCGACATGATACTGAGCATCTTCGACCAGACTCGCAAAGACTCTTTCGATGAACATATACTCAGGCTCGACGAAACAGTCTATAATGATGACAGGGACATGGAGCGTATCCTCCACAGACTTACTATGGCAGCTGCCGATGCCACCATGCGGCATCACATGAATGTGGAGGACGAATACTTCTCTATTATTGAGAAGCGCGATACGGAAATCCTGATGAGGCAGAAACAAATAGACGAGCAAGCATCGCAAATTATCAAACAGGAAGTTCAAATTACAGAGCAGAAAGCTCAAATTACAGAGCAGAAAGCTCAAATTACAGAGCAGAAAGCTCAACTCACAGAGCAGAAAGCTCAACTTACTGAGCAGAAAGCTCAACTTACCGAGCAGAAAGCCCAATTGACCGAACAGAAAGCCCAATTGACCGAGCAGAAAGAAATGCTGCGTACAACAATAAAGATGCTGGTCAAGGCAGGTCTTTCGCAGCAGGAGATAGCAGAAAAGCTGGGGAAAGACCTCAGTGAAGTAATATATCTGTCAGAATAAGCAAATCATATTGAAGAGAATTTTTTTCACATAGAAAGGCATTTATATGAAAATACAAGTTGTGAACCGTGGACATCAGCCCTTGCCATCCTATGCCACATCGCAAAGCGCTGGACTCGATGTGAGAGCCAATCTCACCGAGCCAATAGAGCTGAAGTCTTTGGAGCGCAAGCTGATTCCCACGGGGTTGCATATAGCGTTGCCTGCGGGCTATGAGGCACAGGTGCGTCCTCGTAGTGGACTGGCTTTGAAGCATGGTGTGACGGTGCTGAACTCGCCTGGAACCGTCGATGCCGACTATCGGGGCGAGATTGGCATCGTGCTCGTCAATTTGTCGAGTGAGACGTTCGTCATCAATGATGGCGAGCGCATTGCTCAGTTGGTGATAGCCCGTCATGAGCAGGCTGAGTTTGTGGAGGTCGACGTGCTCGACGAGACGGAGCGTGGTGAGGGCGGCTATGGCCATACGGGCGTGAAGTGATTATTTGGAAAACTATGACAGTGATAGAATTGACAGTCAAGAAGATGCGATACCTGTTTTTCCTGTTGTTTGTGCTAATCGGTCTGCAGATGCAGGCAGCGGAAGATGATCAGCAGCGGAAGTATGACAGTTGCTTTCTCGAAGCCATGATGGAACGACAGAAAGGCAATCACGATGCAGCGTTCACGCTGTTGAGACGTTGTCTGGAAATAAATCCCAATGCTTCTGAGGCCTATTTCTTTCTGGCACAGTACTACACGGAGATGAAACAGGCCGACCAGGCACTTGACTATTTCCAGCGGGCTTCGGCACTCGAGCCAGATAATGCAACTTATATGGAGACTTTGGCGCAGGCTTACATTGCCAAAGAGCAATATGCCGATGCCATCACGGTAGTGGAGCATCTGTACGACAAGGACAAGAGTCGGCAGGACTTGCTCGACATGCTCTATAAGTTGCACTTGCAGCAACGCGACTATGAGAAGGCTATTGGTGTGCTCAACCAGATGGAGACCATCGATGGCAAAAGCGAACGTCTGTCGCTGGCCAAGAGTAGTCTTTACGTGCAGATGGGCAACCACGTCGATGCACTGCGCGAGGTGAAAACGCTGTCGGAACAATATCCCAACGACCTGAACTACCGCACACTTCTGGCCAACACACTGATGATGGACTCAGGCGATGAAATGGCTGAGCATAGGCAGCAGGCACGCAAGGTGCTGGAACAGGTGCTGGCTGAGGAACCCAACAACCATAGGGCGCAGATGGCCATGCGCACTTATTATATAGGTGAGCGAGACACGGTGAGGGCCGACTCACTGACACGCAGTATCTTGTTGAACCCGGCCACGGCTCTTGACGACAAGATCGCGCTGTTGCGTCAGGAAATAGGTTATAGTGAGTCGTATGGTGGAGACAGTACCTATATATTATCATTGTTCAAGGATATATTGGCTCAACCAGAGCACAAGGCCGAAATGGCTGAGTTCTGCGCAGCTTATATGAGCATGAAGCAGATGCCGCGTGACACTGTGGCAAGCATGCTG
Source organism: uncultured Prevotellaceae bacterium (assembly GCA_902771445.1). Taxonomy (GTDB): domain Bacteria; phylum Bacteroidota; class Bacteroidia; order Bacteroidales; family Bacteroidaceae; genus Prevotella. Next base: position 15,631 of record CACXXD010000070.1, read on the forward strand.
GAGACGGCCTTGCAACTGGCACCCGACAATGCTTCGGCCAGACTCCAACTTGTGCAATATGCTTGGGAGGACGACGACAACGACCGTGTGATCAGTCTGTGCAAGGATGCCCGCCAGTATAATCCCGATGAAATGGCCTTTTATTACTATCAGGGCATGGCTTACTATCGGAAAGAAGACCACGACCATGCGCTGGAGGCCTTCCAGAACGGTATCAGTGTGATTACCGATGAGAGCAACCCAGCCATCGTGAGTGATTTCTATGCCGTGATGGGCGATTTGCTCCACCAGAAGAACCGTGAGCGTGAGGCTTTTGCTGCCTATGACTCCTGTTTGCAATGGAAGCCCGACAACATCGGCTGTCTGAATAACTATGCCTACTATCTGAGTGAACTGGGGCAAGAGTTGGACAAGGCAGAGAACATGAGTCAGAAAGCCATCAAGGCCGAACCGAAGAACGGCACCTATCTTGACACCTACGCGTGGATTCTCTTCATGCAGAAAAGATATAGCGAAGCTCGCATCTATATCGATCAGGCCGTACAGAACGACACCACGAAGAGCAGTGTCATTCTGGAGCATGCAGGCGACATCTATGCGCTGAACAACGATATGGAGAAAGCAATGGAGTTCTGGCTGAAAGCGCAGCAAGAAGACCCCGACAATAAGTTGCTGAACAGAAAAATAAAACGTAAAAAATACATAAGATGATGAAATCACTCCGTTTTCTGATGATTGCCATGATGGCAGTGTCTTTGTTCTTTACATCGTGTGGACTGTTAAAGAAGACCCCCAAGAAGACTCAGCCGCAAACTACAGCTGTCGATTCGCTGGAAGAGAAAGATTTCCTGAATCTGGTCTACACAACCCACACGCAGAAGACTCACTTTGTCTCGTCGAAAGTGAAGTTTACGGTTGAGTACGGTCCCCAGAAACTTAATCTGACGGGCAATCTGCGTATGAAGCGCGACGACGTGATTCGCCTGCAGCTCATGGCCTTCGGCTTTGTGGAGGCAGGTCGGTTCGAGTTTACGAAAGATGAGGTGCTGATTGTCGACCGTATCAACAAGCAGTACATCAAGGCTCCCTATAAATACATCGACTTCCTGCGCAACAGCGGCATCAACTTCAACACGTTGCAGGCACTGTTCTGGAATGAGCTGTTCATTCCCGGCTCTGATGCCGTCGGTGAGAAAGACCTTGGCAAGTTTACCACTGATATGGGTGGTGACGAGGCCGTCATCTATCTCGACAAGGGAAAGATGAACTACAGTTGGCTGGCCAACCAGAAGACAGGCCGCATCAAGATGACCAACATCATGTATCGCGATCCTAACGAGGGCAGCACACAGCTGAACTGGAACTACGACGAGTATGGTTCGCTGAACGGCAAGCCCTTCCCTAACAACATGATTGTCACGTTCACCACTCCTAAGAGAGAAGTGAAGATGACCATTAAACTGAACTATATGGGAACCGACGATCAGTGGGAAACCCGCAGTGAGGTGTCGAGCAAATACCGTGAGGTGAGCATTGACGATTTGTTGAAGCGCATCCTAGCAAGCTTCTAATTGGCGCATGGGGAGAAAACTGATATATTTGCTATTACTAATTGCCTGCCTTTCCGTGTCTGCACAGAAAGGTCAGGTGCATCGTAAGTCTGCCGTTATCCAGAAGTCAAGTCAGCAAAAGACGAAAGCCGGACAGAAGAAGACGAGCACCGTGAAGCCGTCGTCCAAGTCGGGACAGAAGGGAAAGAAGAATGCCGGTAGCAAGAAGCCTGCCGTGACGGTGAAAGGACTTGTGAATGAGCGCAATGCACTGAAGAAACAGAAGGCTGCCAACCTAAAGAAGCAGGAAGAGCTGAAGAACGGTGTGAAACGCGGCATGGAGAATCTGATGATTCTTGACCATGAGATTGCCCAGAAGCAGAAGGTAGTCGACACCATTCGTAACGACGTCACCCAGTTAGACATCAATATCCGTTTGCTTGACCAGCAATATCAGGTATTGTCCGAAGAGCTTGAAGCGCATCGCAGCCGCTACATGAAGAGCGTGCGCTATCTGCATCGCAATCGCACGGTGCAAGACCAGTTGATGTTCATCTTCAGTGCCGACAACTTCAATCAGATGTATCGTCGGTTGCGCTTCACTCGCGAGTATGCGGCCTATCAACGGGCGCAGGGCGAAGCCGTGAAGTCCAAGCAGCAGCAGGTGGAGCAGAAGAAGGTGGAACTTGACGACTCGCGACACAAGAAGAACGTGTTGCTGCAGAGAGGACAGAACGAGCAGAAGGCATTGGAAGGCAAGCAGACGGAGCAAAAGAAACAGGTGGACGAGCTGAAGAAACAACAACAGGTCGTAGCCGCACTCATAGAGGAACAGCAGCGCAAGGAGGCAGAGCTGAACCAGCGCATTGACAAACTGATTGCCGAAGAGGTTGCACGCGAGAAGGCGCGTCAGGAGGCTGAGGCCAAGCGTAAGGCTGCGGCTGCCGAGGCGGCAAAGAAACGTCAGGAAGAGCTGGAGCGCAAGAAGGCGGCTGCCGAAGCTGCGCGAAAGGAGAATGAGCGTCGCATTGCTGAGGCAAGAAGAAAGGAAGAAGAGGCGCGTCTGGAGGCTGAAAGGGCTTCGCAGGAGCAGCGAGCCGAGGCAGAACGCAAGGCGCGGGCGGCTGAGGCTGAGCGAAAGCAAGCAGAGCGCAAAGCCAGCGAAGAGAATCAAAAGCGTCAGCGTGAGATTGCCGTTGCACAGAAATCGGAAGCAGACTTCAAGATGCCGGCTGAAGACAGGATGATGTCGGGCGGCTTCGAGTCGAACAAGGGTCGCCTGCCTTTGCCCATCACCGGACCCTATCATCTGATTCGTGGCTATGGCACTTATTCGCCCGATGGTCTGAGCCATGTGCGACTACAAAGCAACGGCTGGCACCTGAAAGGGCAGAGTGGTGCCAAGGCGCAGTGCATCTTCGATGGAATCGTCAGCGGTGTCTATTACCAAGGAGGGTCTTATATCGTCACCGTGCGTCACGGTAAGTATATCTCTGCCTATATCAACCTGTCGAACGTCAATGTGCAGAAGGGACAGCACGTCCGGGCACGCACCGTGTTGGGCAGTCTTGGCAATGACCACACCATGCAGTTCCAGTTGCGTCATTGGAGTTCATTGCTCAATCCGTCCCACTGGCTGAGACGATAAAACCGATAAAAAAATAGCGGAAGACGAATGTCGGTCATTCTCTTCTGCTATTTTTCTGTTCCAGATATTCCGAATAAATCCTTGCTGCCGAGATGATTTGCTTGACGCAGGGGCGTGTCTTGTAGTATTCGGCTGTGCGTTCCGATGCCAGATAGGACAACTGTTCGGCCTTTCCGCCTACGGATGGTGTCTGTCTCAGTTTTAGCAGTTCTGCACAGATGAGCGAGCCGTGCTCCTCCTTGAAGCGTGCAGCCAGCTCCTGTACCACTTTATAATTATGGCTCTTGCCTTCGCGGTCGCCCGGAGTCACCGATCCGCAGTCGAGTCCGGCCAGCAGTGCCATGCCGTTGAAGGCACCGCACGACATGCGCAGTCGTCCGATGCCCGCGCCGAAGCCTGCGCTCATGCGCAGCATCTCCTCTTCGCTGTAGCCATACATGTCGACAAAAGCCGCTGCTACAGATTGTGCGCAGTTGAAGCCCTGCATGAACAGCTCCTCTGCCTTGCGCATCCGTTCTTGTTTGTCTGTTTCCATCTTGTCTCTGTAGAAAACTCTTTTTTACTTCTCAGAAAAGTGAACGGGATGAAACATTGAAGTTCCATCCCGTTGCTCAATCTTTCATTAAGGTCTCTAAAAATGCCTCTCGGCACCTGATTTACTTACCGTGGTTCTCGTCAGAGACGGTGAGCTTCTTGCGACCCTTTGCGCGGCGTGAAGCCAGTACGCGGCGGCCATTCTTTGTAGCCATGCGCTCGCGGAAGCCATGCTTGTTCACGCGGCGACGATTGTGTGGTTGAAATGTTCTTTTCATTGCAATGAATCTTTTTTATAAGCCCCCTTTGCCAGAGGGTTGGGGATCTCATCGACCACCCGTTAGTACTAATTTTTTGAAATTTCCTTTTCTTCTTGAATAGGAGCTTCTCCTATCCTGAGCACCCTCGTTCCGGCTCTGTTTGCTTGTCTTACAAGAACATACGGCGCTAACGGACTGCAAAATTAGCAATTATAATTGAATTGTGCAAGAAATCGAACGAAATAAGTCTCTTTTTTTGCTTTTTTTCGGCAAAAATGTACTCAGTCAGTGTCATTTATATATAAATCGTTGCAAAAAATGACATTACTCTTTTGCCGATTCGCCAAAAATGCGTAACTTTGCAACCGCAAACGTAGGCAATATTATCGTATATATACTTTTTAACTTTTATGATTAATTCACAAGACATTAAGAAAGGCACCGCCATTCGTATGGACGGTGGCATTTGGGTTTGCATCGATTTCCAGCATCGTAAGCCCGGTAAGGGAAACACCATCATGATTATCAAGTTGAAGAATGTGAGTGACGGTCGCGTATTGGAGCGTCGTTTCAACATTGGTGAGAAGCTCGAAGACGTGGTCATCGAGCGTCGCCCCTACCAGTATCTCTATGAGGATCAGTCGGGTCGCATCTTCATGAACCAGGAGACATTCGAGCAGATTCCCATTGACAACGAGCTTGTTATCGGACATGAGTTCATGAAGGAGAGCGACATCGTTGAAGTGGTGAGCGATACCACCGATGGCACCATCCTCTATGCTGAGATGCCTGTGAAGACCATTTTGCGTGTTACCCACTCAGAGCCGGGCATCAAGGGCGATACCGCTACAAACACGCTGAAGCCTGCCACACTCGAGACGGGTGTTGAGGTTCGTGTGCCTCTGTTCATCAACGAGGGCGACCTGATTCAGGTCGACACGCGTGACGGCAGCTATCTGGCTCGCGCCAAGGAGTAAGTCTGACCGACTATAAACGCTGATTACGCAGATTTCGCAGATTCAGGAATGGTCTGCTGAGGTCTGCGTAATTTCTTTTTCCAACATTTATCTCCTGTTTCACAGAATGAAGTACAGCATCATTGTTCCCGTATATAATCGTCCCGACGAGGTCGACGAGTTGCTGCAAAGCCTCTGTCAGCAGTCGCTGCGCAACTTCGAGGTCGTCATTGTAGAAGACGGTTCGAAAACACCCTGCAAGGATGTCTGCGACAAATATGCGGGCATCCTTGATTTGCATTATTACTTTAAGGAGAACAGCGGCCCCGGACAGAGTCGTAATTACGGAGTGGAGCGTGCACGGGGCGAATGGGTCATTGTGCTCGACAGCGACGTGGTGTTGCCTGCCGACTATCTTGTCAATGTGGATAGGGCGATTGACAGTTGCGCCGATATTGCGGCCTGGGGCGGTCCCGATGCTTCGCATCCCTCGTTCACACCGGTGCAGAAAGCCATCAGCTACTCCATGACATCGTTCTTTACCACAGGAGGCATTCGCGGAGGCAAGGCCAAGCTCGACAAGTTCTATCCGCGCTCGTTCAACATGGGCATCCGTCGCGATGTCTATCAGCAGCTGGGCGGTTTCACCAAGATGCGCTTTGGCGAGGACATCGATTTCTCCTACCGCATTGTTGAGGCCGGCCATCGTCCGCAGCTCTTCCCCGACGCATGGGTGTGGCACAAGCGCCGCACGGACTTCAGAAAGTTCTTCCGTCAAGTATATAATAGTGGTATAGCGCGTATCAACCTCGAGAAGCGCCATCCCGGTACCCTCAAGCTGGTGCATCTGTTGCCCACAGTCTTCACGGTTGGCACACTGCTGTTGTTGCTGATGGCACTCGTTGGCATGCTGCTTGTCGGCATAGGACTGCTAGCTGCCGACCATCCGGGTTGCAATCCTTCGCCCGTCGTGGTGTTCCTGGGCATGGCTACCATCGCACTGGCTCTGTCGCCATTGTTGCTCTATTCGCTCATCATTTGCATCGACTCCTCGCTGAAGAACAAGAGCCTTTGGGTGGGACTGCTCTCCATTCCCGCTGCCTTCACCCAGCTGATGGGCTACGGACTGGGCTTCATTGAGTCGTGGTGGAAGCGCTGTGTGCTGAAGAAAGACGAGTTCACGGCCTTCGAGAAGAACTTCTATAGCTGATAAATCGTAACTACAATAACTCCGGCATGGAAAAACTGAATATCAATCAGTGGGCAGAAGAAGACCGTCCGCGTGAGAAACTCGAACGACTCGGCCCGGAGGCTCTGAGCAATGCAGAGCTGCTGGCCATCCTCGTAGGGTCGGGCTCTACCAAGGAGACGGCGGTAGACCTGATGAAGCGCATCTTGAATGCCTGCAACAACAACCTGAACACGCTGGGCAAACTCACCATCAGCGACCTCTGCCAGTACAACGGGGTGGGGCCGGCCAAGGCCATCACCATCCTGGCTGCCTGCGAACTGGGCAAGCGCCGGCAGATGGAACGTCCTGAGGAGCGGCCAAGACTGACCACCGCCACGCGCATCTACAACTACATGCACCCCAAGCTTCAAGACAAGGATGTAGAAGAGTTCTGGGTGCTCTTGCTCAATCAGAACCATGCTTTAATAAAAGATGTGTGCATTTCGCATGGCGGAATATCGGAAGTCACGGTCGACATTCGCATCATCATGCGCGAGGCGGTCCTGGCCAATGCCACCATTCTCGTGGCCTGCCACAACCATCCTTCGGGCAACATCATGCCGAGCAAGGCCGACGACAGTCTGACGCAACAGCTGAAGCGGGCCTGCGACATCATGCGCCTTCACTTCCTCGACCATGTCATCGTGGTCGATGGCCAGTATTATTCCTATCACGAGCAAGGCAGAATCTGAAGCCGTAGGGGGG
>CACXXD010000071.1 GCA_902771445.1 uncultured Prevotellaceae bacterium
GTTGCTTCTTGTACTACTTTCTGTCTTATGTAATCTTTTCAAAGAACTCTTTCTTGATGCGCCTCAGAGGTTGTTCCCTCGTTAGCGGATGCAAAGGTATGGACTTTTTTCATACCGAACAAATATTTGAAATATTTTTTTCAAAAAACATGAAAAAAAATATGGTTTTCAATCTTTATATAAATCTTCACCTTATTTATATATAAAGCAAATGAAACATTTATCGCTTTAAAGATGAAGTGCAATCTATTGTAAAAAGGCTTTCATTTGGATGAAGAAGCCAAACGAAAGCCTTTTTACAGTATAGCACAAGTGCTAAAAGACCTTGTCAGTCTCTATTGGAGCCAAAGATGCGCAGCAGATAGAGGAACAGATTGATGAAATCGAGATAGAGCGAAAGTGCCCCAAGCAATGCCAGCTTCTGCATTCCCTCGCCAGCATCAGGTGCCTGCAGCATCATCTGCTTAATCTTCTGAGAGTCATAGGCTGTCAGTCCGACAAAGATTAGCACACCCAAGTAGCTTACAATCAAGTTCAGTCCGGAGCTATGGACAAACATGTTGACAACAGACGCAATGATGATGCCCAGCAATCCCATCAGCAAAATAGGTCCAAGCGCAGTCAGGTCCTTCTTGGTGGTATAGCCAAAGAGAGCCATTGCCGCAAACGTTCCGGCAGTGATGAAGAACACGCTGGCTATAGACGAGGTGGTATAGACCAAGAATATAGAGGACAGCGTGGCTCCATTGATGACCGAATAGAGTACAAACAGCAACGTAGCCGTTGTCAGGGACAGTTTGTTGATGGCTGCCGTGATGCCGAACACCAAGGCAAATTCGGCAATAAGTAGTCCCCAAAGTATTGCCTGATTGGAATAAAGCAGCATGAACATTGAAGGCGATGTGGCCACGAAATACGACGTAAGTCCAGTGATCACCAATGCAAGCGTCATCCAGAGATAAACTTTACGCATCAGCACGGGGAAAGCCTGTGAGGATGCTAACTGTTGTTCGCGCGAAAGAGCGCCGTAATTCAATTCTTCGTAATCCATAATGATATAAATCTTTGGTAAAACACCGCAAAGATATATAGAAAAACTATGACAAAGAAATAATGAGACAAATTTTAAGATAAAAAACGCAAAATGAACCGATTATTCTTTCTCGGAGAAAGTTTCTTCGGACAATTCCTTGAAAAAATCGTGCTTCAAGACGACGCAGATTTGCTTCAGCAAATTGATGCTCATATCATCGCGCTTGAAAATATCATACACATTGGTACGCTCACATGAAAGTTGCTGAGACAACCACTTGGCCGAATGTCCTTGTTCAAACAGAACCATTTTTATACGCTCACCTATCTTCTCCATAACGTCCTCATTTTTAGCGCAAAAGTAATACTTTAAATTTAATTTTACAAACAGGCAACTGAGGCGTATGCAGACAAGAGGGACGTTCTGACGTATAATCGTCTCATTTTGCAAACAAAAGGGAAAATTTTGTTTCATCTTGCAACTGAATACTTGCGGTGCTCAAAGCACCTCACAATGAACGAAAGGGGCAGGATAGGACTAAGGCAGGGATATACATAGGAAATCATGCAGGAAATGAGAACAAAGAAAAAGCACCAAAAAAGAGCGCGACAGGGGGGGCTTATAAGCGCCATCCACAACGTCATTTTGCACCGCAATCAATGCGCTATTATACCGCGAAACAGCATCTTTTACGATGCAACAGAATCGCAACGGTAACGTGGAGTGCTTTATCTGTACAGCCAAAATTTGGTACTGAAAAGCTAAAAAAAGATTAAGAAATAAGTTCCCATCATTTATATATAAAAATGTTTTCGTAGATTTGCAAAATAAAAACTATTCTATTAACAATGACCATCGGACTTTTCATACCCTGCTACGTAGATGCCGTCTATCCAGAAGTAGGCGTTGCCACCTATAAGCTGCTGAGACATCTTGGTCTCGACGTAACATACCCCCTCGGACAGACATGCTGCGGCCAGCCAATGGCCAATGCCGGCTTTGAGCGCATGTCGAAGCCTTTAGTGCAGAAATTCGACGAGCTATTCAGCAAGTTCGACTATGTGGTAGCTCCATCGGCCTCATGTGCGGCATTTGTGCGAGTGAACCATCCCGGCATCATCGATGAGCCGCACATCTGCGAAACGGCCAAGAAGACAATGGACGTGGTGGAGTTTCTGCACGACGTGCTGAAGGTAAAGGCGCTGCCCGGTCGGTTTCCCCATCGCGTGAGCATACACAACTCCTGCCACGGTGTAAGAGAGCTCGGACTGTCGTCGCCTTCGGAACAGCATGTGCCTCAATTCAACAAAATCATTGACCTGCTACGACTGAAAGATGGGATAGAGATCTTTGAGCCAGAGCGCAAAGACGAGTGTTGCGGGTTCGGCGGCATGTTTGCCATAGAAGAAACGGCAGTATCAAAGCAAATGGGCATTGACAAAGTGAAACGCCACATCGCCACAGGTGCCGAATACGTGACAGGGCCAGACTCCTCGTGCCTGATGCACATGGCCGGCGTGGCCAAGAAGCAGGGGCTGAACATCAAGTTCAAGCATGTGGTGGAGATTCTTGCCGAAGGCATCGGATAACTCACAATTTTTATTTGAATATGAGTACACAACATAGCAATGCAGCTAAGAAGTTTCTGGAGAACGAAACTTATGCAAAATGGCACGACAACACATTCTGGGCCGTCCGCTCAAAACGCGACATCATGGCTCAGGGACTGGACGAATGGGAACAGCTGCGCGAGAAAGCATCGGCCATCAAGCGCCACACCATCACCCATCTGGACGAATATCTGGAACAGTTTGCCGCGAATGCCGAGAAGAACGGTGTCATCGTACACTGGGCAAAGGATGCACAGGAGTTCAACGAGACCATCTACAGCATACTGAAAGAGCACAACGTGAAGAAGATGGTGAAGTCGAAGTCGATGCTTACGGAAGAGTGCGAGATGAACCCCTATCTGGAGGCCAAAGGCATCGAGGTGGTGGAAACCGACCTGGGCGAACGCATCATACAGCTGAAAGGACAGAAGCCCAGCCATATCGTCATGCCCGCCATCCACCTGAACCACGACGACGTGGGCGAGCTGTTCGAAGAGAAAGGCATCTCGAAGGAGAAGGGCAACCACGATCCCACCTATCTTACATATATGGCACGCCTGAGTCTGCGCAACGAATTCTTGACCGCCGACGCAGGCATGACGGGCGCCAACTTCGGCATCGCCTCGACCGGCGACATCGTGGTCTGCACCAACGAAGGCAATGCCGACATGTCAACCTCCTGTCCGAAGCTGCACATTGCGGCCATCGGTCTGGAGAAAGTCATCCCGAACTACGAGTGCCTGGCCGTCTTCCAGCGCATGCTGTGCCGTGCCGGAACGGGACAACCCACGACCACCTACACTTCGCACTTCCGCAAAGCCCGTCCAACGGCAGAGAAAATGCACATCATCCTCGTGGACAACGGTCGCAGTGAGTGGATAGGCAATCCTGAGCACTGGGAGATACTGAAGTGCATCCGCTGCGGTTCCTGCATGAACACCTGCCCGGTGTACCGTCGCAGCGGAGGCTACTCGTACAGCTATTTCATCCCCGGTCCTGTAGGCATCAACCTCGGCATGCTGCGCAATGCGCAGGCTCATTCGGGCAACGTGTCGGCCTGCTCGCTCTGTCTGAGCTGTCAGACCGTCTGCCCCGTCAAGATCAACCTCGGCGAACAAGTCTATAAGTGGCGGCAGCAACTTGAGGAATTTGGCACGGCCAATCCCGAAAAGAAACTCATGAGCCAAGGTATGAAACTGCTGTTCGGCAGCAATGCCCTCTACAAGACAGCCACTGCCATATCGCCCCTTGCCAATATCGTGCCGTCGTTCCTGATGAACAGCGGACTGAATCCCTGGGCAGAGGGCCATGAGATGATGAAGTTTCCGAAGAAACCATTCCATACGCTGATAGAAGGAATCATGAAAAGCGAATAGTGAATGATTTGCTACTGCATCGTTTAAGGGGAAAGCCAAGAAGGGCGGTAGCAAATTTTCACTTCTCACTATCCACTTTTACCTTGAAACAAGCGCGGAAGCAAATTTTTCATTTTCACTATTCACTTTTACCTTAAACAATGAGTAGCAAAGAAGATATTCTGAAAAGATACAGGGCCAACGTACACGAGAAATACGACATGCCCAGACTGGACGACATCAAAGCCATCGTCTATCCCGACCCACTGACACAGTTCATTCAGATGAGCCAGAACGTGGGCGGAAAGGTGATCGAAGCCAAAAAGGACAGCGACATTAATACCATCGTAAAAGAACTCTATCCTGAAGCAAAGCAGATAGCCAGCAACCTGCCCGAAGTGACCATTGCCACTCGCAATCCCGACACCGTGGACAGCGCACAGGCACTGAACGGCACCGACGTGGGCATCATCAGAGGAAAGTTTGGCGTGGCCGAAAACGGATGCATCTGGATTCCGCAGCAGATGAAAGAGAAAGCCGTCTGTTTCATCTCAGAGAATCTGATCATCCTGTTGAAAAAATCAGAGATCGTCAGCAACATGCATGAGGCCTATCGACGCATAGAGTTCAACGACTATGGCTACGGCTCGTTCATCAGCGGACCGTCGAAGACTGCCGACATAGCCCAAGTGCTCGTGATGGGAGCACAGGCTGCACGCAGCGTAACCGTGGTGCTCACTGAAGACTGATCGCTGACTGGCTCAGGCGAAATGGTTCAGAAGATCCACCACTGTATCGATCTCCTGCTGCGTCATAGCCTGATGGCAGGGAATGCTTAGTTCCTGGACATGAACCTGTTCGGTGACAGGCAGCGACAGCCCGTTCCACGACTGAAAACAATGTTGCTTATGGGGAGGTATCGGATAGTGAATGACTGTTCCGATGCCTTTTTCTGTGAGATATTGCTGCAAGCCGTCACGACGCGCTGAAAGCACAGGGAAGATGTGATAGACACTTCCCGACTTCTCGGGCAGACGAACAAGAGGGTTGGAAACAGAATCGATGTAATGGTTGGCAATCGCCTGACGACGGGCATTGTCGGCATCCAGATACTTCAACTTCACGCTGAGCACAGCAGCCTGAATCTCGTCCAGACGGGAGTTGCGGCCCACATAATCGAACACATACTTACGCGAAGAGCCATAGTTGGCAAGCGAACGAATGGCCGCGGCCAGGTCGGCATCATCTGTCGTTACGGCCCCTGCGTCGCCCAATGCTCCCAGATTCTTTCCGGGATAGAAGCTATGCCCTGCCGCATCGCCCAGCGAGCCAGTACGCTTGCCTTCATACAGACAGCCATGCGCCTGCGCATTGTCCTCAATCAGTTTCAGCTGATGCCGCCGACAAATATCGGCTATTATCTCAGTATAAGCACACCGACCATAAAGATGAACCAACATGACGGCCCGTGTTCGCGAGGTTATGGCCTGCTCTATCAAAGAATCGTCAATCTGAAACGTGTCCAGACGCGGTTCCACCAATACGGGTACCAGACGGTTCTCGGTAATGGCCAGGATGCTGGCAATAAAGGTGTTGGCCGGAACAATGACTTCGTCGCCCTCGCGCATCAACCCCATTTCCATATAGGCACGCAGAATCAACGTCAGGGCATCCAACCCATTGGCCACACCGATGCAGTGTTGGGTTCCGATGTAACGAGCGAAGTCCTGCTCAAAACTGGTCGTGGCCTCGCCTTTCAAATACCAACCACCCTTCACCACTCTACCGACGGCCTCGTCTATTTCGTCGGCATGCATGGCAGTGATACGCATTAATGGCAGATAGTCTATCATATTGTCCATTGATAAGTGTCGTAACACAAGGCTCTGGCACCAAAGCCTTCCTTCTGGTAGATCAGATTGTGATTCAGAATATCACTGTGGGCTTCGGTCGACTTGCCGAAATCCAGATAAAGATGATGGGGAAAGGAGTTCAGCAACTTGTCGATTATCGCATTGACCACTCCGAGGCGCTTGCCCTCTGGTGTGGCGGCAATATACTGTGTGTGAACCACTTGCGGAGTAACATAGACAACACAGCCGCCCAAGACGCGCCCGTCCAATCGGGCATCGGCCAACAGTATATTTTGCGGAAAACGGCCATGCAACAGCAACATTTCGCTGAGCGTGTGTACTGGCTTCACCTCATGATTCACCAGAAGGTTCTCCTCAAGAATCGACCAAAAAGAAGCAAAATCGTCACTGAAGTCCACTTGCACCCCACTGTCCTGCGACACACGCAAGCCATGCTTACGGTCCTTCTTCCACTTCAGCCTGTTGGCCAGTACAATCGTTGAAGATACATCGCGCTCCAGCAGATGATAGCGACAGGTGAGGTGCATGGCATAGAGCGGCTCTTCAGCCGGAACCAAGTGATAAATCCATGGAATCGCCTTATAGACAACCCGTTGGATGGCATTTGCACGCAAATGGTCTTTCAGGAGTTGGAAGATTTCAATCACATGGCTGGTCGTTGCCTCCATGCCCATCACAAGACCGCCATAGGTCAGTCCTTGATGCGAATAGAGCGCATGCTCCTTTTCGTTGGCAGGCAGAACGGCATAAAGCTTGCCATCGCGATAAAACATCAGCGAATGATCGTGAAAACGGTCGGAATGGTAGTCCATGTAATTGCGGTCGAAGAGAAAGGTGCCATTCTTCGACTGAGCAACAAACTGGTTCCATTCATCGGCCACGGTAGCACTATACCTTCTTACTTCGAACATCTTACGTATTCAATGAATTCGTCGTAATCGTAGATATAGTCATCTTCCTCGAAATGCTCAGAGGCAAGCACAAGACAGACGGCACCCGAAGAAAAGTCGTCGAGCGTACGCCACGTGTTGGTCTCAATGAGCAGTCCCTGCCAAGGGTGGTTGAGCAAGATGGTCTTGCGCTCACTGCCATTGTCGAGTGTCACATGGAAAGAGCCGCTCAACGCAACGACCAACTGTTGCAAACGCTTATGAGCATGTCCGCCACGACTCTCTCCGGCAGGCACATCATAGACCCAATAGGCACGTTTGATTTCAAACGGAACCTTATCGGCCCCTTCGGCAACCGTCAGATTGCCTCGGGGGTCGACTATTTTAGGCAGATCAATCAGTTTAATGTCTAAGGTCGGCATAAGGATCAGTTCCTAACACGGTCTTAGCCAAACGCTTGGCCTTGTCTCTCAGTGCATTGACATCGTCGCCCACCTCGCCGTAGCAAAGCACGACACCCATGCGACGGCCCTTGTGAGCCTCGGGCTTGCCAAAGATACGAACGCGTGTGCGATCTTCCTTCAGCGCATCTTCAAGATTGTAGGGCAGCAACGACCTGTCAACGGGTGTCGAAGCCTCAGTGGGCGAAAGGATGACAGCCGACGCACCGGCATGCTCCAAGTGGATGCCGGCAATGGGCAGACCCAGCACTGCACGCAGATGAAGTTCAAACTCCGAAAGGTTGGTGGTGTGGCCAAGGGTCACCATGCCCGTGTCGTGCGGACGTGGACTCAACTCAGAGAAGATGACCTCACCCTGCTTGGTCAGGAAGAACTCTACACCCCAGATGCCAGCACCCGTCAGGGCTTTCGTCACCTGATCGGCCATGTGTTGCGCCTGTTTCAGGGCCTCATCACTAATCTTGTAGGGTTGCCACGACTCACGATAGTCACCCCCCTTCTGCACATGTCCAATGGGCGGGCAGAATAAAGTAGGCCAGCCGTGCTGCTGGGTGATGGTAAGCAGCGTGAACTCCGAATCGAAATCAATGAATTCCTCGATGATGACTTCCTTCACATCGCCACGACTGCCCTCCATAGCCTCACGGAAAGCCTGCTCCAGTTCACCGTCGTTGTGAACGTAGCTCTGACCATGACCGGACGAAGACATGAGCGGCTTGACCACACAGGGGAAGCCAATCTCGTCGGCAGCCTTCTTGAATTCATCGAAGGTCTTGGCATAGAAATACTTCGCCGTGCGCAGGCCCAGTTCCTTGGAAGCCAGATCGCGGATGGCACGACGGTTCATCGTGTAGTTCACGGCACGGGCCGACGGAACAACCTGAATGCCCTCTTCCTCAAACTTGAAGAGACGCTCAGTGCGGATGGCCTCAATCTCAGGCACAATGATGTCTGGCTGATGCTTGCGCACCACAGCCTCAAGGGCGTCGCCGTCGAGCATTGAAAAGACCTCGCGCTCGTCGGCCACCTGCATGGCAGGGGCATTGTCATAGCGATCGCAAGCAATTACATACTGGCCGGCACGCATGGCGGCAATCACAAACTCTTTGCCCAGTTCTCCTGAGCCTAACAATAATATTTTCTTCATAGCTGTATCTTTTTTCCTAGACTATACTTCATTATCTGAATGGTCGTTAGCTCCAACTGTCCCAGGAAGTTTGTCTGCGTGGCATTCTTTAATGCCTCGAAGTTCCTGTAAACATCTTCCTGCATGTCAATGACCACCTTGCCGTTTTTCACAAGCCAACGCATCTCATCTTCTTTGAAACCGAAATAGTCGTGCTTTGCAGTCACATAATAGCAACCATCGAAATCGGCCAGCTGATAGTGCTTCACCCGAAACGGCCACAACAGTCGACGCACGTCAATCTGCCCCTGCCACACCGTGATGCGCTGACAAGGGAATAGTACGCCCAGAAACAACGTGCCGAAAAACAGCGCTCCCAAGAGCGAAAAAAGGATTAGCCCCCACGTAACGTCCTTACCTTCCCAATACTGGCCTAAAGGCATCAACGCCATCAAGAATGTCAACAATCCGAAAAAGCCTCCAGCAATATAAATGCGCGACAATTTATACTCAGAAACGACCTCGGCAGTGTCACGTACTGAGAATTGTTCCTTGCCTTTTACAGCAATAGATTGCCAGATGCACTCATAGTTCTGATAAAGAAAGGAGGAAACAGAGACAACCCGCCTGCCATCTTTGATGAGCCTCAACACCTCGCCCTGACGGGTGTGGCAAAGTTCGGAATAGTCGAACTCGGCAAAGCGGTAGAAGCGTTTCCAGAAAGGAAGGAGCACGCTTTTCACCTCCAAGCCATCACTCAGTACCGTGATGCGCTTCAGCCAAGCACCATATCCCAACAGAAACACAACGGTGGCAACAAGAAACACACCGATTCCTATCAGGATGTCAAGTCGGCGGAAAGAAGAAAAGCACAATGGCGCAAGCCCCACGAGGGCAAGCAATATCGTTGCCTGAAGGTTCTTCCTGTTGAATTGAGACTCAATCATTTGTCGTTACGGTTAATCATCTGCCACTCGGGAGTGACGGCCAGTTTCCTAATGCAGCGGTCAATGACGGCCATGGTCTGCTCGGGGGACTCTTGACGCTCGCGAGCAATGTCGGCAAGAGCCAGCCGCTCATGGCCGAAGAGACCATAGTAGTGAAGCAGAGCCTCCTCGTCGTCGGGGTCGAGAAGGGCTATGAGATGCTCCATTTGGTGCTCCTGCTCGTGGGTAGCCCCTACGTAGGCAAGAGCAACGAGATGGGAATGGAGAGACTTGGAGATGGGATCCATAAGGTTTTGGGCGCGATGAATCGCGCCACACAGAGACGGTTAGCGGTTCTTATACATGTTGTCGTAATACTTCTGGTAGTCACCGGAGGTGACGTTGTCGAGCCACTCCTGATTGTCGAGATACCAGCGGACGGTCTTCTCAATGCCCTCCTCGAACTGCAGGCTCGGTTCCCAGCCCAACTCACGCTGCAACTTACTGCTGTCGATGGCATAGCGCAGATCGTGACCGGCACGGTCGGTTACATAGGTGATGAGGTCGAGATCTTCGCCCTCCTTGCGGCCCAACAGACGGTCGACGGTCTTGATGACCACCTTGATGATGTCGATGTTCTTCCACTCATTGAATCCACCTATATTATAGGTATCGGCAATCTTGCCCTCGTGGAAGATAAGGTCGATGGCACGTGCATGGTCTTCTACAAACAGCCAGTCGCGCACATTGAGTCCCTGTCCATAGACGGGCAACGGTTTGCGATGACGTATATTATTAATAAAAAGAGGTATAAGCTTCTCGGGGAACTGATAGGGACCGTAGTTGTTCGAGCAGTTGGTCACCACGACCGGCATGCCGTAGGTGTCGTGGAAAGCACGAACAAAATGGTCGCTCGATGCCTTCGATGCACTGTAGGGCGAGTGAGGATTGTACTTCGTGGTCTCCAGGAAGAACTTATCGCCGTAGGCCAGATGATGCTCAGCCGAAGAAGCCGTCGTCGTGAACGGAGGCTCGATGCCGTCGGGATGAGTCAGTTCCAAGGCACCATATACCTCATCTGTTGATATGTGGTAGAAGCGCTTGCCCTCATACTTCTCCGGCAGGCTCTCCCAATAGAGCTTGGCAGCCTGCAACAGCGAGAGCGTACCCATCACGTTGGTCTTGGCAAAGGTGAAGGGATCCTTGATGCTGCGATCCACATGGCTCTCTGCGGCCAGATGGATGATGCCGTCCACTTTTTTATCCTGCATGAGCTTGTAGAAGGCGTCGAAGTCGCAGATGTCCATCTTCACGAACTCGTAGTTAGGCTTGTTTTCCACATCCTTCAGGTTGGCCAAGTTGCCAGCGTAGGTCAGCTTGTCAAGGTTGATGATGTGATACTCAGGATACTTGTTCACGAAAAGGCGCACCACATGGCTTCCAATAAAGCCTGCACCACCAGTAATAACAATCGTACGTTTCATAATAATACTATTTTTTATTTTTCTTCAAATCATAAATAAAGTTGCCAAGTCCGCAAATGAGCGCAAAGGCAACTGTACGATAAAAATTTATTTCCGGCTTCGTAAAATATTGATACGCAATATCAACGATAGCGGCAATGACAACCATACCTATGCCCTTGGCACAAAGAATCAGGTATTTATTCTCCATCATGATTAAAAAATATTTTTTATCTCCCTAATGTAATAACTTCACAATCAGCAAATTTATTGCCTTCGATAGTCAATATAACTAAAGTTCGTTCAGGATGCCATCCCTGCATGCCCGCGGCACCGGGATTGATATGCAGAAGGTTGAGTGTCTTGTCATACTTTATTCTCAATATATGGGAATGCCCGGCAATAAAAAGCTGTGGAGGCGAGGCATAGAGCAGACGGCGCACAGATGGGTCGTAATGTCCGGGATAGCCGCCAATGTGCTTGATGAGGACATCGACATTCTCACACCTGAAGCGGTTCAGTTCATGATACATCAGGCGCAGGTCGCCACCGTCGCAGTTGCCGCAGACAGCCCGGAAGGGTCTGAACTCAGCCAGTTTCTCTGCCACTTCGAGCGAGCCAATATCTCCCGCATGCCAGATTTCGTCGCAGGGTTCGAAATAATGCAGATACTTGGGATCCCAGTAGGAATGCGTGTCGCTTAGTATGCCTATCTTTTTCATCAGAGCCTGCGTATATGTTACTTATGAATGCCGAACCTGCGGCGCACAAACTCGGCTATGAACTTCTCGGTGTCGAGCAGCCCCAGCTGCGACGAATCAATGCAGAGGTCGTAGCTCGTGGCATGGCCCCACTGCTTGCCCGTATAGTAATTATAGTATTCGGCACGCGCCTTCTCGCCATGTTCAATCACCTTCAGGGCCTCATCACGCGAAATGTTCTGCTTGTTGGCCACATTGCTGATACGGAACTCAAGCGAGGCGGTCACAAACACGTTGACCACATTCCTGAGATCGCGCAGGACATAGTCGGCGCAACGCCCCAGGAACACACACGACCCTTCGTTGGCGGCTTTACGAATGGCATCGCTCTGAAACTTGAACAGACTTTCTTGTGAGAAATCGTTGTTATAGAAGTTGGTAGAGCCGTTGCCCGTACCGTAGGGCAGATGCAGGAAAGAGCGCAAAAAGCTCTTTTTCTCGTCGTTGCGCTCAAAGAACTCTGTCGAGAATCCGCTTTCCTTGGCTGCCAGGTTCAGCAGCTCGCGGTCGTAATACTTGGCATTGAAGTCCATCGCCAGCATGCGCCCGATGTCATGTCCGCCCGACCCCAGCTGCCGACCTATGTTAATGATTATTTTCTTGTCCATACGATCTAAATTTTCTCATATATCTGAACATGACGAACGCTGCCACCAGTGCGGCCACTCCGTCGCTCGTGGGCAGAGCTGCCCACACACCGTTGAGTCCCCAGAACAAGGGGAAGACGGCAATGAGCGGAAGCAGGAACAGCAACTGACGGGACAGCGAGAGGAAGATGGCTATGTTCACCTTGCCTATGCACTGGAAGAAGTTGGTGACAACCATCTGGAACCCGATGATCGGAAAGAGCAACATGTTGATTCGGATGCCGTCGACTGCCAGCGAGATGAGCGTCTCGTCGGTGGTGAACATGCGTGCGCAGTACCAAGGCAGGAACATGGCAATCAGCCAGGCCACGACCATGATGATAGTGGCGGCCAAGATGGCCAGGTTCAAGCAGCGCATCATTCGGTCGAAGCGTTTGGCACCGTAGTTATAGCCGGCAATGGGCTGCATGCCTTGGTTGATGCCCATGACAAACATGACGAAAATCATGCCGATGCTGTTGGCTATAGAATAAGCACCCACGGCCATATCGCCGCCATAGCAAACAAACTGATTGTTCATGAAAATGACAATGATGCAGGCGCAGATGTTCATCAGGAAGGGCGAGATGCCAATGCTGATAATATTGCGCACCAGTTCACCTTTCAACTTATAGATGCCGCGCTTCAGATGAAGCAGCTCGTTCTTGTCGGAGAATATCCACATCTGCCAGCAGAGTGCCAGCGTCTGCGAGGTGATGGTAGCCAGTGCCGCTCCACGGATGCCCCAGCGGAACCACCACACGAAAGCGACGACGAGCACAATGTTGCACCCCACGGTGAAGAGAGTGGCATACATGGCATGACGGGGTTTGCCGGCGGCTCGGAGCACGGCATTCATGCCAAAATACATGTGGGTGATCATGTTGCCCGACAATATGACCTGCATGAACTCGCGAGCGTAAGGCAACGTGACATCGCTGGCACCGAAGAACCGCAGAATCGGGTCGAGAAAAACAAGGCAGACGGCCATGAACAACAGGCCGACAATCAAGTTGAGTGTCACGGTGTTGCCCAACAGGTGCTCGGCTGTAGCATAGTCGCGCTGTCCTAACTTCACACTGATGCACGTCGAGGCACCCACGCCCACGGCGGCGCCAAAGGCTCCGCTCAGGTTCATGAAGGGGAAGGTGATGCCGAGACCGGCAATAGCCTCCGGCCCCACCACCTGGCCAATGACCGAGCGGTCAATGATATTGTAAAGACTGGAGGCCACCATTGCCACCATTGCCGGCAGGGCATACTGCCAGAGCAGTGAGCCCACGGGCTTAGTGCCCAGTTCAAGAGCTGCTTGTTTGTTGTCGTTCATAATCACGTGCAAAGTTACACTTTTTTCCTGATTCCACAAAATAACATTGCAAAGGATGCTGTTTTGTGGTACAATAAAGCTTAGATTGCGGTGCAAAACGTTGCGTTTCGGGGTACAACATAGGCCGTTTCGCAGTTTTTGCTTACAACCGAAAGGGCTTGCGCTTATAACCAAAAGGCCTTGCGCTTGTAACCGAAAGACCTTGCGCTTACAAGCAACAAGCAAAACCCCTACAACTGCTTTTATTTCATCATAAGCTTGGTACTTTGACAAAAAAGTTGTACTTTTGCCCACCAATAGACCTAAATGAAATATGTATCGACTATTACTAATCATAATTGCATTCGTCTTTACCTCTGCTACGACCGAAGGAAAAGTGAAATACCGAGGCCCTAAGACTGTTGCCTACAGGTACTACCTGCGCGACAAGAACGGAGGCACTTGCTCTTTGGAACGGCCAAGAAAGTTTCTCTCGTCGAAGAGCATTGAGCGCCGCAAACGACAACAGCTGCCACTTGACTCTACCGACCTGCCCGTACCAGAAACAATCATCAAGCAATTTAAGATTAAAGGCACCAAAGTGCT
The DNA here is from genome assembly GCA_902771445.1 of uncultured Prevotellaceae bacterium. GTDB lineage: Bacteria > Bacteroidota > Bacteroidia > Bacteroidales > Bacteroidaceae > Prevotella. Next base: position 14,038 of record CACXXD010000071.1, read on the forward strand.
GGGAACCAGCCGATGGAACAACACCATCCTGGTGAGCGCAGGCGACTCCACACTGCTGAGCACGCTCGCCAAGCTGCCATGCGTGAAAGAGGCACGCATGGTGTTCTGCTCACCCGACAGTATCGACACGCCCGTAAGCCATCAGCGAGCACACTTCCACATGCACTACAACCGCTGGGACTCGCTGAGAGGCGACCCACTGGGCATGGCTCGCACGCAGATTGAAATGCTAGGGGGCGAGAACCTGCACGAGAGGAACCTGCGCGGCAAGGACATGACGATTGCCGTGCTCGACGGAGGCTTTCAGAACGTAGACCGTCTGCTGTGTTTCGCCAGGACATCGATTGAAGGTACGCACGATTTTGTAGGCATCAACAAGAAGGAGCTGAGCGATGACGAGGAAGAAGAGCAGTTCTACTGCGGCATAGACCACGGCACAAGAGTGTTCTCGGCTATGGCAGCGCAAGCCGATCAGGTGATAACAGGCACTGCACCCGAAGCCGACTACTGGCTGCTGAAATGTGAAGACCCGGAGACGGAGATGCCCATTGAGGAAGACTACTGGGCTATGGCGGCAGAGTTTGCCGACTCGGCTGGCGTCGACATCATCAACTCGTCGCTCGGCTACAACGACTACGATGCTCCGTTCAAGAACTACCAGCTGAACGACCTGGACGGCAAGACGTCGCTCATCTCGCGCACGGCCTCGATGCTTGCCCACAAAGGCATCGTCTTGTGCAACTCTGCCGGCAATTCGGGCATGGGTACATGGAAAAAAATTACGGTTCCTGCCGATGCCTTCGACATACTCACCGTTGGTGCCATCGACCAACGGGGAAAGAACGCAGCTTTCTCAAGTGTCGGGCCAACGCAAGACGGACGGGTGAAGCCCGACGTCATGGCACTGGGCAGCGGCACAACGCTCATATCGGGTCATGGCTCGCTGGTCCACGACATGGGAACATCGTTTGCTACACCTGTCGTATGCGGACTGGTGGCTTGTCTGTGGCAGGGACTGCGCGAAAAGACCGCACTCGAGATTATCGACCTGATCAAGCGTAGCTCGTCGCAATACAACAGCTCAAATAACATCTACGGATACGGCACGCCCAACTTCTGGAAAGCCTACCTCTCTGCCATCGCTGAGCTACAATCCACTTCCACTACTTCACCCCAACAATGATGACAGGCACCCTCACTCTCTACGAACTGAACAACCTTGTACGCGAAGTCATCGAAAGTGAACTGTCGCATGAATACTGGGTCGAGGCAGAGCTGTCGGAAGTGCGCGAGTCGAGAGGTCACTGCTACATGGAGCTGATAGAAAAAGACAAGTCGTCGAATACACCCATCGCACGCGCCTCGGCCAAATGCTGGCGCTCGTCGTGGCTCATGATTCAGCCGCACTTCGAGCGCGTCACCCAACAGCGACTGCATGCCGGAATGAAAGTTCGACTGAAGGTCTACGCACAGTTTCATGAGGCATACGGCTTCTCATGGATTGTGACCGACATTGACCCCAACTACACTTTGGGCGACATGGCCCGCCGCCGACAGGAGATTATCGCTCAACTGAAGCAAGAAGGTGTTTTCGACCTGCAACACGAGTTGAGCTTTCCGCTGTTCTGCCAGCGCATTGCGGTGATCTCCAGTCAGACGGCTGCGGGCTATGGCGACTTCTGCAATCAGCTGAACGACAGTCCCTTCACATTCCAAGTGCAACTGTTTCCTGCCACGATGCAGGGCGAACAGGTAGAGAAGAGCATTGTGGCAGCACTGAACCGCATCTATGAACAGGCGGACGACTTCGATGCGGTGGTCATCATCAGAGGCGGAGGTGCCACAAGCGACATGTCGGGCTTCGACACGCTCACGCTGGCAGAGAACGTGGCACAGTTTCCGCTGCCTATCATCACGGGCATCGGACACGACCGCGACGAGTCGATTCTCGACATGGTCAGCCACACAAGAGTGAAGACGCCGACAGCCGCAGCGGCCTTTCTCATCGACCAGTTGCAGGCCGTGATGGAACGCATAGAAACAGCCGAACAGCGCATCACGCATCAGGCACAGGTGCAGTTGTCGCTTCTGCACTCTCAGCTGTCCATTCTCTCTGAGCGCATCCCTACCCTATTCTCACTTGTTCGCACCAGGCACGAGGCGCGAATCAATCAACTGTCAACACGTCTCTCCGCACAACTCAGCGCACGACTGGGACGAGAACAGCATCAACTTGAAAAACTCGGAGCACAGCTGAGCGCCCTCACCGAACGTCGTCTGCTCACGGAGCGACATCGACTGGAGATGCTCGAACAGCGCGTGGCCTCCCTCGACCCGCAACTTCTGCTGAAGCGCGGATACAGCATCACACTCTACAAAGGGAAAGCCGTGCGTAACACCACAGAATTGAAGACCGGTGACAAAATAGAGACTCGACTATCAGAAGGAACGATTAAATCAATAGTAACATGAAATACGAAGAAGCACTCAACCAACTGGAGACCATTGTCCGCAAAATGGAGCAAGGCGAATATGACATCGACGAGCTGACGGAACAGCTGAAGAAAGCCCAGCAACTCATCAAGCTCTGCCGTGCCAAACTGACCAAGACCGATGCGGAAATCAAGAAGATACTGGATAAAAACGAATAAACGAGCCGAAAATTTGGCTATTTCGCATTAATTCTATATTTTTGCGCTATGAAACGGAAAGAACGCATCACTGATGCCGAAAAATTTCCAAAGCCGCTCTATTAAGTGTGGGAGGCATTGTGGCTCTCATACTGACAATCGGAGGGGCCTGGCAATCAAAAAATATTAGGCTTATGGAGTTTTTAATATTCTTAGGAGTTGTTGGTCTATTTGGCCTTGGTATCATCGCTTGGTGTGCTTATGATGACTATAAGGACTGGAAAGCATCGCAATTATCACAATAACAAACAACGAGATAAATAATTCACAAACCAACAATATGAAAAATTTAGATTGGGCAAATTTGTCGTTCGGTTACATGAAGACCGACTACAATGTGCGGTGCTACTACCGCGATGGTAAATGGGGCGAAATTGAAGTTTGCTCCGACGAGTATCTGAAACTACACATGGCTGCAACCTGTCTGCACTAGCTGCAAAGACGGCAAGGTGCGCGTGTTCCGTGTAAAGGACAACGCTGAGCGCCTGCAATCCACCTGTCGCGGCATTCTCATGCCCGAGGTTTCCACCGAGCTGTTCGAAGAGATGGTGAAGAAGGTGGTGCGCCTTAACCAGGAGTGGATTCCCACCTACGAGAGCGGTGCCACGCTCTACATCCGTCCGCTGCTCATCGGCACCAGCGCCCAGGTGGGCGTTCATCCTGCCAAGGAGTATTGCTTCCTTATCTTCGTGACTCCCGTAGGTCCTTATTTCAAGGGAGGCTTTGCTTCTAATCCTTACGTCATCGTGCGCGACTACGACCGCTCGGCTCCTCTCGGCACGGGCAAGTACAAGGTGGGTGGCAACTATGCCGCTTCGCTCTTTGCCAACAACCTCGCTCATGAGAAGGGCTACGCCTGCGAGTTCTATCTCGATGCCAAGGAGAAGAAGTACATCGACGAGTGTGGTGCAGCCAACTTCTTCGGCATCAAGGACAACACTTACATCACTCCGAAATCTACCTCCATCCTTCCCTCTATCACCAACAAGAGTCTGATGCAGGTTGCTGAAGACCTCGGACTGAAGGTGGAGCGCCGCCCCATCCCCGAGGAGGAGCTCGATACTTTCGAGGAGGCAGGTGCCTGCGGAACAGCTGCCGTCATCTCGCCCATCAGCTACATCGACGACCTTGAGACTGGCAAGCGCTATGACTTCGGTGCCCAGCCCGGCCCCATCTCGAAGAAGCTGTTCGACACGCTGCGCGGCATCCAGTATGGCGAGATCGAGGACAAGCACGGCTGGACGACGGTCGTCATTGAGTAAATTACATGTGGCATTACTAAAGTATAAAAGCTATGGAATCAATCAGTTTTTATAAAAACAGAGCCATTGCTAGTCTGAAGGACAAATGGATGGATGCTGCCATCGTAGCACTTGTTTACTTTGTCATCTCTGAAGGCATCGATTTTGCAGTATCATCCTTTCTGGCTACAGAGACTGGGTTCGTCTTCCAATTAATCTGGCTGTTGGCTTGCGCACCACTGACGTGGGCATTCGGCGTTATGTTCCTTGATTTCATCAGGGGCAATGAGCTCAAGGTAGGAAAACTGTTCGATGGCTATAAAGACTGTATCCGCATAGGCATTGCCTTTTTCCTTTATTTCCTTGTGGTCTTGGTGGGAGTCATCTTCTTCATCGTGCCAGGCATC
>CACXXD010000072.1 GCA_902771445.1 uncultured Prevotellaceae bacterium
ACATGCAAGCATGTCATGTTGCACGCACCGTTTTGAGATTGATATTGAATCATGGTGGGTTTACAGCCATATCAAACTGAGTTTTAGCATTAGTTACACAATGATTAAAGTAAGAACTCAGTTTGATATGGCTGCAAACCCACTTTGATTCAATACAAATTTCAGCACGAAGACCGCTTAGAGCTGTTCGAAAGGCGAAGTCTCATGGAGAGGAATAGTTCTTTTTGCGAAATAAAATTTTGCAACACGCTGTAAGTCAATGGTATACGCAAGTCCTCTCAATACTCGCATATTTGCAAGCGACTTATGGTTTGCTGAATTTCATGCGATTCTCAGAGGGGGTGTTGTCAAGAAAATACATATTTTAAAGTGCGGAAGTTAGGTGTCCATTTTGTAGTGCCTATCATTATTTGCCATTACTAAAAGAGACCACGGTATGATTGAATCCCATGTTCTGGAGCATCTTCTTGGGCTGACTGATAATTCCTAGGTGTCAGCGCGTGGGCCATCATCTGTCGCTTGGCCTTTTGGTACAAGGCTTCGCGAGCTGCCGGCGACCATCTGCCCGATTCGTGGAATGATCGAGAGCCAGCCTCGTCAATGAAGTTTTCGTCGAGCAGTTGGATGGGAGGGAGGATGACATGAAGGGTGTCTGATTGGAAAAAGATGTTGTGGTCTTTGATCTGTTGCAGGTCGACGCCGATACTGAGCGTTCCTTGATAGATTCTGACCAGATGGTCGTCAGAAAAGATTCCTTTCCGTACCGTGTCGACAAGTTCCTCCTCTTTGACAGAGAGAAACTCCCATTGTCCTATATCTTTGATGGAACGAATGAGTTCGGGCGTCACCTCGATAGCATCGTTTCGCTCGATGTCGGCACTGAAGATGGTGTTATGCCTCAGATAGTACCACAGCGAAGTACCGGCAATGATGACAAACAGCGAACATACAAGAATTATAATGGCACGTTTCTTCATTTTTCGGAAGTATTAAGTTCTACGGATTTCAGGAGAATTGACGGATTGAAATCGTCAGAGAATGAAATAGTTACGTCTTCTTCGTTAAACCCCATCTTCGTGACGATGGGTATTAACAGGCGTGCAGCATTTTTGCGGGTTTGCTGTTCAATACCATAGTTGGGTATATTGTTGATAATAGCCTCACGCCCTTGCCTTTCGAACTCAGCCAGTTCGCGGTCGCTAAAGTGGGCTCTTGTCAGGGATACGAACTCCTTCACATTGGCTTGGTCAATCTTCGACGATGTCATGACAACCTTCGGATTGGGCAGAATAATCGTCAGTTTGTTGCCCTCTCTTATGAAGTTTCTTTCTGAGAGTTGATCCATGTCTATATACCCCTTCAGTGTGGCATCGATAGGGAAGGCTATCTTACGGTCGCCTATCGGCAGTCGGAACTGGTAGTCTTGGTTGAACAGTTTCCCTTTCAGGCTGATCAGGTCGTTGTGGGTCACAATCTTATGTATATGGTATTCGGTGGTGTACAGGCGCGAGCATTGTCTGGCTTGCATCACAAGCATTTGCAGCGTATCGACTTCCTCAGCCGACCCATTCGCGTTTTCTTTTCCTTCGCATCCGAACATGGTCGTCAGACAGAGGATGACGTAAAAAAACAAGCTATTTCTGTTCATATTTAGTGAAATATTTATGCAAAAATACAAAAAATAGAATGAATGCCAACAAAAATGTAATTTTTTTTGATAGAGCATTAAACTTTTTCAGTATCTTTGCGTCATAGTAACAGTTGCAACTGAGAAATTGTTTCGAATTGTAAGTTTAACACAGAAAAAAATATTAAAATGAAAAAGATAGTATTTGCAATAGCTGCCGCATTGATGATGACAGCAGGAGTAACAGCTCAGGAACAGAATGACGGTGAGCGCAATCGGCCCACAAAAGAGCAGATGATTCAGCACCGTACAGACGGTATGGTGAAGAAATATAATCTGAATGAAGAACAGGCTGCTAAGTTGCTGGAACTGAACAAGAAATACAGCGACCAGATGGGGCCTCGCCGAGGCGGTATGCGTCCAAATGCACAGGGCGGTCAGCGACATGCTCCCGACAGCGTGAAGGGACAGCCCGGCAAGGAGCGCGGCAAATTTGATGTCGAGGCAATGAAAAAGAAGATGGAAGAATATGACACACAGCTGCAAACCATCCTGACCAAAGAGCAGTATGAAGCCTATAAGGCCGACAGGGAAAAAATGAGGCAGCAAGGCCCGAGAGGCGGAAGAAGACAACACAAGAACTAATTAACATACATAGGAATTATAGATTTTTCATAGTGATTTAGGTTAACATAGTGTTTTTTGGGCAAGCGTGCCTATGTTCTTGAATGGGTATTTTTTGGGAAAAAGTAGTGTTTTAGGATATCGTGGCGCTCATCATGCTCTGTCATGATGGGCGTTTTTTTATGTGAGCCATCTAAATCTTTTAGTTTTTTTCCAAAATATGTAGCCATATTTGCATTTTTTTTGTATCTTTGCAAACGCTTAGCGACTGTCCGCGAGGAAAAAGACTAAGACAAATTCGCAAACAATATTGTTATTTTTTATATAAACTTTTATGAATTTCACATTGTTAATTACCGTCTTACTGACGGCTATTACACTGGTGGTAGCGGCTTACATCATAGCCAAGCTGATAGGACCGAGGTCCTACGCGAAGGTGAAAGGTGAGCCGTATGAGAGTGGTATCCCCACACGCGGCAGCTCGTGGTTGCCGGTGCATGTGGGCTTCTATCTCTTTGCCATCCTGTTCCTCATGTTCGATGTGGAAACGGTGTTTCTGTATCCATGGGCTGTAGTAGTGAAGGAGTTCGGAACGATGGCGCTGCTGTCAATCGGCTTCTTCTTGGTAGTGTTAGTGCTGGGTCTGGCTTATGCCTGGCGGAAAGGAGACTTGGAATGGAAGTAAGAAAGCCTCACATCAAGAGTATTCCCTACGAGGAGTGGAACGACAATGCCTCGCTGGAGAAAATCATTGACGAGCTCCATGAGGGCGGTGTCAATGTGGTGACGGGTTCGCTCGACCAGCTCATCAACTGGGGACGGTCGAACTCGTTGTGGTCACTTACTTTCGCCACCTCGTGTTGCGGCATCGAGTTCATGGCCTGCGGCTGCGCACGCTATGACTTTGCTCGCTTTGGCTTCGAGGTGACGCGTAACTCTCCCCGACAGGCCGACCTCATCATGTGTGCTGGTACGATTACGCACAAGATGGCTCCGGCCCTGAAGCGTCTGTACGACGAGATGGCTGAGCCTAAGTATGTTATTGCCGTTGGCGGTTGCGCCATCAGTGGCGGTCCGTTCAAGTCGAGCTACCACGTGGTGCAGGGCATTGAAGAGATTGTGCCTGTCGATGTGTTCATTCCCGGTTGTCCCCCGCGCCCAGAGGCTATCATGTATGGCATGATGCAGTTGCAGCGCAAGGTGAAGATTGAGAAATTCTTCGGCGGCGCCAACCACAAGCAGACTGCCGAGGAGGCTGCACTGGGCGTTTCGAATGAGGAGTTGACGTTCCGTTCGAAGCACAACGACCATCGTCGCGAGCCAATCGTGGTGACCAGCGTGCCAGAGGAGTTTGCTAACGAATTAAAAGAGAATAAGGAGGAGAAGGCATGAAGTTAGAGTTCTTATCATTCGAATTTGACAAGTTCGCTAAGGAAATGCAGAACTTGAAGGACAAGAAGGGCTTTGACTATCTTGTCACCATTGTAGGCGAAGATTTCGGTGCAGAGGAAGGCCTCGGCTGTGTCTACATCCTGGAGAACACAAAGAACCACGAACGTTGCAGCGTGAAAATGCTGGCCAAGGTGGTAGACGGCGAGAGCGTGATACCTACCGTTTCAAACATCTGGCGCGTAGCCGATCTTTTGGAGCGTGAGGTGTTCGATTTCTACGGAATACTGTTCCTCGGCCATCCCGATATGCGTCGCTTGTTCCTGCGCAACGATTTCAAAGGCCATCCTTTCCGCAAGGACTGGAAGGGCGACAACAAATATTCGTTGGAGGAAGACGTGGAGCCCGACTTCGGTATGGAGTATTACTTGGACAAGGACGGCAGTCTGAGATCCAAGCAGAACCCTCTCTTCACTTCCGATGACTATGTCATCAACATCGGTCCGCAGCACCCTGCCACTCACGGTGTGCTCCGCTTGCAGACCGTGCTTGACGGTGAGACCGTGAAGCGCGTTTATCCGCATCTGGGCTATATCCATCGTGCCATCGAGAAGATGTGGGAGAACATGACCTATCCTCAAACGCTTGCTTTAACCGATCGTCTTAACTATCTGGGAGCCATGCAACATCGCCATGCACTCGTAGGTGTGATTGAGGAAGGCATGGGCGTTGAGCTCACCGACCGCATTAAGTACATCCGCACCATTATGGATGAGTTGCAGCGTCTCGATTCGCACCTGCTCTATACCTCGTGCGTGGCTCAGGACCTGGGTGCTCTGACGGGTATGCTCTACGGCATGCGCGATCGTGAGCATGTGCTGAACGTGATGGAAGAGACCACAGGTGGCCGTCTGATTCAGAACTATTATAGAATAGGTGGTCTGCAGGACGACATCGACCCGAACTTTGTGAAGAACTGCAAGGATCTGGTGAAGTATCTGCGCCCGATGATTCAGGAGTACATGGATGTGTTCGGCGACAATGTCATCACGCACAACCGTCTGGAACAGTGCGGTCCCATGAGCCTGGAGGATTGCATCAACTATGCAGTGACCGGTCCTGCCGGGCGTGCTTCGGGCTGGAAGAACGACGTGCGCAAGAACCATCCCTACGACATGTACGACAAGGTGGAGTGGGAGCAGTGCACACTCACGGGCTGCGACTCGATGGATCGCTACCTCGTTCATATCAACGAGATGTATCAGAGCCTGAACATCATCGAACAACTCATCGACAACATCCCCGAGGGCGACTTCTACGTGAAGCAGAAGCCTATCATCAAGGTGCCTGAGGGACAGTGGTACTACTCTGTTGAGGGTGTGGCTGGCGAGTTCGGTGTTTATCTCGACTCTCGTGGCGACAAGAGCCCGTATCGCATGAAGATGCGCCCCATGGGACTCTCGCTCGTTGGCGCTTTCGACCCGATGCTTCGCGGTCAGAAGATTGCCGACCTCATCGCTACCTGTGCCGCCATCGACGTGGTGATTCCTGATATTGACCGTTAATAATAACACGTTAAACTACAAAGAATTATGTTTGATTTCTCAATATTTACAAGATGGTTTGACGAGTTGCTTCAGGTCACACTTGGATGCCCTGAATGGTTAGCCATATTGATTGAATGCGTGCTGGTTGGTGTGGTCGTCTTGACTGCATATGCCGTTATCGCAATGATTCTGATTTTCATGGAACGTAAGGTGTGCGCCTACTTCCAGTGCCGACTTGGCCCGATGCGTGTGGGCTACTGGGGACTGATGCAGGTGCTGGCCGACGTGCTGAAGATGCTCATCAAGGAGATCTTCTTCGTCGATAAAGCCGATAAGGTCCTTTATGCTATCGCCCCGCTGCTGGTCATCATCGGTTCGGTGGGTGCCTTCTGCTTCCTGCCTTGGAACAATGGCGCTACCATCCTCGACTTCAACGTGGGTGTGTTCCTCTTGACTGCCGTTTCTTCTATCGGCGTGGTGGGTATCTTCCTCGCTGGTTGGAGTTCAAACAACAAGTATTCGGTTGTGTCGGCCATGCGTGGTGCCGTGCAGATGATTTCCTATGAGATGTCGCTCTGCCTGTGTCTCATTGCAGCCGTTATCCTGACGGGTACGATGCAGATGTCGGGTATCGTTGAGGCTCAGACGGGTCCTTTCAAGTGGCTCATCTGTCAGGGACACATTCCTGCCATCATCGCTTTCATCATCTTCCTCATTGCCGGTAACGCTGAGGCCAACCGTGGCCCGTTCGATATGGCTGAGGCTGAGAGTGAGCTGACGGCTGGTCACCACACGGAGTATTCGGGCATGGGCTTCGGCTTCTTCTATCTGGCTGAGTTCCTGAACCTCTTCATCATCTCTGGTATCGCCGCTACGGTGTTCCTTGGTGGATGGGCTCCCCTGAACATCGGCATTGAAGCCTTTGATGCACTGATGAACTACATCCCCGGCATCGTCTGGTTCATGGCTAAGGCCTTCGGCATCGTCTGGCTGCTGATGTGGGTGAAGTGGACCTTCCCCCGTCTGCGTATCGACCAGATACTGAAGCTGGAGTGGAAGTACCTTATGCCGCTGGGACTCATTAACTTAGTGCTGATGACCGTATGTGTGGCCTTAGGCCTTTATATTAAGTAAGTCTCATAAGTCCCATAAGACCTATAGGACCCAAAAGACCCAAAAGACTTATAACAAAAATGGAAAAAGAACAATCATATTTCGGAGAACTCGGACACGGCATCAAGACCTTGGCTGTGGGCATGAAGACCACCTGGAAGGAATACTTCAAGGACTTCTTCACCAACAAGTCGACGGAGCAGTACCCCGAGAACCGCAAGACCACACTGCACGTGGCTAAGCGCCACCGTGGCCGTCTCGTCTTCACACGCGACGAGAACGGAGCCTATAAGTGTACGGCTTGCACATTGTGCGAAAAGGCATGTCCGAACGGCACTATCAAGATTACCAGTCACATGGGCGAAGACCCTGAGACAGGTAAGAAGAAGAAGGTGCTCGACGACTATCAGTACGATCTGGGCGACTGCATGTTCTGCCAGCTCTGTACCAATGCCTGCAACTTCGGCGCAATTGAGTTTACCAACGATTTCGAGAATGCGGTGTTCGACCGCTCTAAGCTCGTGCTTCATCTCGACAAAGAGCAGTACAAGGGTGGCTCGCTGCCCAATCTGCTGGAGGGAGGTGCCGAGTGGGAAGTCGGAAAGTTCAACACCAAAACGAAGTAAACGACTATGGCAAATATAATAATGTTTTGCATCCTCGCCGTCGTCATTCTGGGCTCAGCCTTACTGTGCGTGACGACTACGCGAATTATGCGAGCCGCAACATTCATGTTGTTTGTGCTCTTTGGCGTGGCAGGCATTTATTTCCTGCTCGACTATACGTTCCTGGGCGCAGCTCAGATCAGCGTCTATGCCGGTGGCGTGACGATGATCTATGTCTTCGCCATTCAGCTCGTTTCGAAGCGCACCCTACAGGGCATGGTAGAGAAGATCAAGACCAGCCGCATCATAGGCAATGGCTTGGTGGTGCTCGTCGGCCTTGTGACGGTATGCCTCATCTTGATGAAGGCTGGCTTCGTATCTAATTTCGATGCTGTGGCCGATGCCGAACTCTCGATGAAGGAAATCGGCTTCGCCCTCGTTGGTAGTGAGAAGTATCAGTATGTGCTGCCCTTCGAGTTCATCTCAGTGTTCTTGTTGGCATGCATCATCGGTGGACTTGTAGTTGCAAGAAAGGAGGAGAAAGAATAATGGTACCTGTTGAATGTTATTTTGTGCTGAGCGCACTCTTGTTCTTCATCGGCGTTTATGGCTTTGTCACTCGTCGCAACCTCATTGCCATGCTCATCTCTGTCGAGCTGGTGCTGAATGCCGTTGACATCAATTTTGCAGCTATCAACCGCTTGCTCTATCCCAATGGCATGGAGGGCATGTTCATGACACTCTTTGTCATAGGTGTTGCAGCAGCTGAGTCGGCTGTGGCTATCGCGATTATCATCAATGTCTATCGCAACTTCAAGAGCGATAATGTAGACAGTATTACTAACATGAAAGGATAAATAGCACTATGGAATACGGATATACAGTATTTATTCTCCTTCTGCCGCTTCTGTCCTTCCTCGTGTTAGGACTGGCTGGCATGAAGATGCAGCATAAAACCGCTGGTCTCATCGGTACATGCTCGCTCGGACTCGTCACCATCCTGTCGTACATGACGGCCTTCCAGTATTTTACGGCAGACCGCGTGAACGGCATCTATCAGACGATCGTTCCTTATAATTTCACGTGGTTGCCTCTGGGTAATCTGCATTTCGACATGGGTATCCTGCTCGATCCAATCTCAGTGATGATGCTGATCGTCATCAGTACGGTATCGTTCATGGTACACATCTACTCGTTCGGCTATATGCACGGTGAGAAAGGATTCCAGCGTTACTATGCTTTCCTGAGCCTCTTCACTATGTCTATGCTGGGCCTGGTGCTGGCTACTAACATCTTCCAGATGTACATGTTCTGGGAGCTTGTGGGTGTTTCTTCTTACCTGCTCATCGGCTTCTACTATCCTTTGAAGCCAGCTATCGCAGCTTCTAAGAAGGCCTTCATCGTGACTCGCTTTGCCGATATGTTCTTCCTGATAGGTATTCTGACCTTCGGCTACTTCACCGATTCGTTCAGCTTCTCGTTTGCTGGCGACATCGTGATGGGGCAGGGGACTACTCCTTTCATCGAAGGTAACATGGCCAAGGCTGTTGCGGCAGGTGCCTGCATTATTCCTACGGCTCTGGTATTGATGTTCATTGGTGGTGCAGGTAAGTCTGCCATGTTCCCCTTGCACATATGGTTGCCCGATGCAATGGAAGGTCCAACCCCTGTTTCCGCGCTGATTCACGCTGCTACGATGGTGGTTGCTGGTGTATTCCAGATTGCCCGCATGTTCCCCTTGTGGATACAGTATGCTCCCGAAGCCATGTCTATTGTGGTATGGGTGGGTGTGTTCACCGCATTCTATGCCGCTGCCGTGGCTTGTGCTCAGAGTGACATCAAGCGTGTGCTGGCCTTCTCTACCATCTCGCAGATTGCTTTCATGATGGTGGCACTTGGTGTCAGCCTGCCTGGTCATCACGGTGCACTGCTCGACAATCACGCTCAGCTGGGCTACATGGCTGGTATGTTCCACCTGTTCACCCATGCTATGTTCAAGGCTTGCCTGTTCCTCGGAGCCGGTTGCATCATCCATGCCGTTCATTCGAATGAAATGGCTGTGATGGGTGGTCTGCGCAAGTACATGCCAATCACGAACGCAACGTTCCTGATCAGCTGTCTGGCCATTTCGGGTATTCCATTCTTCTCGGGCTTCAGCTCGAAGGATGAGATCATCACCGCTTGCTTTGCCTACAGTCCTGTGGTTGGTTGGATTATGACGGGTATTGCCGCCATGACCGCTTTCTACATGTTCCGTCTGTACTACGGCATCTTCTGGGGTACTGAGAATGTGGAGGCTCACGAGCATCACACACCTCATGAGGCACCTGCCACGATGACCTTCCCGCTCATCTTCCTGTCGGTGATTACTGTTGGCGTAGGTATCTATACCACGTTGGCAGGCTTCCTCGGATGGGGCGGTTCGTTCGGGTCGTTTGTCTCGGCAAGTGGCCAGAACTACACCATTCATTTCGATATGCAGATTGCCGCTACCTCTACGATTATTGCCATTCTGAGCATCTGTTTGGCCACCTATATATATAAAGGTGAGAGTCAGCCCATCGCTGACCGTCTCTATAAGACGTTCCCAAAGTTGCATCGTGCTGCTTACAAGCGCTTCTATCAGGATGAGATCTGGCAATATGTGACGCATAGGATTATCTTCCGTTGCGTTTCTATGCCTATTGCTTGGTTCGATCGTCATGTTGTTGACGGAACGTTCAACTTCCTTGCATGGGGTGCCAATGAGGCAGGCGAGTCACTTCGTCCTTGGCAGAGTGGCGATGTGCGCCAGTATGCTGTGTGGTTCCTTACGGGTAGCGTAGCATTAACATTAATCCTATTATGCCTATAGGCCCTATAAGTCCTATAAGACCTATATGACCTATAAGACCTATAAGTAAAGAAAGGAAAAAACAATGAATATATTATCATTATTTGTCCTGATTCCCGCCCTGATGCTTCTGGGATTGTGGATTGCCCGCAACGTTAGTCAGGTGCGTGGCGTGATGGTGACAGGTAGCAGTTGCTTGCTGGCACTGTCTATATGGCTGACCTATTATTTCATTCAGCAGCGCAATGGCGGAAATACCGACGAGATGTTGCTGGTTGCCTCTACTCCTTGGTTTGAGTCACTTCACATCAACTATGCTGTTGGTGTCGACGGTATCTCGGTTGTGATGCTGCTCCTGTCGAGCATCATTGTCTTCACGGGTACATTCGCATCTTGGCAGTTGAAGCCCCTTACCAAAGAGTATTTCCTCTGGTTCACCTTGCTTTCAACAGGTGTGTTCGGCTTCTTCATCTGCATTGACATGTTTACCATGTTCATGTTCTATGAGGTTGCCCTTATTCCTATGTACTTGTTGATTGGTGTATGGGGCTCTGGTAAGAAAGAGTATGCTGCCATGAAACTTACCTTGATGCTGATGGGAGGCTCGGCACTGCTGATTCTCGGTATCCTTGGCATCTACTACTTCAATGGTGAGTATAGTGGTGTGTTCACGATGAATGTCAACGAGATTGCGAAGACCTCGCACCTTATTCCTGTTGACATTCAGTGCGCTTTCTTCCCCTTCATCTTCATTGGCTTTGGTGTGCTGGGCGCTCTGTTCCCCTTCCACACATGGTCTCCCGACGGTCATGCTTCGGCTCCTACCGCCGTGTCGATGCTCCATGCTGGTGTGCTGATGAAGCTGGGTGGCTATGGCTGCTTCCGCGTGGCTATGTATCTGCTGCCTGAGGCTGCTCAGCAGCTCTCTTGGGTGTTCCTCATCCTCACCACCATCTCGGTGGTCTATGGTGCCCTGTCAGCATGTGTGCAGACCGACCTGAAGTATATCAACGCTTACTCGTCAGTTTCTCACTGCGGTCTGGTGCTTTTCGCTCTCTTGATGATGAGCCAGACGGCTGTGACGGGTGCCATTCTGCAGATGCTCTCTCACGGTCTGATGACAGCCCTGTTCTTCGCTTTGATTGGTATGATCTACGGCCGTACTCACACCCGTGACATTCGCGAGCTGGCTGGCCTGATGAAGATTATGCCTTTCCTTGCCGTGGGCTACGTGATTGCCGGCCTGGCCAACCTCGGTCTGCCTGGCTTCTCTGGCTTCATTGCTGAGATGACCATCTTCGTAGGTTCGTTTGGCGCACATCCTTTGGCTGGCGATCCCAACACCTCGTTCCGCATGGTGGCTACCATCATCGCCTGTATGTCGATTGTTGTAACAGCAGTCTACATTCTGCGTGTGGTTGGCAAGATTCTCTATGGTGAGGTTGAGAACAAGCACTTCCTTGAACTGACCGATGCTACCTGGGACGAGCGCGTCGCTGTCATCTGCCTTATCTTCTGTGTGGCAGGACTTGGTACGTTCCCCTTCTGGGTGAGCAATGTCATTTCGCCGAGCGCTGGAACAATCCTTCAGTCAATTGGCGTAATGTAAGTAGAGTAGTAATAACGTAATATCGTAATAACGTAATATCGAAATACATTATGAATTATTCTCAATTCTTAAATATGATGCCTGAGGCATTCCTTGTACTTTTGCTCGTTGTAGTCTTCTTGGCTGATTTCTTCCTGCTGAAGGATTCGCAGAAGACCAAGAAACTTGGGCTGATTACCTCAGGAGCATTGATTTTTCAGACATGTCTGTTGTTTGGAACGATGGAGCCAACTTCTGCCTTCGGTGGTATTTATGTCACCTCGCAGATGGTCAACGTGATGAAGATTATTCTCACGTTTGGTACGCTCATCGTTGTCTTGATGTCACATACATGGTTGGAAACCAACAAGAAAGTCTCTGGAGAGTTTTTCATGCTCGTGCTGAGCACGCTGCTCGGTATGTACATGATGATGTCAAGCGGATCATTCCTCATGTTCTTCCTTGGCTTAGAGATGGCATCTGTGCCTATGGCATGTATGGTTGCCTTCGACAAGAACCGCAAGAACTCAGCCGAAGGGGCTGCCAAGTACATCCTTGTTGCCACCTTCTCAAGTGGCGTGATGCTGTTCGGCATTTCGTTCATCTATGCTGCCACGGGTAGCCTCTATTTCGAAGATGTAACAGCTGCGCTGACCACTTCTCCCTTGTCTATCATGGGTCTGGTGTTCTTTTTCAGCGGACTTGGCTTCAAGATCTCGCTCGTACCCTTCCACTTCTGGACGGCTGACACCTATCAGGGTGCGCCCACACCTGTGACCGGCTATCTGAGCGTTGTCTCGAAAGGTGCTGCTGCGCTGACACTTTGCATCATTCTGACCAAAGTGTTCGGCTCAATGGTCGACTACTGGAACCCGATGCTCTGGATTGTGATTGTGCTCTCTATCACCGTGGCCAATCTCTTCGCCATCCGTCAGTCGGAGCTGAAGCGCTTCATGGCCTTCTCGTCCATCTCTCAGGCCGGCTACATCATGCTGGCTGTGATTGGCGGCGACCCGCAGGCCGGAGCTACAGCCCTGACCTTCTATGTGCTGGTATATGTGGTGGCCAATATGGCCGTCTTCACTGTTATCAGTGCCGTGGAGCATAACGGTGGCAATACGCAGATGAGTGCTTACAACGGACTCTATCAGACCAACCCGAAGCTGGCTTTCCTCATGACGCTGGCTCTCTTCTCTCTGGCTGGTATTCCTCCGTTTGCAGGCATGTTCTCTAAGTTCTTCGTGTTCCTCGCTGCTGTCAGAGGTCATGAGGTTGCTCCATTCTGGCCCTATTTCGTAGTATTCATTGCATTGATCAACACGGTAGTGTCACTCTACTACTATCTGCTCATTGTGAAAGCCATGTACATCAAGGCCGAGGAGCATCCGCTGCCTACATTCCAGACAGACCTTACGACGAAGGTATCTCTTGCCATCTGCACCGCAGGCATCTGTCTCGTTGGTATCGCATCATGCATCTACGAGTGGATTGCCAGTGCAGCCATTTAAGGTGATAACACTATTCAAAGAAAGAAGAGGATATGTCAGTTCTGGCATATCCTCTTTTTTTATTTACATTCTTGCTTTCTGCTTATCACCGGCTCCAGAGCCTCGATACTTTGAGCGGGCCTCATTGAACTTCCATGTTAAGTCGATGAAGAAGGTCCGGCGGGCAGGATTATAGGATGTCAGCTCGCGTATTCCGTAAACGATGCTTTCGTTCTTGTTGGTCTGCAACACGTCGTAGCATCTGAAATCGATGTTCAGCATGCCGACCCTTCGCAGGTTAATGTCATATTGCAGTCCCATCGAGCAGTCGAAGGCATGACGTGTAACTCTGAAATTATTATAATCACCCTTTGGAGTCCATAGTGCTGCTACATTCAGTCGACAATTCTTTGTCAATTCGAGATCATTCTGCCATTTGAGCGATGCAAACGGATGGTTGAGCGTGATGATTGATCCGTCGGCGCAAGGCGACTTGTAGTTTTGGAAGATGATGCCTGCACTCCAGATGGGATGCCATGACGCGTTTAAGGACCAGAGACTGAAGTTGATGGTTGGTCGCATTGCGGCATTTATCATCAACTGGTTGTAGGCATCAAAGCTGTTGATGGGGTGAACGAGACTCATGAGCGGGTCGGTAGAGCCAGGGAACGGTTCTGTCGACATGGTCTCAGAGTCTTTGATGCGGGCATAGTTCACTGTTAGGTTGGCCCATTTATAGGCAGCATTGAACACCATGCTATGTGTGTATGTCGGTTTCAGATAAGGGTTGCCACTCTGGTAGGTGTAATGGTTGATGTAGATGGTAGAGCTTGTCAGACTGCTGTAGTTAGGGCGCTTGATGTCCTGTCGGTAAGAGAGTGACAGCTGCACCTTTCCGACAGGCATTGATATGACAGCTGTTGGGAACCAGTCGCCATAGTTGCGGCAGACCTCATCCTCCCGTTTCCCGAAGTTGAAGTAGTCGTTCTTCAGGTGTTCGTAGCGCAGTCCCACCTGTGCGAACAGTTTGCCAAACTCCCTGCCATATTCGGCAAAGGCAGCGACAGATTTCTCGTTGATTTCATTATCAGTAGCCTTCACGGGTACAGCATCCGACGCGCTGAAGTTATAGGCGTCCGTTCGGTGATTATAGGAATATTCGCCGCCCACGGAGAGATTGCCCTTCCACACGGGATAGTTCACTATGAGTTTTGAGGCCCAGAATTTATTACCGCTTTTTGTGTTGTTTTCTATGTTCCTGTTGTTCTCTTTGCCTTTCTGGTCAGTTATCTTTTCCCTTGTCGTCCCCGGGGTATTCGTATCGTCAAACAGGCCGTCGATGTTCAGGTCTATGCCCAGTTTTTCTATCTTACTGTTATAGTAGGCATTGAAGATATGTTTTCTGAACTGCTGGTCTAGCCAGATGTCGCTTTCAGAGCGTTCTGTGTAGACACCGTTCTTATAGGTATCCGTATTGTACCAACCGTTGTTGTTTTCGCCCGGATGACGGTCGTATTTGTAGAATGCACCGAAACTGTGATTCTCATTGACCATGTAGTTCATCTGCAACTGCGGTGACCAGCCTTTCCAAACGCTGTTAGTCTCCTGCGCACTGATGCCCTCGTATCGGTCCGGCCCGGCATAGTAGGTCAGCACGTTCTCCTGTAAAGACTTGAAGTGTCCATAGCGGCCAGCCCAGAACGAAGCCGTGATGTCCAGGCCGCCAGTACGATAGTTCAGGTCAAGATTATTGCTCAGCGTGTAGCCATACTGATACAGTCCCGATGCATATTCCTGAAAACTGAAGCCCTCGCCTTGTGCTTTTTTCAGCGTGATGCGTACCACGGCTTTCGTCGAGGCGGCATAGCGGGCTCCTGGATTCTGCACAACGTCTACATACTGAATCTGGTCGGAGCGCAGTCGTGAGAGTTCCTTTATGTCCAGCACCCGTCGACCGTTGATATACACTTCGGCCTCGCCTCGTCCTGTGACGGTTACTGCTTTGTCCCTATCTGTTTCCAACATCGGGATTCGTTTCAGTGCATCGCTCACCGTGCCAGCCTTTTCCAGTATCGTGTTTGCAACTATTGTGCGCATGGCATCGCCCTTCACGCGAGTCTTGGGCAGTCGGCCTTTTACCACGATTCCGTCGATCGCCTGTGTCTGGTTATACCACTGAGTCGTGTCCGTCTGCAGACTGTCACTTTGTGCGAAGGCCGTCTCGCTCATCATCATCAAAACTGCTGTCAATACAGACAGCCTCATGTTGTTTCTTTTCATTTATTTTTTTGTTTAAAACTTCTGTCGGCAAAGTTACGACCGTTTACTTATTGTGCCAACTTTATGGGATATTCTGCACGAAAAAGTGACGAGTAACAATATTATTTCGTACCTTTGCCAGCACTGTCATGGAAATAAGAAAGAAAAATGAACAACAGACAGAAAGAGACGCTCAATGTTCGCATCATCAGTGTAGGCTTTTCATGCCTTGCTTTTGTCGTTTTCAAGCCTATGGCCATTGGCCAGTTGGGGCTTATGCTCTATGTGTGGTTCCTCCTCATTTGGCTCTTTGGCATAGGAGTGTGCTACGTCACCGAAGCCGTCATGAAGTACATTGTAAACATGCCAGCCACACTTGACAGGGGTGTCGACTATATCATTCGGCGCAACCTCTGCTTTCAGCTAATCAACACACCCCTTGAGGCCTTGCTGACTTGCTGTGTTCTTCATTTTCCATTGAGTCGTATCGGTGCTCCCGATTTGCTTTCCGTGATGGGATTTCTTCAGACACTTTTTATTCTTGCCTTCTGTTCCTTTGCCGTTGGCCTCTATTGGCGCTACAAGTTCCGCAGTCGCTATCTCGCAGCAGAACTTGAAGAGACCAAGATGCTCAACGAACAACTGAAAGAACACCCCCAGTCACTTTCTGCCGTCGAAGATACAGTGACACTCATAGGCACAACCAGCGAGACGGTCACCTTATGTATTTCCGAACTATTGTATATTGAGGCAGTGGGCAATTACGTGAAAATCTATCAGCATCGCGACGGACAGGTGCGATGCGACATGCTCCGTTCCACCTCCAAGCAGTTAGAGCAAACGCTTCAGTCCTATCCCTCGATTGTTCGTTGTCATCGTGCTTTCCTTGTCAATCTTAGTCAAGTAGAGCAAGTCCTGTCTCGTTCTGGTGTCATGCAACTACTCATTCGTCATAGCCATGACTCCATTCCCGTTTCGCGCAGCAATATGGCTGGTGTCAAAGAAGCCATAAAAAACATTTGAGTAACGGTGAAAAAATATATCAGTACATTAGCATGATTCGTTTGTCAAAGTCCGATGACTTGCCGTCAATGCCGTAGATTTTCTTCAGCAGGCGACTGCGTGTGAGTGAGACCTCCGGGAAGCGGCAACCTACGAGGACGGCAATGTCCTTGGGCTTGAACATCAGTCGGGTAAGCAGACAAATTCTCATTTCGCGCTCGCTGACGTTGTAGTTGCGCAGCATCACATACAGTTTGGGGAGTTTACTCTTGGCAAATCTGCAGAGTTTGTCCCAGTCCTTGCTTGTGGGTTGCTCCTTGACATTCTTCAGAAAATAGCAGAAATCGTCTTTCAGGGGGGCTTTCTGAATCTCGTCGCTCCATCAGGTCTTCCTTGGTCTCCAGCAGCGACTGCCGCTCCTCAAGTAGGGCGTTCATCTCTTCCATTTCGCGCTGAAGTAGTGTCTTTTCCGTCTCATAGCGTTCTTGCATCATGGCTATTCTTCGCCCGGCAGCCCTTTTCTTCCTATTAAATAAAAATAATGTGGAGCATATAATCAGCACGATAGCAACGAATGCCCCAAATAGCCACCGCCATAGTGTGGTTGCCCGCTCTGCATTTTTCAGTGCCTCTTCTTCATGCTTACTGTAATTGTATATCGCTTGTTGTCTTATTAACGCTTCTCCTACTTTTTTCTGATGCGCAGAGTCGTTAGCATTGTATGCAAGCAATGCATATTTTTGCCGTGGAGTCCGCTGGGCCGATTTTTTCATAGAGTAAGCTTAGCCCACGAAAAGCTGCAACAGCCATGTTACGGTCATTTACGTACTTTAGACATTTGCGGAACATCGTCTGTGCTGAGTCTGGTTGCCCCGGCAAAATCATCATTAGAGATGGCAAGAAGATGGTTTTGTCAAGATAATTCATAAAAAAAGCACCTTCGGAAAGTTGTATTCTGGAAGCGAGGAACCGCAGTGCTCACGTCATGTCTTAGTGGCAGTCTTGAGATTGATATTGAATCAAAGTGGGTTTACAGCCATATCAAACTGAGTTTTAGCATTAGTTACACGATGACTCAAGTAAGAACTCAGTTTGATATGGCTGCAAACCCACTTTGATTCAATACTAATCTCAGCGCGAAGGCCGCTCAGAGCTGTCCGAAAGGCGAAGTACCACGGGGAGAAATAGTTCCTTTTGCGAAACAAAATTTCGCAA
>CACXXD010000073.1 GCA_902771445.1 uncultured Prevotellaceae bacterium
TAGAGCGGCATGCCGTCGTTGTCGAGCAACACATAGAAAGGCTGAGCATTGGCGCCGAACTTCACCCGCTGCAAGTAGCTCCACTTGTCGCCAACCGTGCGCAGCGTGCGACTCTTGCCGTTCTCTGTAATCTCGATAGGTGACGGCAACGGTGTCTTGTCGTCGACATAGAGCGAGATGAGCACATAGCGATTGTTCAGAATGTCGGACACCATCGGGTCACTCCAGACGGCAGCCTCCATCTTACGACAGTTCACGCATCCAAAGCCAGTGAAATCGATCATGACAGGCTTGCCCTCAGCCTTGGCAGCCGCCATGCCCTGCTCGTAATCCTTGAAACGAGGCTCGGTCGTGATCTTCTGAAGCACGAAGTCCTGTGTGCTCATGGGCGGCGCAAAGGCTGAAACAGCCTTCAGCGGAGCACCCCACAGACCGGGAATCATATAGACAACGAAGGCCAGCGAGGCCATAGCCAAGAAGAACTGAGGCACGTTGGTGCGACGGTCATCGTCGTCGTGGGGGAACTTGAGCCAGCCCAACAGATAGACACCCAGCAGACCAAAGATGACAATCCAGAGCGAGAGGAACACTTCGCGGTCAAGGATGTGCCAGCCATATGCCAGATCGGCCACGCTGAGGAACTTCAGCGCAAAGGCCAGTTCGATGAAGCCGAGCGTCACCTTGATGACGTTCATCCATCCACCCGACTTGGGGGCCGACTTGAGCAGCGAGGGGAACATGGCAAAGAGCGTGAAAGGCACAGCCAGGGCGATGGCGAAGCCCAGCATGCCGATGGTGGGGGCTATGATGCTGCCCTGCGTGGAGACAGCCACCAACAGGAAACCGATGATGGGTCCCGTGCAGGAGAACGACACCAGAGCCAGCGTGAAGGCCATGAGGAAGATGGAAAGGAGTCCGGTGGTCGACTCTGATTTCTGGTCTATCTTGTTCGACCACGACGAAGGCAACGTGATTTCGAATGCACCAAAGAAAGAGGCGGCAAAGACCACCAACAACAAACAGAAGAAGATGTTGAACAGGGCATTAGTGGCCAGCGCGTTCAGTGCACTGGCACCGAAGAGCAACGTGACGGCCAGTCCGAGAAGCACATAGATGACAACGATGCTCAGACCGTAGGTAGTGGCCTCGCGAATGGCCTTGGAACGCTCCTTGTTACGCTTCAAGAAAAACGAGACGGTCATGGGAATGATGGGCCACACGCAGGGAGTGAACAAGGCGAGGAAACCACCCAACAAGCCCTGAATGAAAATGAACCACCACGAGACGGTCTCGTCGGCCTGCCCCTTGCTTTCGAAAGCCTGCAACTCCTGAATGACTGGTCGCCAGAGGCCCTGCTGACCACTCTGAATGTCCTTTATCGCACCGACGTCAGGAATGACAACAGTGGCAGCCGTATCTTTTGATACCGTGTCAGCCGCATTCTTCTGTCCGGCATTCTCTTTCTGTTGTGTGTCAGCCTCTTCTTTCTTCGCACTGACAGGAGCCTTTCCCGCCTGTTTCAGCTCTACCTGCGATGGAGGCAGACACATCTCGTCGTTGCAGGCACCATACTCCAGATAGCAATCGATTTCGTAGTCGGGCTTGGTGAAACGCACCTTCTGGACAAATGCGGCATTGTGCTCGAAGAAACGAAGCTCCATGCCGAACATCTTGTCGTACTGGCTGACCAGCTTGCCAAGGGGCTTCAGGCTGCCAACGGTCTGCACGCCCTCCATCTTCACCACATTGAACGTGGCAGAGATGGGGCCGTCGCTGCCCATATCGGTCGAATAGACATGCCAACCATCGTCGATGGTAGCCCTGAAAACAATTTCAGCCTCGCCGTTGTCGTGTATGTCCAGACGCGAGGTGAAGCGCACGGGTTCAATCATCTGGCCATGCATCATCAATGAGAAAAAGGCCAGCAAGAAAGTTGTCAGAATTTTTGTTTTCATAAGAGAAACTACAATAAAAGCTTTTAGTGACAATCTGATTTCTGTACAAAATTACAAATATTTTTCAGAAAGTGAATATAAACAAGCTGATTTATAGATTAATTTAATCTTTATTGCACACAGGTCTGCATAAATATACCAAGTCGGACTGCCACTGTGATAAAATCGAAAAAGGGGATGCGCCACGAAACAGGCACATCCCCCCTCTATAGTAGGTATAGAACGGTAGACCGCAGCCTACTTCATGATGACCTTCTCGCTCTTGGTCTGGCCGTCGCCGGTGCGAACACTCTTGATGAACACGCCGTTGGCCGGCTTGAACACCTTACGGCCCGACAGGTCGTAGTAGACGGTCTGCACCGAACGGCTGTTGCCATTCAGCTCATCGATACCAGTCGACTCGCCCACCTTGGCCTTGACAGCATTGAGCACAGCACCCGTCTGAGTGTCGATCAGGAGTGCCACAACCTTCAGGTTGTTCTTGTCCTGAATGACATTGGCACCATTGGTGTTCACAGCCTTTGCCAGACTGAACGTATAGGTGTGAGAAACAGGCTGGTCGGCCTTCACGTTGGCAGGAATGCTGCCAGCAATACCACCAATCTGAGAAGTAAGAACAGCCACATCGTTGAAGGTCAGACCATAGACCGTTGACTCGCCCTGTGTGAACAATGCCAGGTCGTCATCATCCTGAGTACCTGCATAGTAGTTGCTCTGACCCCAACTTGCATCATTCAGACCATCTGACACGAGGATGTACTCCAGTGCATAGGCTCCGTCTTCCACATCGAATGGGAAAGTCACCTTGGTAGCCACGCTGACGGCATTGCCATTGACAGCGAACGAAGGAGTCATGTCGATCGTTGCAACACCGAAGTTCTCAGCCTCAGCAGCCATGTCGTTGGCAACACCCAACGGAGTGCTTTGAGTCGTTCCATAGTAGGGGTCGACCTCGGTCTTACGCTCAATATAAGCAGAGGGGAATCCTGCAACGTTAGAGGGGAAGTCGCTGCTTGCCATGATCTCCATGTCATCGCCATTGTGATAGCTCACGAGCACATAGTCGTCGGGATAGAGGCTGGCCAACTTCTCAAGTGCCACGAAGCCGCGTGGACACCAGCCGCACCACAGACCAGTGTACTCTTCGAGCAGCACGCGATGCTTAGGCACGGTGTTGAGAGCGACGATCTTATAGCCGTTGGCATTGTTGGGATCTTCGTTGTCCACGCCATTGACCTTCGTCACCTTCATGTCAACCACATAGGTACCGCTTTCAGCAAGTGCAGGAAGCGAGACGACAACAGTAGCCGTCTTGCCAAAGAATCCACTCACGGCAGGCTCAACATCGATGTGCTGTGAGGCTGTCTTACCAGCAAGGGTATATTCTATATCTATCGACTTGACACCCTCCGAACCATGATTCACGACACTCACAGGCAGAGAGATCTCGCTGTTGGTCATCACATACTGAGCAGGAAGGTCGGCCATCGACACGGCATTGCTCTTGATCAACTTGCCGGCAACCGTCACCGTCAGTGCTGCACTGCCGCCATAGATGTCGGTAGCATCAATCCACTTGAGGAAGCCATCGGAGGTGTGCATGTAGAAGCCACCTTCGTTCACCTGATTAGTGATAGCTACAGGTGACTGATTTTCAGTCACGCTAACATCATCAATCGTGAAAGAATAGCCTACATATACACCCTCGGCAGGAATGATGTAGGGCTTGTCGAGCTTCACGGTGACAAAGCCTGCCTCAGTCAGTTCCACACTCTTCGAAACAAGGTCGGGAACGTTCATGCCGTTCTCCACACGCAACTGGCTTGACAACCAAACTGATACGTTGCTGATGCCATCTTTGGTCTGCATGGGGATGGTGATGCTCTCAATGTGCGAGCCAACCAGTGCTTCGTTCTGCAACTTGATAGCCACATCATAGGTCTCTGCCTTGGCATTGTTGGATACTGTGGACAACTGTTCTTCGCCCGTATAGAATCCATAGTCAATCTGACCGCCAACGTCTGACGGATCCACATCGGGATAAGCAGGGGTAGCAGCAGCGGGCTGAACATCGGCACCAATACCAGTCACCTCAGCCCATGCAATCTCTGAACGGCGCTCCTCGCCTAAGCCCCTGTAGATAGCCTGCACACCGTAAGCCTCAGGACCAATAACATAGTAGTAGACGGTCTGCTCAAGGCCGCTGGCGTAGATGTCCCAAGTATCATTATAGCCGAAAGGAAGTTCAGACAGTGTCTCTACCTCCTGATACATATAATCATTCCACGACAAGGTGAGCTGTTTCTCCTCGCCATTCACCTTGACCCAGAGTGCATAGGAAAGTTTCTCAGGCAGAATGTAGTTGCCATCGACATCACTGGTGAGGACTTTGGCCGTGATATAGCCCCAGCCATAGCCAGACATATAGTAGCTCGTGCCACCTTCATAGAAGTCTGTAATCTCTGGTGTGGCAGGTGTGGCCGCAGTCTCAACAAACGGAGCTATCTTGGCATTCTCAAAGACATTGAGATAGCTGACAGTGGTCTTGCCTGCATTAATCAGGAAGAGCGAGTTGCTTTCGAGTGTCTTTGTCTCAGCATCATACGTGAACACGATGTCATCGTCGACCAACGTATAAACGGTATTGTACTCATCGTAATAAGGATCGTACTCCTGTGTTGAGGTAGCTGCATAGAGATACTGGTGATAGCCAGACACTTCGTCGGCACCAATATACTGACCGCTCTTGAAAATCACCTTGTTACCTTCGATAGCACCTTTCACCCAAGTATCGGGCAGATTGGCATCGATACCCTGCACATAGACAGCATCGCTGGTGAAGCCAACCTTCACAATCGAACCATCGTAGCCGCTGGCAGTAAGAGAATAGGGCGCAGTCTCAATGCCTTCGGGTGCCTGTACCTGCTCGTCGGTCACAACAGCATAGCTGATATCCCAGTCGGCATAACCCGTCCAGAGGTTGTCGCCATCAACCAGGGCTATCACCTTCTCGCCAGTGACAAAGGCTTCATCCAGCGGAGAGATTTCACCCGTCTCGGCATCATACTTCATGGTGAGCGAACCGCCTGGGGTGAACTCGAGGTCTTCAGACAGCGCACCATAGTTCAGAAAATAGTCGTAACCCTGCGAATTAAGTGCTTTCTGGGGGAAGTCGAACACAATGGTAGAGCCGTTGATGGTACCCTTCGTCCAGGAATTGGTGGTGTACTGTGTCAACAGGTTCTTTACATACACGGTATTGCCCTCGCCAAACACCACGTTGCCAACAGCATCGGCAACTGTGGTATTGAAGACATAGCCCCAATAATAGAAATAGGCACTGCCGCTACGGCTGTAGAGTACCTGACGGCCTTCCGGCTGATCGACAATAATGTCATCGCCAGCGGCACGACGAGCATTGCGCCAAGGAGCATTGAACAGCTCAGCACCCTTCATCTTCTGATTAGTGGTGAAGCTTACGCGGGCCATCTTCTGACGATCCGCACTGTGCTGACGTTGCAACGAAGCGAGTGATGGCTGGGCCTTCATCTCCGTGCCAACAGTCTTAGCAAGCGTCTCCAAATGCTTTTGCGGCATAGGACGGCTTTGTTGCTTTCCTTGCGCTAAGCCCGTGACAGCTATCAGCATAGCTGCCAAAAACAAAAAAGTAATTTTTCGTTTCATAAAGTAAAAGTTTTTGTGAATAAAAAATGTAAGTATCTATGTCTGATTATCTTACGAATTGTTTTTGTGCGGTATGGGTGCCATCGGCATAGAATGTTTTCATGACATACATGCCATGCACAGGACGATCGACCTGACGGCCTTGCATATCGAAGAATGCCACAGAACGAACCTGTTTGTCAGTAGCAACACCCTTGATACCTGCAGTACCATAGACGAAGTTCAATGTCACTTTGGGTCCCAGCTTATCCTGCATCCATTTCTTCGTAATCACATTCTGCTTGTAAGTAACGAGCTGATAGACTACGACACAAGAACCCTCTTTTGCAGGCAACCATTCTGTCATCATATTCTTCAGTTCGCCTGCAGCAAGAGCCCCATTTTGTGTAGAAAAATCACCACGTTCTTTCGCCTGCTGACAGTTGCCGGGAAAACAAGACTGAAAGACTCCGCTGCTCATAGATTGCACCGTGAACGATCCACCACACTGAACCTCTTCGTCTGAAGTATTCTTGGCAAAAAGGCCTGATGGCATCAAGGCTTCTCCTGTAAAGTCGTCGACTTCTGCTTCGGTAATGTTCAGTGTCGAACCATCGGCAATCACATTACCGTCTTTGTCGGCAAACTGCAAGGGGAAGTCACTCTGTGCGCTAACGGCAAGTGCCATAGCAAGCACGAAACATAGCGTAAAAATTTTCTTCATAAGCATTATCCTTTTATTGATTATTCTTCGTATGTAGCATTCATTTCACCACTGCTTTGACAACCTGTTCCACCCCTGTGCCACTATAGACAAAGGCCACGATACTGAGCTTAGACGCATCCCAGTCTGCATCGACGGCTTGCGTCAGGTGCTGGTTCTTTTTCTCATCCTTGTTGATTGAGAAACTTTCGCCCCATGTCCCGTTGACTGGGGTACGTAAAACATGATTGTGGATATACTCACGATTGTTCGTGCCGTCGGGCATGGTCTGCATAGCCACGATTCCGTCTTCCAACAGCCACACTTGCAACATGCCATTGTAGCTGTCGTATCCTTCCTCCTTAACGGTGATATCTATCTTGTCGGCATTTAGAATGGCCTCAACTTCCATCTTGACGACAGATGTTTGCTTCATTTCCTTCATCACCTCGCCAACCCAGTTGACGTAATTGGTAGCCTCACCACGGTTAATCAAGCCAACGGGCTGATATTCCAGATTCCAATGATTGTAGTATTCGTCGCCTACTTCGGTGGCCAGACCTTTCACCGTGGCACTCCCCTTGAAGCCCAATGGCCCACCATGAATACCTACCGCAACGAGACGATCGGGATAGGCCTCCTGCAACTGCTCTATTACCTCGGTTCCCGTAGGGCAGTTGTTACAACGCTGACCCGTGAAGTCTTCGAGCAACACATTCTTGACTGTCGACGTGGGAGTCGGAGTGGATGGATCATCAGGCACTGGAGCTGGCTGTTGGTCATCGGTCTTCACTTCAATCAGGCGGTCATTCTCATCAATATGACTGCAAGCCACGAAGGAAGGCAGCGTCAGCAACAAGCAAGCCTGTACGACATGCAGAAACAACTTATTGATATTCATCGTTTTAATCATCTTTCCCATTCTTTAGAAATTATAATTATATGCCAAAGTAAAGCCTTTGGTTGCCGGCACATAGCGGCAGACACCACCCGAGCAGTTATAGCCAGCACGAGTACGGCCATAGCCAGCCTGTATGCGATGTGAACCTACATTGAAAGTGACAAGCCCTTGATAGTAATGGGTCTTCGTTTCGCCACAGTTCCACATATCGCTTGCGGTCAGCATCCAATGGGGAGCCAACGAAAGCTCCAACAGTCCGAAGGCCCAGTCACCTTGATCCTGTTTCGTAGTCAGATACTGCAACTCAGCACGCAGCTTGGTCTTTGGAGCCAACTGCATCAGTGCATCGGCTACGAAGATGTTGGAACGAATCATATCGCCATGTCCCTCTATAACCTGCTTGTTATATCGTTGGTTCATGTACATCAGGTTCAGTTTGAAGCCTTTGCCCAGACGACGCGTCAACTGAACATTCAGGTCTTGATAATAGGTATCATCGCCCCACTTCAGCCACTTGCTGTCAATAGAACGCACATAAGAGAAATTCACCTTCACGTTCATGCCATAGCGACCACCGATAGCCGACTTACGCTTAAAGTTATAACCAAGTTCTGCCTGGTAAGCCCATTCTCCTGCGGCCAACTGTGTAGCATACGGATAGAGAGCCGCCAGAGCATAGGTATGGTCAAGCGTGAAAGCAGGCAAATGGTTGATATAGGTAGAGGTTCCAGACATGGAACGCCGGCTGCGGAATGACATGTTTTCAGAACGCTTGGCCTGCAACAATACACTGAGCCCTTTCTGGGAATAAGAGCCGGAAAGCATGGCAACATGCCCGTTGTCATAACTAAAGCTATTGTCGAACGAAGGGTCTTGCGTCTTCTGTGCATACTCCACTAGAATGCCCCAAGGACCTGTGTTCAGATTGGCTCTCACATCCCATGCGTTGACATAGCGCGGCAGATTCCAACGGTGCTTGGGATCTGGAAAGATATCCTCGTCTGGTTCATCCTTGTTCACCCACGATGCCCCCAGTCGCAAACGGGTGTTATGTTCTTGCATCGAGGTAAACCACTCATCAATGCTCAGCTCGGCATCGGCTCCGGCAATCAGACTTTCGCCCCAGTCCCAATACCTGCGCTGTTTTCCATAGAGGGCTTTCAACTGTACGCCTGCGAAAGGATGTGCCACGAAATGAGCACCCAACAGAGAATTGTCAATACCCAACGAACGTTCTTCATAGGAACGCAAAATAAAGCCTGAACCAAACTGCTCGTAGAACGTGCCAAGCGTAAGTTCAACATTCTTGGCCTTACCCTTCACATAGAAATGGGGAACACCCCAGCCCTTGAAATCATTCTCAAAGCCCGGCAACGGATGCTCGAGATACTCAACCCGCAGACCTGCATCGATGTGAGTACTCTGCAAGTTCAAGTCTACATAGGTATTCGTCTGGAAATCTTCTTTCTTCTCTGCACCTGTTCGCGTGTCTTCTTTCGGAATAAGGATGTCACTCTGAACGCTACCGGAAAGCGTGACGCCTTTCTGCTCCTGGGCCGTTACCGACCAAGGCAGAAGGGCAAAAGCAAAAGAAGGCAATATTACCCTCGCCATTCTTTGCACGCTGTCATTGATTCTTATCTTCATGCGCTCTTCCGTTTACTTGATCAGTTCACGTACCTTTTCTATCAGTTCGGTCTCAGCCCCATCGGTATAGCCGTTGTGCTTATAGACAATACGACCATTACCGTCTACAATGAGCACGTATGGAATGGTCTGAATGCCCAAGGCACGCTTGAAATCACTGTTCGGATCGAGCAGTACTTCATATTCCCATCCGTGATTGTCAACCAACGGCTTCACCTTATTAATATTCTGAGCCTGATCGATACTGACGGCAATAATCTTCACGTCAGTCTCCTTGCGCCAGTCATCATAGACCTCAGCAATGGCATCGAGTTCACGGTTACAAGGCTTGCACCAGGTTGCAAAGAAATCGATGATGAAAGGCTTGCCGCCATTCGACAGGGTGTCGGTTCGCACGGCTTTACCGTCTATTGCTCTCAGAGTCTCCGCAGGCAACTGTGCTTGCACGGTGCCGAACGATGCTACCAGCATCAAAACGAAAAGTGAAATAATCTTTTTCATAACTACCTTTAATTGATCATTCGTAATAAAATAAGTTTACAACAGACAGGCTATCAACTTCGTTTCATCAGGAAACACAAGCAGCAAGCCTTTAAATTCGGTGCAAAAGTAATAAAAACAAAGAAAATAAAAGCATTTTTCTCCGAATTATTAAAGGAAACACCTCATTTAGTAACAAATCACAAAGCAAAGTTAACATTTACAGCTACTTCATCATGCAACAACGATAGTGAGAAGAACAATGCTGAGGCATAAACAAAAAGTGAACGCAAGAAATCTCCTGCGTTCACCTTATAGCAATCATGCGTAATCATCAACTACACCTTGATTTCAACTTCAACACCACTGGGGAGTTCGAGTTTCATCAGCGCGTCGACAGTCTTAGCAGTAGAGCTGTAGATGTCGATCAGACGCTTGTAGTCTGACAGCTGGAACTGCTCACGGCT
The DNA here is from genome assembly GCA_902771445.1 of uncultured Prevotellaceae bacterium. Lineage (GTDB taxonomy): Bacteria > Bacteroidota > Bacteroidia > Bacteroidales > Bacteroidaceae > Prevotella. The sequence goes on from CACXXD010000073.1 coordinate 9,817, forward strand.
CTTCTTGTTAACGAAGGTAGAACGGTTCACAGTGAAGATACGCTTGTGTGTGGGAAGGGGGATAGGACCGCTGATAATAGCACCTGTAGCCTTCACAGCCTTCACAATTTTCTCTGCTGATTTGTCGACCAATTTGTGGTCGTAGCTCTTCAGCTTGATACGAATTTTTTGACTCATTGTCGTTTTGTTTTGTTTAATTGTTAAGAATTACTGCCGCTAAAGAGTCATTTGCTCAACGGCAGACTATAAGTTTTGGGATGCAAAAGTACTCACTTTTTCCGTAATGGCCAAACTTTTGGACTATTTTCTCTCATTTTTGTGGTTCTTATCGAGCCTTTTCTCGCTGCTAACAGCAATTAGGCAAAAAATCACTTCTTATAGCGGTTGTACTTTGGACATAGGTTTACTCTATCCTACAGCTGTGCGTTTTCGTCTCACGGTCGTAGTTGATGCCGACGAGCAGCAAGCGGTCGTCATAGTCGGCCAACTTGGCGGGATATTGGCGACGCTTGATCTGATCGATGGCCGCATCGGCATTCTTGTTGAACTTCAGTTCCAGAACGATGGCTGGCGAATCGACATTCTTGCGAGGAATGAGCACCAGATCAGCGAAGCCCTTGCCCGTGGGCAGCTCACGGTGGATGATGTAGTTGTTGCGGGCATAGTAGAAGGCGATGCTCAGCACACAGGCCAGTGAGTTCTCGTTGTTGTAGGAGAGAATGCTCGTGTGCTCGTCGTGCGCAGCCTCCACGCCACGGGCCACGGCATCCGCATCACCATCGAGGACGGACTGCAGCAACTGACGCGACTGCTGTATGGCACCGACAAGCGGAGACCAGTTGTTCGACTTGACCGCGTTCACCATCTCACCTGCCACCTCAAGATTTGGAATATAGCATTCGTTCTCCTGCCAGTTGTACGACAAGTAGCCAAGATGGATGAGCACTGTCAGCACGTCGTCCTTGCTCTCTACGGCTGACATGTCATTGCGGAATCCTGTAGGGTCAACCACGCAACGACCGCCTGCCAGCATACGGATGATGTCATCCTTCAGCCCCTCGTAGTTCATATTGATGTAGTGCGCAACGACATCGAAGGCACCCGTGGAGGCCCAGAAACTACGGCAGCGGCGAGACCTGACGGCCTGCATCACACTGTTCGGATTGAACATCGACAGTTCGTCGCCTATCTGATAGCCGTCGTACCACTTCTCCAGCTCATCGAAGTCCATGCCGTGCTTTACAGCCAAGGCACGCACCTCGTCCTTGGTGAACCCGAAGTACTGCCCCATATCCACAGGCTCCACCATCGAGTACTCAATGAAGTTGTTCAGTGCCGACTCAGTCTTGTATTTCTTAATGGGCAGGATACCCGTCATATAGACACTGGCAAAGACGCGAGACCCATTCACCCCCTTGAACATGCGGCGCAGCCAGTTCACATAACTGTCCATCGCCTGTGTGCCGGTCTTGAACTCACGGCAGATGGCATCCCACTCATCAATAATGAAGACAAACTGATCGCCTGCCTCCAAGTAGATTCTGACAAGCAAGTCCATCAAGTCATCCGTATCCTTCACCTCCACCTGCGGATAGGCAGCAGCCACATCAGCTTTCAGAGCATTGTTTATTTGTCCAACGATATCAGCATCATGGAAGCGTGACACAAATTCACTCAAGTCAAGATAAATGACTGGATATTTGTTCAGGTGTTTTTCAAACGATGGGTCATGGGCTATCTTCAGGTCAGAAAACAAAGCCCGCGAATCAACCGAACGGTCATAATACGCCGCCAACATCTTTGCGGCCAGCGACTTGCCGAAACGACGACTACGCGTCACGCAACTGAACCTGCGCTCTGTAAAAAGCGTACTATTCACTACAGCGACAAGCCCCGACTTGTCAACATACTCACCATTACGGACAGACTGGAACCCTGCATTGCCAATATTAATATATGTACCCATAACTAAAAAATCTCAATATAAACGCCATTGATTTGACAAAGATACAATTTTATTTTGTAAAACCCGACACTTTACCTACACCTTTTTAATATTATTGGCAAATTCAGTAATTAACAAAAGAGGACGCATCAAAAGTGATGCGTCCTCTCTATAGCTTCAATCTTCTTTTAACAATCAAGTTACACGAGGTCGGCACGACCCTTCACTTCCTCGAGCACAGCCTTAGCGATAGCGCTGCTGAGCGGAGCGTGATGATCGTACTCCATAGAGCTGGTAGCACGACCAGAAGTGATGGTACGCAGAGCGGTTACATAGCCGAACATTTCTGACAGAGGCACCTGAGCCTTCACGACACGAGCACCGCTGCGAGCCTCTTCCATGCCTTCCACCTGACCACGACGCTTGTTCAAGTCACCGATCACGTCACCCATGTTCTCCTCAGGTGTCACCACCTCGAGTTTCATGATAGGCTCCATCAGCACGGGCTTAGCCTTGGCGCAAGCCTCCTTGTAAGCCATCTGGGCAGCGATTTCGAATGACAGCTGGTCAGAGTCAACGGGGTGGAAGCCACCATCTACCACGGTCACCTTCAGCGAGTCAACAGGATAGCCACCGAGGATACCGTTCTTCATGGCTGCCTCGAAGCCCTTCTGGATTGAAGGAATGAACTCCTTAGGAATGTTACCACCCTTCACCTCGTTGACGAACTGCAATCCGCCATTGGTCTTCACATCGTAATCCTCGTCGACAGGACCGACCTGTACGAGCATCTTAGCATACTTACCACGACCACCCGACTGCTTCTTGTAGACCTCTTCGATCTCAACAGTCTTGGTGATGGCTTCCTTATAGTTCACCTGAGGCTTACCCTGGTTGCACTCTACCTTGAACTCACGCTTCAGACGGTCGATGATGATGTCGAGGTGGAGCTCACCCATACCCGAGATAATGGTCTGACCACTCTGCTCGTCGGTACGAACGGTGAAGGTAGGATCCTCTTCGGCCAGCTTAGCCAGACCGTTGTCCAGCTTAGCGATGTCGGCCTGTGACTTAGGCTCAACTGCGATAGAGATCACAGTGTCGGGGAAGGTCATTGACTCCAGCACGATGGGTTTCTCCTCGTCGCAGAGGGTGTCACCTGTGCGGATATCCTTGAAGCCTACACCTGCGCCAATATCACCGGCATCGATGCTGTCCATAGGAATCTCCTTGTTAGAGTTCATCTGGAACAAACGGCTGATGCGCTCCTTCTTGCCCGAACGGGGGTTGAAGACGTAAGAACCGGCCTTCACGCTACCAGAGTAGACGCGGAAGAACACCAGACGACCCATATAGGGATCGGTTGCAATCTTGAATGCGAGAGCAGCCGTAGGCTCGTCCTCGCTGGGCTTGCGGTCTTCCTCTTCCTCCGTCTGAGGATTGGTACCCTTGATGACATCAACGTCGACAGGAGCGGGCAGGAAAGCGCAAACATAGTCGAGCAGAGGCTGAACGCCCTTGTTCTTATAAGAAGAACCGCAGAGCATAGGAGTGCACTCCATAGCGATGGTACCCTTACGGATAGCAGCGATAATCTCAGCCTCGGTAATTGAGTTGGGATCGTCGAAGAACTTCTCCATCAAAGCCTCGTCGTACTCGGCAGCTGCCTCAAGCAGCTTGTTGCGCCACTCGTCGCACTCGTCCTTGAGGTTGGCGGGAATCTCCTCGATGTCATATTCAGCACCCATAGTCTCGTCATGCCACAGGATAGCCTTCATCTTGATCAGGTCAACCAGACCCTTGAAGTTCTCCTCAGCACCGATAGGCACCTGAATCACCACAGGGTTAGCACCCAGGATGTCCTTCATCTGCTGAACAGTCTCGAAGAAGTCAGCACCCGAACGGTCCATCTTGTTCACATAACCGATACGTGGCACGTTGTACTTGTCGGCCTGACGCCACACAGTCTCAGACTGGGGCTGCACACCGTCGGCTGCCGAATAAGTAGCCACGGCACCGTCGAGCACACGCAGAGAGCGCTCCACCTCAGCGGTGAAGTCGACGTGTCCCGGAGTATCAATCAGATTGATCTTATATTTATTCTTGTTCCACTCCCAGTAGCAGGTCGTAGCTGCCGAGGTGATGGTGATACCGCGCTCTTGCTCCTGAGCCATCCAGTCCATAGTGGCTGCACCGTCGTGCACCTCACCAATCTTGTGGGTCTTACCCGTGTAGAACAGGATACGCTCTGAAGTAGTGGTCTTACCGGCATCGATGTGAGCCATGATGCCGATGTTGCGGGTCAAATGCAAATCTTGTTTTGCCATTGTCTTTTTACCTTAATTATAAAATTAGAAACGGAAGTGAGCAAATGCACGGTTTGCCTCAGCCATGCGGTGCATATCCTCCTTACGCTTGAAGGCACCACCCTGATTGTTGAAGGCATCCATAATCTCAGCAGAGAGCTTGTCGGCCATCGACTTGCCGCTGCGCTTACGGGCAAAGGCAATCATGTTCTTCATCGAGATGCTCTCCTTACGATCGGGACGAATCTCAGTAGGTACCTGGAAAGTGGCACCACCGATACGGCGGCTCTTCACCTCCACCTGCGGAGTGATATTGTCGAGAGCCTGCTTCCAAATCTCCAGTGGAGACTTCTCGGCATCCTTCATCTTCGACTTTACGATTTCGAGTGAGTTGTAGAAAATCTCGTAAGACTTCGACTTCTTACCGTCGAACATCAGATGATTGACGAACTTAGAGACCTTCTGGTCGTTGAACACGGGATCTGGCAGGATCACGCGCTTCTTTGGTTTTGCTTTTCTCATTTTTGTTTTAAATGTTTAAATTCTGCTTGGGGCTGTTCTTTGTCTGCGTCTTCAACGTCCACACTCGGACATTTACTCAACCTTCCTATAAGAATTGCCGCTTTTCACGGCTAAGCTGCATTGGCTTGGGACGAATGGTTTTTTCTTTCTGCTCTCGCTCAATAGCAGCTTCCTCCAGCAAAACGTGGTTGTTTGTTTTAAAAAGTTTCCTGAGTTTCAAGTTCTTGAGTCATGAGTTTTCTCTCGACGAGTTTTTGCTTACAGAGCGACGCTCATCTCCGAGCCAGCCCATCACCCAAAAACTCTCCAACTCATCAACTCTTTTTTTACTTCTTCTTAGCGGCCTTAGGACGCTTAGCACCGTACTTGGAACGACGCTGTGTGCGGTTGGCAACACCGGCTGTATCGAGCGTGCCGCGCACGATGTGATAACGAACACCGGGGAGGTCCTTCACACGACCGCCACGCACCAGCACGATAGAGTGCTCCTGCAAGTTGTGTCCCTCTCCGGGAATGTAACTGTTGACTTCCTTCTGGTTAGTCAGACGAACACGGGCTACCTTACGCATAGCCGAATTAGGCTTCTTGGGGGTTGTCGTGTAGACACGCACGCAGACACCGCGGCGCTGAGGACAGTTGTCCAGCGCAGGTGACTTCGACTTGTCGACGATTACCTTTCTGCCTTTGCGAACCAATTGAGAAATTGTAGGCATAATTGTTTTTGATTTTTGTTTATTATATTATTATTGTGTATATCCTAATTAGCTATACCCCACCCATGCAGGGACATTTCGGGCCGCAAAGGTACAAACTTTATCCGAAATCACCTAATATATAAAAAAGAAAAGCCTTATATCTTGAAATATTTAACAAAATATAAGACTTTTGGTAATTTTTAAACACAACTATCAGTGTTATGCCTCACCTTTTCCCACGGTGAAGGGAGCAATAGTGCGCCCGTCGTTAGGTCTGTTGGCCAGTTTGATGGGACCGAATTCGTGCTCATAGCGCATGATGTTCTCCTGCAAAGCCCCCAGCAGGCGCTTGGCGTGCTCAGGAGCCAGAATCACACGGCTCTTCACGTTTGCCTTGGGCAGACCGGGCAGGATTCGGGCGAAATCAAGGATGAAATCGCTGCTGGAATGCGTGATAATCACGAAATTTGCATATTCACCTTGTGCCACATCGGGTGTCAGTTCTATTTGCAGACCTTGCTGTTTCTGTTCGTTCTCGTTCATTGTTTAAATTATTTGGTTTGTTGTATATCGGTACAAAAATACGACTTTTATTTGAATCCTGCAAACTTATTGGCAAAATAATAAGTATTGCATGTCCATTTACGGTTTGGAGGTGTTGATTTAGCATAAATGGAATATTTGTAATATCGTATTGTACAGATATTCACTCTTTTATCATATCATTTCCAACTCTTGCAAAGAGTTGGAAATGATATAACCCGACTCAACTTTAGCATTTGATTCAAAAGCGTAGTTTCAGTCACGAAAAAACTAACCTAAATTATTCATAGAAATTTATTTCGCCTACGGCATAACGCGAATGTCCGTGAATGAACCGCGAATAATCCGAAAATATTAACGAAACATTCACGGGCCATTCACGGACATTCGCGTTATGCCGTAGGCAATGATATTTCATTCACACTGAACAGAATGTTTGTGAATAATTCAGGCTATGGAATATTTGGGAAAGTCCCCAAAAATCAGTACCTCTTTTTTTGTTCACATCTCATAGTTCCAAATTACTCAACGCATATAGAGGGACGATGTCCACGTGTCGTTGCTCGAAATTATCCTTAGGATCGTAGTGGTCAAACTGACTGAAGTTTTCCAGTGATGTTCTGATGGCTTCGTGCAATTGACGCTTTCTCATGAATATCCAGAGACTCTGCATACTTCCTTGTGTGTTGGCCTTCACTTCTACAGGAAGCACCTTACCGTCACGCGCCCTCAGATAGTCCACCTCAGCATTGCTGCCCTTTTCCGTGTTCTGCCAATAGTGCATCTCTGGCTTCTGGAGGCAGTCGCGATATTTTTTCATTTCCAGCCCTGCGAACATCTCTGAAGAAAAGATATTTCACATAGCTGTTGTTCTCCTCAGCCCCGAGAGGTAAACCAGTTCCATTTGTGTGCTTTACTGGCGTTATCAGCCCAGCCAATGTCAGTAGGTGCAAAGCCTCTCTTACGACAGAAGAGTGCACATCCCTGGCAGCTAAAGAATAAACAAACTTGTTTCCAACCTGAAGTGCCACAGATCGTAGCACCTGACGGAGTAGGACAGGAGA